>CAZUVO010000038.1:0-24289 GCA_964623955.1 uncultured Rhizobiaceae bacterium
AGGATTCGCCGAGATCGCCGGTGAAGGCCTTCTCGAGCCAGGCGGTGTATTGCTCGAAGATGGGCCGGTCGAGCAGCCATTTGGAGCGCAGCGCCTCGACCGCCGATTCGGGCGCCAGCGGACCGAGAGACATGCGCGCCGGGTTGCCCGGCAACATGCGCACGAGCACGAAAGTCACGAAGGAGATGAGCACGATCTGCGGAATCAGAAAGAGAAATCTGAGGCCGAGATAGGCGGCAAACCTCATTCAGATTGCTCCTGTGGCGGGACCGGACGGCGCGCCCGGCGATCCTGCTCGAAAGTCATAGAGAAGAAATCTGCCGGCGGCGTGGAGCCGCCGCCGGCAGGGTGGTTTCTTGATCGTTGTTTAGCTGTCCAGGTCAGTCGGCGATCGACATTTCGCTGACGTGGTAATACTGCGTCGTATACCACCGGAACCCGCTGACCTTGCGCGACAGACCGACGGCATAATAATGCTCGCCGATCCAGCCGAGCGGGGCCAGGTCGTGGATATACTCCTGGATGCCTTTATGCGCCGCGATGCGGGCCGCCGGATCGACCACGCCTTCGCCGTCCTTCAAGGTCTGGTCGACCTTGGGGTCGGAGAAATTGTGGTAATTGACCAGGGCGCCGGTCGGCCAGACGAGCTTCAAAGCATAGTTGATGTCCGGCTGAATCGGCATATCGGTCCACAGCGCGAGCGAGCCCTGCTTGCTCTGTACCGTATCGGACCAGGCCGCGGTCGGCAGTTTCTTCAGCGTCAGATTGATTCCGGCTTTCTTGAAATCGCTCTGCAGCAGAATGGCGATTGATTCCTGGGCCGCGTCGCACACACAGTATGAAATCTCCGCGTCGAACCCATTCGGGAATCCCGCATCGGCGAGGATTTGCTTCGCCTTGGCGGGATCGAAATCATATTTGAGCCAGTCTTCATAGCCGGGATAGGTGCTCGGCATCACACCCTGCCAATTGTTCATCATGCCGTGATAGATATCGTTGATGATGGCTTCCCGGTTGATCGCGTGATTGATCGCCTGACGCACCTTGACATTGTCGTAGGGCGCCAAGGTGTTGTTGATCATGATCCACATGGACTGGTTGCCGCGCACGGCCACGCCGCGTGCTTGATCCGAATCCGCGAGCGCCACGATCTCGTCCGGCGTCAGACCTTCGGCCATATGCACCTTGCCCTGCTGTAGAAGCGCGACACGGTTGGCCGATTCCGGCACCACGAGGTAGATGATCTTCTTGATCTCAGGCGCGCCACGCCAATAATTCTCATTGGCTTCCATGACCACGCGTTTGCCCGGCGACCATTCGGTCACGCGGTAGGCGCCGAATCCGCCGCCATTGGTCGAGACCCATTTGTTGGCCCAGGGATCGTCATCGGTGGCGTTCGCCATCATCGCCTTCGAATCGAGCCACGGATTGTAGAAATTCGTGAGCGCCTTGCAGGCGAGCGGCATGCCGGCCGAGGAGGTGACCTCGACGGTATATTTGTCGATCTTCTTATAGCCGCCGCTTTCCGGTGGGTTGATCGTCTGACCCGGCATATTGACCAGGAATTCGAGGAAATTGTTGATCGCCCCGGTCGCCTTGCCGCGCTCGATGCGCCACAGAACGTCGTCGGCGGTAAGCTCATTGCCCCACGGCGAAATCACGCCATGGCGAATGTGGTAAACCGCGCGCTTGCCGTCGGCATCGAGATCGCATTTCTCGATAATCCCCGGAACCAGCGCCTTTTGGCCGATATAATCGGGATATTTAAAGCCCGGAATGGTCGAAGGGTCCCAATCGTCTCCGGTGGAGAACGGAAAATCGACCCACTCCCAGCTCATGCCGTCTTCCAGCACCTGGGCACCCATGCTCCAGGTTTGCGGGCTGACATGCTTGTCGACATCGATGCCCTGAGGCAGGGCGCCGATGGCGATGACCATGGTGTCCTGATTCGCCTTGGCCAAGCCCGGCGCGAGGGACGTACCGGCGGCAATGAGCGCCGCGGCGGCGGCGCCCAACACGCCACGTTTCAAGAGAACTCCCAGCTTCATGATTAGATCTCCCTTAAATGTTGATTTGTTATTACGACCAGATTCACTAACGAACGATCATTTGATTTTTATTCCCTCAAACCTATCACTTTCGGAAAATAGCGGTCAACTGAAGCGCCCGCCCTGCCGACGGTTAATCACGCCTGGGTGCTCGTGGCCACGTCGCGCCAGCGGCGGCAGGCGGAGAAATGGTCGGGCTCGATCTCGACCATCGGCGGCACCGCCTCCTTGCAGGCGTCCTCGCGGATCGGGCAGCGGCCATAGAGCGGGCATTCCGGCTTGGGGTTGATCGCGGTGGGGATCTCGCCCTCGATGACATAAGGGTCCGGCGGCCGCTGGGGGTCCGGGAACAGCACGGCGGACAGAAGCGCCCGGCTATAGGGGTGGCGCTGGCTCTCCATGATCACTTCGGTCGGCGCATGCTCGACGATATGGCCGAGATACATGATGGCGATGCGGTGGCTGATTTTGGCGACCGAGGTGAGATCGTGCGAAATGAAGATATAGGCGGTGCCGAGCTCCTGCTGAATCTCCTTCAGAAGATCGAGGATTTCCGCCCGCGCCGAGGGGTCGAGCATGGAGGTCGGCTCGTCGAGCACGACGAATTCCGGCTTGGTCGCGAGCGCCCGGGCGATGCCGGTGCGCTGCTGCTCGCTCGCCGTCAGATCGGCCGGATAATAATGATAAAAATGCTCGGCGAGACCCACCAGGCGCATCATCTCAGCCACCCGTTCGCGGCGCTCGCCGCGCGCCATGCCGTGCAGATTGAGCGGCTCCTCGATGGTTTGCGACACGGTCAGGCGCGGGTTGAGCGAGCCGAACGGATCCTGGAAAACGAGCTGCATATTGGCGCGCAAATCGCGCAGCCGCTTGGCGTCGAGCTCGGTGATGTCCTGGCCGTCGAGAATGACGCGGCCTTCGGTGGGCTCGATCAGGCGCAGGATGCAGCGCCCGACGGTGGTCTTGCCCGAGCCGCTTTCGCCCACCAGGCCCAAGGTCTCGCCGTGCTTCAGGCTGAACGAGATATTGTTGACCGCGATCAGATTGGCGTCCTTGGCGATGACGAAAATCTTGGTGAGGTCCTCGACCTCCAGCATATTGCTCATGGTTTGCCGTCTCCCGCGCGCGGCTTGTTGCGCCGCTTGTGGCGCATCAATAATCCAGAACGCCCAAGCTTTTCAATCAACATGATTGCCCCGCTTCGTGCCCCTCGTGAATTGCGGCGGCCATGGTGCGTGGTGCGCGGCAGTCGCCGATGGCCTGGGTGGCGATCCCACGCGCCGTGAGATCGGCGGCCAGATCGTCCCGCACCGCGCGCGGCGTGGCATAGGCGAGACAGGCCACATCGGCAATCTCGCTTTCGTCGCCGTTCAACGCGTTGCGGTAAGTGAGGCGCCCGCCGTCGAGCGTGAGCGGCAGGCTAAGCGGCACGATCTCCGCCCGCAGCGCGGCCATGCGGCGGAACACGCCGATCAGTGACAGATAATTCACCTTCGAGCCGATCGTCGGCCGCGGCGTCATGATCACCACCCGGCCGAAACGCTCGACGAACAGCTCGGCGGCGGCATAGACGGTGGCGGTGTGGTCTTGATCGAACAGAACAGCGGTGCCGTCATGGCTCGCGTCGGATTGCAACAGGTCGGTGGTCGCCGATCGAAGGTCGCGCGCTTCCGTCCCGACGGCAAGGCTCGCCGGCCAGGTTGCCTCGGCGCCGGTGGCGAGGATCGCCCGGTCCGGATCGAGAGCGGCGATGGTCTCCACGGTGGCGGGCGCGCCGAGATGCATGTTGACGCCATGCGCCTCCGCCCGGCGGCGCTGAAAATCGATCGCCTCGGCGATATCGGCCCGCCCCGGCAGGCGCGATTCCCACAGCGCCGCGCCGCCCGGCTCGGGCGAGGCGCCGAAGAGATGTACCTCATGGCCGCGCGCCGCCGCGATCCACGCCGCCTCCAGCCCGCCGACGCCGGCGCCGATAATGGCGATGCGCTTCTTCGCCGATGTGGGTTTCGGTCGCCAGCCGATCTCGTTGGGCCGCGCCAGTTCGGGATTGTGCACGCAGGTCATGCCGCGCCCGGCATGGATCTCGCCCCAGCAATAATTGCAATAGATGCAGGGGCGAATATGGCTCTCGCGCCCGTCCTGCGCCTTGGCCGCCCAGGCGGCGTCGCTCACCAGGGCGCGGCTGAAGCCGACCATATCGCCGCAACCCTCATTGAGCGCCTGCTCCGCAGCCTCTGGCGTTTCGATACGCCCGAGCGTCATCGACGGCACGCCGCCGCACACTTTCCGCATGCGCGCATGGAGATGCTGGAACGGCCGGTGGGGGAAATGCATGTCCGGGCAATGATCTTCCAGGCTGGGGCTGAAATTGCCCTGACTGAAGGCGAAATAATCGAGCCCGCCGCCGGCGACGAAAATCTTGACGATCTCCTCCGCCTCTTCCGGATCGATGCCGCCGGCGACGCCTTCGTCGCACGGCATTTTGAGACCCATCAGGAACCCTGAGCCGCAGCGCGCGCGGATGCCATCGATCATTTCGCGCACGAAAGTAAGGCGGCCCTCGCGGCTAGCGCCATATTTATCGTCGCGGTCGTTCGAGAAAGGCGACATGAATTGGGTGAGCAGATAGCCATGCGCGCCATGCAGCTCGACGCCGCTGAAGCCGGCGCGCTGCAGCCGCTCGGCGGCATCGACGAAGCTCGCCACCATTTCCTCGACTTCGCCCACACTCATCTTGTGCGGCACCGTCCAGCTTAAGGGATCCGGCCGCGCCGAGGCGCTAACCGGTGTCGCCAGCGGGCTCCATAATTGCTGCCGCCCGACATGGCCGATCTGCCCGACCAGGCGGCAGCCCTCGGATTCGACCGCCTCGGCCCAGCGGCTGAGCGGATCGAGATTGTCCTCATCGAAGACGCTCACCAGAAACGGATTGGACAGCGAAGTGGGGTGTACCGGCATCAGCTCGGTCACTATCATCGCCGTGCCGCCGGCGGCGCGCGCCCGGTGATAGTCGATCAGACGGTCGCTCGGCCGCGTATTCGCGCCATAGCCGGAGACGGTGGCGGTGTGAACGACGCGGTTGCGCAATTCATGGGCGCCGACCTGGAGCGGGGAGAACAGCGTGGGGTACATCATGACGGGACCGTCCGGGCGCGTGATAGGATCGGCCGGAATATTGAAGGCATCTCTCCTGTGAAGCAATTCGACTTTGTCATCGTCGGCGCCGGCACCGCCGGCTGCGTCCTCGCCAACCGGCTTTCGGCGGAGGCCGGCGTCTCGGTGCTGGTGCTTGAAGCGGGCGGGCCCTACCGCCATCCAATGCTGCCCATTCCGATGATGGCGGGGCTGACCTATTTCATCAAATCGACCAATTGGGGCTATGACAGCGCGCCCGAGCCGCATCTCGACGGGCGGAGCATCCCATGGCCGCGCGGCAAGGTGCTCGGCGGCACCTCGTCGATCAACGGCATGATGTATATGCGCGGCCACCGCTGGGATTACGATAGCTGGGCCGCCTCCGGCCTTGACGGCTGGTCCTATAAAGACGTGCTGCCCTATTTCAAACATGCCGAGGGCCACCGCGACCGGCGCGACGACTATCACGGCAATGACGGCCCGTTCACCGTCGCCCGGGCAAAGTCCGACAATCCGCTCTATAGCGCCTTTCTCGAAGCCTGCCGCCAGGCCGGCCATCCGGAGACCGACGATTTCAACGGCGCCCAACAGGAAGGCATGGGGCGGCAGGATTTCAATATCGACAGGGGCCGGCGCGTCTCCACCGCCACCGCCTATCTCGCGCCGGTGCGCGGACGAGGCAATCTCGAAGTGGTCACCCGCGCCCATGCCACGCGCCTCTTGGTCGAGAATGGCCGCGCCACCGGCGTCGAATATTCGGTGGGCGGCAGGGGCGGCAGCAAGCGAACAGTGCATGCGGCGCGCGAAGTGATCCTTTGCGGCGGCGCGGTCAATTCGCCGGCGCTCTTGCAACTTTCCGGCATCGGCGACAGCGCCCTGTTGAATTCGCTCGGCATCCCGGTCACCGCCGAGCTACCTGGTGTCGGCGCCAATCTGCATGATCATCTCGGCGCCTATGTGCAGAACCATTGCATCAAGCCGGTCACCCTTTACCGCCTGTTCCGCGCCGACCGCGCCGCGCTGGCGCTGTTGCGCGTCTGGCTGTTCGGCGACGGGCCGGGCGCCTCCATCGCGCTCGAGGCCGGCGGCTTCCTGCGCACCCGGCCCGAGCTCGACATCCCCGATGTGCAGATCACCTTCATCCCCGGACTCTCGCTCGACACCACAAGGGCCAAGCAGGGCCGCCACGGCTTCCTCACCCATTTCTATCTGGCGCGCCCGGAGAGCCGGGGCCATGTCGCGATCACTTCCGCCGATCCCTTCGCCGCGCCCCGGATCGAACCCAACTCGCTCGCCACCGAAGCCGACCGGCAGGTGATGCGGGACGGCGTGCGGCTGGTGCGCAACATCATGGCGCAGGACGCCTTCGCGCCCTATCGCGGTGGCGAGATTTCGCCGGGTGAGGCGGTGCAATCGGACCAAGGCATCGATGCCTGGGTGCGCGCCAACGCCACCACCGTGTGGCATCCCGTCGGCACCTGCAAAATGGGCAGGGGCGGCGATGCGGTGGTCGATGCGGAACTGCGCGTCCATGGCGTGGCCGGCCTACGGGTGGTCGACGCCTCGGTGATGCCGGCGATCCCCGGCGCCAACACGGCGACGCCGACCATCATGATCGCGGAAAAAGCCGCCGACATGATCCTCGGCCGGGCGCCGCGAACGGAATGAGCGCGACAGAATGAGTGACTACAAGATCATTTCCGCCGATTCCCACTTGAACGAGCCGTTCGGCATATTCGAGCGCCTGCCGGAGCGCTACCGCGCCCGCGCGCCGCGCCTGGAGATGCGCGGCGGCAAGCATTTCGTCATTGTCGAAGGCCAGCCGCCGCGCCCCCTCGAAGCGCCCAATCCGCTCAAGGAAGAGGACAGGGAACGCTATTGGCGCGAGGCGGGCGAAGAAGATCTCGGCCGCGTCTTCCACCGCGCCGGCGGCACCGACGTGGCGCTCCGCCTCGCGGATCAGGAGCGCGACGGCATCGGCGCCGAGGTGATCTATCCGCACGGCATCTTCAATTGCTTCACCTCGCCGGATGCCGCTTTTCAGCTCGCCCTGGCGCGGGTCTATAATGATTATTATCACGAGATTTTCGCCGGCCATCCGGAACGCTTCGCCGTCTCGGCGGTGATCCCGATGAACGATATCGACGGCGCCATCGCCGAAGCGAAACGCGTCGCCGGGCTCGGCTTCCGCTCGCTCTCGATCCCCATGCATGTGCCGCGCCTGCCCTACAACATGCCGGACTATGAGCCGTTCTGGGCGGCGGTCGCGGAACTCGGCATCCCGCTCGCGCTCCATGTCTTCACCGAGGCGGAGACGTCGGAGGCGACCGAGCCGTCGCGCGCGGCCCCCGGCGAAGACCTCGCCTATGAAATCATCGAGCAGGCCGGCGCGATGACGCCGCTTTGCCTGTTCATTGCATCGGGCGTGCTGGAGCGCCATCCGAATTTGAAATTCGTGCTCGTGGAATGCGGCATCGGCTGGCTCGCCTGGGTGCTGCAATCCCTCGATCAGATCAACGAGAAGCGCCATATGTGGATCAATCCGCGGCTTGACCTTAAACCGAGCGAATATTTCCGCCGCCAGGGCGCCGCGACCTTCGCCGACGACGAGGTCGGCCTCGCCAACCGCCATATCACCGGCACGGACGGCCTGCTATGGGGCAACGACTACCCGCATGACGAAGGCACCTTCCCCAATTCGCGCGCGGTGATCGAGCGCGTCTTCCGCGACGTGCCCCACGACGAGCGCAAGAAAATTCTGCATGACAACCCGGCGAGACTCTACGGGTTTACGGTGTAAGGAGAGAGTGAGATGGATGGCTGGCTGAAGGCGGCGCTCGATTATATTCCCGGGTGGATCGATTATCAGATGCGGCTCAGCGAGCAGCCGGGCTGCGTGGTTGCCGCCGCCCATAAGGGGCGCGTGGTGATGGAGGCGGCGTTCGGCTCGGCCGACCTCAAGACGGGCCGGGCGCTCACCCCGCGCCACCGCTTTCGCGTCGCCTCCCATTCCAAGAGCTTCACCGCCGCCGCCATCTTCAAGCTGCGCGAGGCCGGCAAGCTCAGGCTCGACGACCCGGCCGGGCGTTATGTCGAGGGCCTCCACCCGGAGGTGGCGGCGCTCACCCTCAATCAATTGCTGTCGCACAGCGCCGGGCTGATCCGCGACGGCGTCGATGCCGGACAATGGCAGGACCGGCGGCCGTTCCTCAGCGAAAAGGAGTTGCGTGCGGCGCTCACCGAGCCGCCGCTGATCGCGCCCAGCACGCGCTTCAAATATTCCAATCACGCATTCGGCCTGGCCGGCCTGATCATTGAGGCCGTAACCGGCGAGCCGTACTGCGAGTGGGTCGGGCGCGAAATCGTCGGCGCAGCCAAGCTCGGCGAAACCCGGCCCGACGGCCCGGCGCCGCGCGGCGTGGCCGTCGCGCGCGGCCATAGCGGCAAGTTGCCGCTCGGCCGCCGGCGCATCGTGCCGGGCGACAATCCGACCAACGCGATGGCCCCGGCCACCGGGTTTGTTTCCACCGCCGGCGATCTCGCGCGTTTCTTCGCCAGCCTGGATCCCGCCGCCAAGCGTTCAATTCTCACGCCCGCCAGCCGGCGCGACATGATCCGCCGGCAATGGACAGACGTCGATGCCAGCGCGCGGGGCGGCTACGGCCTCGGCATCATGCTGGGCAAGGCCGGCGATTGGGAGTGGTTCGGCCATGCCGGCGGGTTCCAAAGCTGCATCAGCCGTACCGTGGCGCTGCCGGGGCGCGAGCTCGCCATCTCGATCCTGACCAACGCGGTCGACGGGCCGGCCTGGGCCTGGTCCGACGCGCTGGTGCATATCCTGCAAAGTTTCGAGCGGCGCGGCCCGGCCAGCGCCAAGACCCGCGAATGGGCGGGCCGCTGGTGGAGCCTGTGGCGCACCCTCGATTTCGTCCCCATGCGCGACCATGTGCTGGTTGGCGATCCGTCCATGGCGGTGCCCTTTACCGACGCCGCCGAAATTGCCGTCACGGGGCGCGGGCAGGGAACGATCCGCCATGCCACGGGCCTCGCGAGCTATGGCGAAGGCGCGCGCCTGGTGCGCGGTACGAACGGTAAAGCGAAGGAATTATGGTTCGGCGGCACGAAATTCCTGCCGGAGAAAAAGTTCGCTGCGGAACTAAAGCGGAAATACAAGAGCTGACCGCCCGTCATCAGGTCAATCCATACGGTCGAGAACCTGGGCGAGATTGTCCACGGTACGGTCGATATTGTGTAGCTTGTCCAAGCCGAAGAGGCCGAGCCGGAAGCTACGATAATCCTCCGGCTCGTCGCACATAAGCGGAACTCCTGCGGCGATCTGCATGCCCAGCGCGGTAAATTTCTTGCCGTTCTGCATATCGCCGTCGCCGGTATAGCTCACCACCACGCTCGGCGCCTGAAAGCCCTGGGCGGCGACGCTCTCGAAGCCCCGGCCGACGAGCAGCGCGCGGACCTTTTCGCCGAGCGCCCATTGCGCATCGCGCAGCTTGGCGAAACCGTCACCCTCGGTCTCTTTCATGGCGTCGCGGAATTTAACCAGCGCGTCGGTCGGCATCGTCGCGTGATAGGCGAAGCCGCCCTTCTCATAGGCCTCCATGATCTGCAGCCATTGCCGCAAATTGCAAGCGAAGCTGGAGCTGGTGGTGGTCTCCAGCATCTCCCGGGCGCGCGCATTCAGCATGACCAAGCCGCCGCAGGGCGACGAACTCCAGCCCTTTTGCGGCGCGCTGATCAGCACGTCCACACCGGCCGCCGCCATATCGACCCAAACCGCGCCGGACGCGATGCAGTCGAGGACGAACAGCCCGCCATGGGCATGCACAGCGTCCGCAATGGCGCGCAAATAATCCTCCGGCAGGATGATGCCCGACGCGGTCTCGACATGGGGCGCGAACACCATGTCGGGTTTGTTCGCTGCGATCGCGGCGACCGCCTCGTCGATCGGCACCGGCGCGAACGCGGCCCGGTTGCCATCCTGCACGAGACGCGCCTTGAGCACCGTTTCCGCCGAGGGAATGTTTCCCGCTTCGAAAATCTGGCTCCAGCGATAGCTGAACCAGCCATTGCGGATGACGAGACAGTTGCGCCCGGTGGCGAACTGCCTTGCGACCGCTTCCATGGCATAGGTGCCGCCGCCCGGGACGATCACCGCGGCATCGGCGCTATAGATATTTTTCAGCACCGATGAAATATCGCGCATCACCCCTTGGAAGGCTTCGGACATGTGATTGAGCGAACGGTCGGTGAAGACCACCGAATATTCGAGGAGACCATCCGGATCGACGCTCGATATGGGGTTGGACATTACTTCCTCCGGCACTTGATCAAACGAGGGCGAGAAACTCATCCACGGTCATGACGGCGTGCCCGGCACGGCGATAATTGAGGGCAACCGCGGCATATTGCTCCTCTTTCGAAAATGTCGCCACGGCATCGGAAAGATAGGTGACGTGATAGCCAAGCTCCAGCGCGTAGCGGCCCGTCGCTTCGACGCAGGTGTTGGCGGCCATGCCGGCCACAACCACATGATCGACGCCATGCTGCTTGAGCAGAAAATCTAAATCCGTATTGGCGAAGCCGCTAGACGTCCAATGCTCGAGCGCCATGACGTCTCCTGCCTCGGGCTTGAGGTCCGAGTGAATTTCCGCGCCCCAGCTGCCCTTTTCGAACAAGCCGTCGCGCATGGCTTCGTGGGTGCCGGATATGGCTTTCCATCCGGCGAATTCTTCGGCCTCGGCTTGGCGATGCATGGCGTAAAACAGTCTCACCTGCTTCGCGCGGGCGCCATGTACCAGGCGTTTCAAGTTTTCGACGACGCCAACCTCGAGGGCAACTTCCTTGACCGATTCCCAGTTCTGTCCGCCCTCGGACAGAAAATCGTTGAAGAGATCGACCAGGATGAGGCCGGTCGTCTCCGCGTGGTAGCTGTCGGTCATTTATGTTCGCTCCCCTGGAGAGGCCGAAGCGATTCGATCCCCCCGCGCCTATTGTAGTGCAGGTTCACGGCGAAAAAACCTCTTCGCGCTCGCCAAACAACATTGTGATGTTGATGCGGCGATTCTCATAGCCGTCTTGGAAGCGGTACGGGATGGTCTCGTGGATGAGGCTCGAATCGAACATCACCGCGCGATTGCATTTGTAGGGAATGTCGCGCGGCATGGCGCCGAGCCGGGCGATCTCGGCGCGGAGCGCGGTTTCCTGGTGATTATAGTTCTCGAAACGCCATTCCGGCGGGGCGGCGACATCATAGAGGCGCAAGCCCCCGCCGCTTTCATCGGCGCAAGATTCGTCCGGCGTAATCCAGAAATTGAGATTGACCGCCGCCTTGTCGGCATGGAGCCGGGTGCCGCTGCCCTCGGCGCCGTATTTAAAGGCCCACATCTGCGCTAGGCGGTGGGACGCGAAAATATCCGGCAATCGCTCTTTAAGATCGCGCGCGAGCGCAAACAGGACCGGGCTGTCGAAGCCTTCGTTCAGATAAGCGCCGAGATAGCCGCCATACTCCTTACAGTCGAACCAGATGGTCGCTTCGAGACAGAAGCGGCGCAGCTCAGCCAGCGCGGCATCGTTGAGAAAATCGTCGATCACCACCACCGGCGGCTGGGCGGCGGCATATTCGGCCTGCAATTCATCGCCCGCAGGCACGGGGCCGAGCGCCGCATCCGGCCACTCGGTGTCCGGCGGCAGATAATTGAGACGGTTGAAGCTGGCGGCGAGGCGCGCCTGTTGATCGGGCGATAGCGCATGACGGTGCGCCGTATCGCCATTTGCGTCGGCATGCTCCAACTCCGCCAGCACCTCACGGTGCCGTGCAACCTCGCCCTCGAATTCGGGCGGCAGGGCGTCCCGCGCCAGGAGATATTCATATTGCTCGATGTCATGGGCGAGCTTGGCGCGCGAGGCGAACTGAAAAGTCTCCTGCTGCGAGGGATCGGTCACCGCGCCGCCCGGGGTTTGGGGACTACGCAACAGGCGAAGCGCGGCGCGGAACTCGACGACCGCTTCCTCGAGACGCCCCTGGCGTTTGAGCGTGGTCGCCAGATTGGCATGGGCCGGCGCCGATTGCGGCGCTATGGCGAGCGCCTTGCGGAAGGCGCCTGCGGCGGCGGCGTCCCGCTCGAGACGCAAATAGAGATTGCCGAGGGTGATGTGAAAACTCGCGCGGTCCGGCGACAGGGCGACGGCGCGCTCGAGCGCCCGGAGCGCTTCATGGAGCTCGTCCGCATCCGCCTGGGCGACGCCCATCACATAATGTGCGCCCGCATCGTCCGGCGCGCGCGCCAATAGAGCGCGGCACACCCTCAGCGCCTCGCCGCGATTGCCTTGCTGATAGGCGCTGATGGCGTCCGCCAACTGCGCTTCCGGCTGCGTCATGCGGGCCGTACTCCCTGAATTTGTTTCCCCGGGACTGTAGCGCAAATCCGCCTTGCCCCGCGCCGTTTTCTCGGCCTAGGTTACCCTCCGACGACGCAGGTAAGGTATCTTGTCATGACGCCACGGCCATTTTCGTACCGCGATCCTGACACCCGCGTGGCAGCCTAGCGCCATGGCGACCCGGTTTGTCGGCGAGCGCGTCAAGCGGCGCGAGGACGCAAATCTGCTGACTGGCCGGGCAGTCTTCATCGACGATATCGAATTGCCAAACATGCTGCATGGCGCGGTGCTGAGAAGCCCCCATGCCAGCGCCCGTATCCTCTCGATCGATGCGCGCGCCGCGCTCGACCTGCCGGGCGTGCATGCGGTGCTGACCCATGCCGATCTCGGCAAGGCCAATGATGCCATGCCGCTGCTCAATGACGATCCGGGTTTCGTCTATCCCCGCACCCACCGGGCCCTGGCGGTCGATCAGGTGCGTTTCGTCGGCGAGGCGGTGGCCTTCGTGATCGGCGAGACGCGCTATCTCTGCGAAGACGCGCTGGCCCTCATTGACGTGCAATATGAGGCGCGTCCGGCGGCGGTGGATGTGATGGCGGCGGCGGCCGACGGCGCGCCGCTGGTGCATGACGATACGGATTCCAACATCGCCTGCCGCACAGTGAACCAAAGCGGCGATGTGGCGCGCGCCTTCGAGCAGGCCGATGTCGTTATCCGCGAGGTGTTGCGGCCCGAGCGCGGCGCGGCGCAGCCGATGGAGACGCGCGGCGTCGTCGCCGAATTCGATGCCGGCACCGGCCATCTGACCGTGTGGGACTCGACCCAGATGCCGGTGGGTGCGCGCGGCGTACTGGCCGAGAAGCTCGCCATGGCGGAAGGCCGCATCACCGTGATCGCGCCGGAAGTGGGCGGCGGTTTCGGCGTTAAGCTGATGCTGCTTTATGCCGAGGAGCTGCTCGTGCCCTTCGCCGCGCGACTCCTCGGCCGGCCGGTCAAATGGATCGAGGACCGCCAGGAGCATTTCCTCGGCTCCAATCACGAGCGGCTGATGGTGCATGAGGTGGCGCTCGCGGCGGACAAGGACGGCCGCCTGTTGGGCCTCGACGACAGATTCTATTTCGACAGCGGCGCCTATTGCCCCTACGGCCCGATCAACGCGATCTGCTGCCAGGGCATCATGCCGGGGCCCTACAAAATCCCCAATCTCCGTCTCGAATACAACGCGGTCTATACCAACACCACGACGGTCGGGCCCTATCGCGGCGCCGGCCAGCCGCACGGCGCCTTCGTCATGGAGACCATGATGAACCGCCTGGCGCATAAGCTCGATATCGACCCGGCGGCGCTGCGCCGGTTGAACATGGTGACGCCGGCGGAATGCCCCTATGACGGCGGCACGGTGTTTCAGAACGGCGCCAAGCTCATCCATCAGGATTGCGACTACCCGGCTGAGCTCGATATCGTCCTGAAGGCGCTCGATTACGACGCCGTGCGCGCGGCACAGGACGGGCTGCGGCAGGAAGGAATCCACCGCGGCATCGCAATCGCCTTTTATGTCGAGGGCACCGGCATCGCGCCCTATGAGGGCGTCGAGGTGCGCATCGAGCCGACCGGCTTTATCCATGTCGCCACCGGCTATCCGGCGCAAGGCCAGGGCCATCACACCTCGCTCGCCCAGATCACCGCCGAGGCGTTCGGCGTCGAGCTCGACCAGGTGGTGGTCGAGAGCGGGCGGACCGATGCGTTCGCCTGGGGTGTCGGAACCCTGGCCAGCCGCTCAGCGGTGATCGGCGGCACCGCCGCGGTCAAGGCCTCGGCCAAAGTGCGAAAAAGAGCGCTGGAGCTCGCCGCGGTGCATTTGGAGACGGCGGAAGAGGATTTGGAGCTTGTCGCGGGATCGGTACAGGTCAAGGGTGTGCCGGGCCATGCGGTCGGCCTTGCCGAGCTGGCCGCCCAGGCGAACCCGATCCTCGCGCTGGAGCCGGGCGTCGAGCCGGGCCTGCGCGCGACCGAATATCACCGCCCCGAGGGCGCGGAATATGCCAGCGGGGTGCATGGCGCGATCATCGATGTCGATATCGAGACCGGCACCCCCACCATCCGCAAATATGTCGTCGTCCATGATTGCGGCAACATGATCAACCCGATGATCGTCGAAGGGCAGGTGCGCGGTGGTGTGGCGCAGGGGATCGGCGGCGGGCTCTACGAAAAACTGGTCTATGACGATCACGGCCAGTTGTTGACCACGACCTTCATGGACTATTTGATACCGGGCGCCATGGAAATCCCCGATATCGAAATTCACCATCTCAACAGGCCGTCGACGCGTAATCCGCTCGGCGTCAAAGGCGTCGGCGAAGGCGGCGCGATCGCCGCGCCGGTGGTGTGCGCCGCGGCGGTGGAAGACGCGCTGCGGCCCTTCGCGGTGCGCTGCAATGCCGTGCCGCTCAGCCCGGGCGATATTCTTGCCATGATCAACAAGAGAGAGACCGACTGATATGGGGCGCTATGTTTTGGCGATAGATGTGGGCGGCACCTTCACCGACGTGATCTGTTTCGACGAGGAGACCGGCGAAGCGACGATCGCCAAATCCTCCTCGACGCCGCCCGATTTCATCGACGGCATGATCAATGGCATCGCCACGCTCGGCATCGCGCCGGGCGACATCAAGCTGATCAAGATCGGCACCACCATCGCCACCAACACCATCATCATGCGCACCGGCGCGCGTACCGCGCTCGTCACCACCGCCGGTTTCACCGACGTGCTGCACGCCGCGCGGGCCGCCCGGCCGACGCTTTACGATTCCGATTGGGACCCGGCGCCGGCGCTGGTGGCGCGGCGCGACACCCACACCGTGCGCCAGCGCACGACCTATGAAGGCGAGGTGATCGAAGACCTCGACGAAGCGGGTTTGCGCGCGATTGGCGCCAAGCTGCGCGACCAGGGCGCCGAGGCGGTCGCCATCAATTTTCTCCACAGCTATATCAATGGCGAACATGAGCGCCGGGCGCGCGATATTCTCGGCGAAGAGGTGCCCGGCGCCTATGTCAGCATCTCGTCCGACATCCTGCCCGAGATCCGCGAGTTCGAGCGCACCAGCACGACGGTGGTGAACGCCTATCTCGGCCCGGTGCTCGACCGTTATCTCTCGGCTCTCTCCGAGCGGCTGCAAACGTTCGGCTACTCTGGGCCGATGCTGATCACCCATTCCGGCGGTGGTGTGATGTCGGTCGAGGCGGCGCGCGAGATTCCGGCACGCATCTGCCAGTCCGGCCCGGCCGCCGGCGTCATGGCCGGCGCCAATCTCGGGCGCGCGACGGATCGGCCGAACGTGATCAATCTCGATGTCGGCGGCACCAGCGCGGACGTGTCGCTGGCGCGCGACGGCCGGCCGCTGATCCGCGCCGAGTGGAACATCAATTTTAATATCGTGATCAATTTTCCCTCGGTCGATGTGGCCACCATCGGCGCCGGCGGCGGCTCGATCGCGCGGGTCGATGCCGGCGGGGTGTTGAAGGTCGGGCCCGAGAGCGCCGGGGCGCGGCCCGGCCCGGCGTGCTACCGCCAAGGCGGCACGGCGCCGACGGTGACCGATGCGAACCTCGTGCTCGGGCATCTCGGCGGAGACACCAAGCTGGCCGGCCAGGTGTCCCTTGGACATGATTTGGCGGCTGAGGCGATGGACAGCCTCGCCGGGCCGCTCGACTGCTCGCGCGACGAGGCGGCGGCGGGAATCTTGCGCATCATGCGCGCCAACATGGCCGGCGCGATCCGCCTGATGACCGTGCGGCGCGGCCATGATCCCCGCGAGTTCGCGCTCGCCGCATTCGGCGGCGCCGGGCCGCTGCATGCGCTCGAACTTGCCAAGGAGCTCGGCATTCCGGAAGTGATCATTCCCTATGTGCCGGGGCTCGGTTCCGCGCTCGGCGTATTGTCGGTCGATGTGCGGCATGATTTCGTGCAATCGATCTTCGCCACCAATACGCGGTTCGATGTTGCGGTCATCAACGATGCGTTTGCCGATCTCGAAGCGCGGGCACGCGCGCGCCTCGCCGAGGAAGGCGTGCCCGACGAGCGCGTGGCGATCCACCGCCAGCTCGATGTGCGCTATTACGGCCAGGTGTCCGGCGGCCTCACGCTGGATGCCGGCAAGGACAATCTCTCGGAGGACGATATCCGCGCGATCTTCGATTCCTTCCACGACAAGCACACGGAAGAATATGGCTACACCCTGCCGGCGGACCTCGCCGAGCTGGAGCTGGTCAACGCCCGGGTCAGCGCCGAAGGGGCGCAAAGCGCACCGGCGGCGCCCGTCTTCGCCGGCGCGGCCAATGGCGAGGCCAAGCCGAGCGGCACGCGCCAGGTCTATTTCGAACCCGCCGGATGGACCGAGACGGCGGTCTATCAGCGCGATGCGCTGCCCGCCGGCAGCAACATCGCCGGGCCGGCGGTGATCGAACAGCTCGACAGCACCACACTGGTCATCCCAGGTGCCAGCGTCGAAGTCGATCCACGACGAAATCTCATTTGCAGAGTAGGATAGCGCCATGCAGTTGAACCCGATCACCTTCGAAGTGCTGCGCAACGCGCTCGGCGCCATGTGCGACGAAGGCAGCGAGATGATCGCGCGCCTCGCCTACGCGCCGACCATCAGCGAGGGGCATGACCATTCCTGCGCGCTGCTCACGGCCGAGGGGCGGTTGGTGGCGCATGGCAACCGCGATCAGGCGCCGCATATCGGCTCGTTCGAGCCCTCGGTCAAAGTAGTGCGCGAATGGACCGAGGATAAGTTCGAGCCGGGCGACGTCTATATTTTCAACGACCCCTATTCCGGCGGCATCCACGCCAATGACGTGAAGCTCATTCGGCCGATCTTCCATGGCGGCAAGGTGGTCGCGTTTAATTCGAGCACCGGTCATTGGCCCGATGTCGGCGGCGCGCTGCCCGGCAGCTTCAATCCGCGCGCCATCGATTGTTATTCCGAAGGCCTCCGCATGCCGCCGATGCTGCTCTTTCGCGGCGACGAGATCGACCGCACGGTGATGACGCTTATTCAATACAATATGCGCACCGGGCGCGAACGCATCGCCGATATCTACGCCCAGCACCGCGCCGGACGGCTGATCGAGGAGCGCCTGCAGGAGCTTTATGACCGCCAGGGCGGCGAGACCATCGCGGCGCTTTTCACCGATATCTTCGACTATACGGAAGAGATGTTCCGCAAGCAGGTCGCCGAGCTGCCCGACGGCGAGTTCGAGTTCGAGGATTTCTCCGACATGGACGTGATGCATCCCGACCAGCCGCGCATCCGGGTGCATTGCCGCATGCAAATCAGCGGCGACCGCGTCACCTTCGACTATACCGGCAGCGACCCGGCGCCGGTCGGCCCATTCGGCTTTCCCCGCGCCTCGCTCGAAACCGCGGTCTATGACGGCACGCTGCACTGTTTCCCGCAATTGGCGCCGCTCAATCACGGCCTGGCGCGCTCGATCGAAGTGTTGTCGACGCCGGGAAGCTGCGTCCATATCGAAGAGCCGACGCCGGCCTCGGGCTATGCCTCGGGCGCCTATGAGAAAGTCGCGGCGGTCACCATGGCATGCTGGGCCAATGCCTTCTCCAGCGTCAATCCGCGCCGCATGTATGCCGCCGGCATCAATCTCGCCAATCTCTGCATCGGCGGCATCCATCCCAAGACCGGCAAGCAATTCGTCAATTATCTCTGGAACGAAGGCGGCCAGGGCGCGCGCAGCTATAAGGACGGCAACCCGTTCCAGATGATGATCTTCATCGGCGGCGCGACCAACCAGCCGGTGGAAATATTGGAGCGCTGGTATCCCCTGCTCTATTCCAATTGCGAGGGCGTGCAGGATTCCTGCGGCGACGGCAAATATCGCGGCGGCGTCGGCATTGACCGCAGCTTCAAGGTGCTCGGCGCGCTGACGCTGACCATGCATGGCGACCGCGCCGAGGTGACGCCTTTTGGCCTGGCGGGCGGCACCAATGGCGGCGGTAATATTCTGCGTCTCCGCCGCGCCGCCAGCCCGGACAAGGAGGAAGAGCTCGGCATGCACGCCATGGGCATCCGCCTCGAGCCGGGCGATCATCTGATCTACCGCTCGAACGGCGGCGGCGGTTTCGGCGAACCCTTGGCGCGCGACCCGGCCCTGGTGCGGGCCGATGTCGAGGCCGGCTGGATTTCCGAAGACAAGGCGAAGCAGGTCTATGGTGTCGTCCTTGCCGCGGACGACGGAACCGGCGGCGGTATGGCCGTCGATCCGGGTGCGACGGCCGCCCTTCGCGCAAAACTCGCCAATGAGCCGCGCCCGCGCGGCCATGGCCCCGGCGAAGTGCATCCGCTCGGCGAAATGCTCCGCGTGCCGGAGACCGCGCTGGTCGCGGAGTAGGCCGGGGGCACATCGACACTACCCGGCCGATGACATAAAATTTTCCTTCACCCGAAGCCGCAACCGCTGAAATAACGCCCATGCGTGGAGAAGAACTGGTGTTCTTAGGCTGGCCGGACATCGCCGGCCTAACCCGCGGCCGGGGTATCCCGCTCGCCGATCTCGAAGCGCGCCGCAGCAAGGGCATCGGCTGGGTGCCGGTGGCCCAGGCGCTGACGCCGTTCTCCACTCTGGCGCCCAACCCGTGGGGACCGATGGGCGATATCTGGCTGGTGCCGGACCCCGCCGCCGCCGCCCGGGTCGACCGCTGGCCGGATCAGGCGCCGTTTCATCTCATACTCTCCGACGGGGTCAATCCGGACGGCAGCCCGTGGATGGCCTGCCACCGGGCCGTGCTGCGGCGCGCCTTGGACGCGCTTCGGGACGAATTCGGCCTCACGGTGCTTTCCGCCTTCGAGCAGGAATTCTATCTCGACGGCCTGACCGATCGGCCCGGCGCCAACTACTCCTTCATCGCCCACCAGCAGGCGATCGATTTCGGCGCCGAGATCATCGCCGCCCTGCGCGAGGCCGGCCAGGAGCCGGAGACCTTCGAGCCCGAAGGCGGCCCGGCGCAATATGAGGTCAATTGCCGGCCGGCGCTCGGCATCAAAGGCGCCGACCGGGCGCTGATCCTGCGCGAGCTGGTGCGCGACGTGGCGCGCCGCCATGGCTACCGGGCGACCTTCACGCCGGTCATCTCGGAGGTCGGCTTCGGCAACGGCGTGCATGTGCATCTCAGCCTGCGTGATGGCGCTGGGCGGCCCTGCACCTATGATGCCGACGGCCCGGCGGGTCTCAGCCGCGCCGCCGGCAGTTTCGTCGCCGGCATTCTGCGCCACCTGCCGGCACTGACCGCGTTCAGCGCGCCGAGCCCGGTCTCCTATTGCCGTCTGTTACCCGGACATTGGGCGGGCGCGGCCGCCGTGTTCGGCGCCGACAATCGCGAGGCGGCACTCCGTGTCTGCCACGGGCGTGTCGGCGGCGGCTTCAATGCCGCGCCGCAGACCAATATCGAATTCCGCGCCGCCGACGGCGCTGCCTCGCCGCATCTGCTGCTCGCCGTTCTGGTGCTGGCCGGTCTCGAGGGCCTGCGCGCAAATCTCGATCCGCCGCCCCCCATGGAGCGTGACCCGGCCGAGCTGAGCGACGGTGACCGCGCCCGCCTCGGCATCGCCCAACTGCCGGCCTCGCTCGCCGAGGCGCTTGCCGATGCCACCGTGCGCGGCTGGTTCCGCGCGGAACTGTGGGATGCCTATCTGTCGCTCAAAGAGAATGAGCTCGAAACCGTCTCGGACATGACCCTGGACGCGCAGATCTCCGCCTACCGCAACATTTACTGAACAGCAATAAATTGACCGGCAATCGTCAAACCGCCGAGACCCCGCATGTGGTGCTGCCGCGCCGCGGCTTCGTTCTCTTGATCCTGCTCACCGTCTTCTGGGGCGCCAACTGGCCGATCATCAAGACCGCCCTGGAAGAACTGCCGGTGCTGACTTTCCGCGCCCTCTGCCTGGCCGGCGGCGCTGTGATCATTCTCGCTTTGAGCAAGCTGCTCGGCCATTCGCTGAAGGTACCGCGCCATCAATGGCCGGCGCTGGCGCTGGTCGGATTTTTCAACATCACACTGTGGCACATCCTCACCGGCTATGGCGTCGACCTGACCGCGTCGGGGCGCGCCGCCGTCATCGCCTACACCATGCCGGTCTGGACCGTGCCGCTGGGCTTTATCATCCTGAAGGAGCGGGTGACCTGGCGCCGCGCCCTCAGCCTGACTCTCGGCACCGCCGGCCTCGTCATCCTCGTTGTCACCGATCCCGGCGCGCTCGACGGAACGCCGGCGGGCCCGCTCCTGCTGCTGGCGGGCGCGATGTTCTGGGCCGGCGGCACCATCGTGCAAAAGCGCGTCGCCTGGGAAGCGCCGACCATGGTGCTGGTCGGCTGGCAATATCTCATTTGCGGCATCCCGATTTTCATCGCCGCCGGTTTCGCCGTGGATTATTCGACGGTGCCGTTCCCCTCGCTGTGGCCGCTCTTGTCGGTGATCTACAATATCCTGGTCGCCTTCGTGTTCTGCTATTACGCCTATTACGAAGTCGTGCGGCTGTTCCCCGTCGGCATTGCGACGATCGGCATGCTGGCGACGCCGGTGGTCGGCCTCTTCAGCGGCTCCCTGCTGCTCAGCGAACCGCTCGGCTGGGCGGAATATAGTGCGCTGGTGCTGGTCGTTCTCGCGCTCGGCATCCCCGTGCTGACCCGGCCGCGCAATGTGATTGTCGGTAAGGAGGAAAAATAATGAGCGAAGCCGCAGAGGACACGACCGTCACCATCGAGCGGAAGGGCGAAATCGCCATCCTCTGGCTCGACCGGCCGGACGTGCTGAACGCCATCTCCCACGAGGTGAAAAAGGGAATCGCCGCATCCGTCGAGGCGCTCGACCGCGACGACGAAGTGCGCGCGATTATCCTCGCCGGGCGGGGCCGCGCCTTTTGCGCCGGCGCCGACCGCAAGCTGCTGGCGGAATTGGAGGGTGCCGGGCGCGCCGCGCGCATCGAGACGCTGGAACTCGGCGCCAAGGTCACCGACGCCATGCTGCATAGCGAGACGCCGATTATCGCCGCCATTCAGGGCTATGCGGTCGGCGGCGGCCTCTCGCTCGCGCTCGCTTCCGATATCGTGCTGGCGGCGGAAGGCACGGTCTTTTTTATTCCCGAGGTGGAGCTCGGCCTGCCTTATATGTGGGGTAGCACAGCCATGCTGGCGGCGACCCTCGGCATGCACCGGGCGCGCGATCTGGTGCTCTCCTGCGACCGCTTCTCCGCCGAGGACGCGGAGCGCTGGGGCCTGGTGCGCGCCGTGGTGCCGGAAGCCGAGTTGATGGCGGAGGCGGAAAAGATCGCCCGCCGCCTGGCGGCCATGCCGCGCGCCGGCATGGCGGCGCAAAAGCGCCTCAACAACCGCCTCGCGCGCCGTTACCGCGACTGGCTGGAAGACGAGATCACGCTCTTCCTGGACGGCGGCAATGAAAAGTCCGAGTGAGAACAAGAAATTGGTGGGCCTGGCAGGACTCGAACCTGCAACCAGACCGTTATGAGCGGCCGGCTCTAACCAGTTGAGCTACAGGCCCGCCCGCAAGATGCGCATTCGGCGCGGCGAGTGCAAGTACCGTCTGATCCTTTGTTTCGATTTCTTGCCGTCGACAGGCCGGGCTTGATGCACATCAACGACCGAACCGCTTAAAGCAGCCAAATTGGCGCCCATGGAGGAGCAGATTCTTCACCGCCACGACCGGCCGGCGCCGCGCTATACGAGCTATCCGACGGCCCCCCACTTCAGACCGGAAGTGGACGCCATCTGCTATCGCGCCTGGCTCGAAGAGCTCGATACGGCACTGCCGCTTTCGCTCTATTTTCACATCCCATTTTGCGACACGCTGTGCTGGTTCTGCGGCTGCAACACCACCGTGGTCAGGCGTTACGCGCCTGTGGCGCACTATCTCAAGCGCCTGGAGCGCGAAATCGACAGCGTCGCCGGGATTCTCGGCCCCGGCAGGCGCGTCAGCCATATCCATTTTGGCGGCGGCTCGCCCAGCCTACTCGCGGCGAATGATTGGCGCCGCCTGTTCGCGCGGCTGCACGAGGCGTTCGCCATTGCCGAGAATGCCGAAATCGCCGTCGAGATCGATCCGCGCGACGTGCCGTTGGGGGCCGTCGCGGCGCTCAGCCAGGCCGGTGTCAACCGGGTCAGCTTCGGCGTGCAGGATTTCGACGCGCGGGTGCAAATGGCGATCAACCGCATTCAGCCCTTCGAGGTGACCGCCGGCATGGTGGAGGCGTTCCGCAACCAGGGCGTCGAAAATCTCAATATCGATCTGATGTACGGCCTGCCCGGGCAGACCGAGGCCGGCATCGCCGACAATGTAGCAAAGACGGTCTCGCTCGCCCCCGACCGGGTGGCGCTGTTCGGCTATGCCCATGTGCCCTGGTTCAAGGCGCATCAAAAGCTGATCAACGAAGCGGATTTGCCGGACGCCGAAGAACGCCTTGGGCAGTTTCTCACCGCCGCCGGGGGCCTCCAAGCGGCGGGCTATCGCTGGATCGGCCTCGATCATTTCGCCCGGGAAGCGGACGGATTGGCCCGGGCCGAGGCGGCGGGGCGCCTCAGGCGCAATTTTCAGGGCTATACGGATGACGCCGCCGGCGCGCTGATCGGCTTCGGCGCCTCGGCGATCAGCGGCCTGCCGCAAGGCTATGTACAAAACGAAGCACGCACGCCGGACTATAACGCCGCCATCGATACCGGCGGCCTCGCCGCGGCGCGCGGCGTCCGCCTCGGCGCGGAGGATATGCTGCGGCGGCGCATCATCGAAAGCCTGATGTGCCGGCTCAGTGTGGACCTCGACGACATCTGCCGCGGCACGATGTTTTCGCCGCGCGACTTCGCGGCGGAACATCAACGCCTTGAGCCGCTGCGCCAGGACGGGCTGGTCGAGGTCGCGGACGGGCGAATCGCGGTAACTGCGGCGGGCCGGCCCCTCCTCCGCCTGGTCTGCGCCGCCTTCGACGGCTATCTCACCGGCGAGGCGGAGCAGCACAGCCGGGCCGTCTGACGGCGGCCACGCCGGAGGGTCTTGAGAAGCCCGCCCCGATTCAGCATGCTGGACCCATGCGCATTTCGATCCTTTTGTGCCTGCTTCTTGTTCCGGCGCTCGCCGCCGCGCCGGCGCTCGCCGAGGGCAATGCTTCGGCGGGGCGCAAGGTGTTCAAGGAGTGCCGCAATTGCCATTCGGTGAAGAAAGGCAAGTTCGGCACCTTCGGTCCCAATCTCTATCAGGTGGTCGGTCGCGCGGCCGGCATGGCGCCGGAGCATGATTATTCGCCGGCGCTGAAAAACTCCGGCGTCATCTGGACCGTCGAGAATCTCGACCGCTGGCTCGCCGATCCGCAAGCCTTCCTGCCCGAAACGGAAATGGAATTCGTGCTGGAAAGCGCCGAGGATCGCGCCAACGTCATTGCCTATCTGATCGCCGCCGGCAAACGCTAGATTTTTCCGGTTACATCGGCGAGCCAATCCGCCACATCGGGCCAGGGTTCGAGTAAGGGCGCGAGACGTTCGCGCACCGCCGCGTGATAGGCGTCGAGCCAATCGCGCTCCTCCTCCGTCATAAGCGCGGTATCGACCAAACCCCGGTCGATCGGCGCCAGCGTCAGGGTTTCGAAAGCCAGTGTCGGGCGCTCGGCGTCTTCCAGGCCCGGCGCGTCGATGAC
>CAZUVO010000039.1:0-24219 GCA_964623955.1 uncultured Rhizobiaceae bacterium
CGCGCTCGCGGTGAAGCGCGGGAACTGCTCGACCGAATTGTAATAGCCGGTGTGATCGCCGTACGGCCCCTCGGCGCCGTAATCCTCCAGGCTGACATGGCCTTCGATAATGATTTCCGCTTCCGCCGGCACGGCCAAAGGCACGGTTTTGCAATCGACCAACTCGACCTTCTTGCCGCGCAACAGGCCGGCGAACTGATATTCCGAGAGCGTGTCCGGCACCGGCGTGACGGCGGAGATGATGACGCCCGGATCGGCGCCGATCACCACCGCGACCGGCAGCGGCTCGCGCTTTTCCTCGGCCCAGCGGCGGTGCTGCTGGGCGCCGCCCCGGTGTCTGAGCCAGCGCATCAGAGTGGTGTTCCGCCCGGTGACCTGCATGCGGTAGATACCGAGATTGTAATCGTCCTCGCGCGAATCGCCCGGTCCCTTGGTGACGACGAGAGGCCAGGTGATGAGCGGCGCCGGCTCGCCCGGCCAGCAGGTTTGGATCGGCAGGCGCGCGAGATCGACATCATCGCCGGTCCACACCACCTCCTGGCACGGCCCGGCGCTGACGCGCTTCGGCTTCATCGCCATGACTCGGCGGAGCAGCGGCAGCATATCGAACGCCTCGCGCCAACCGCCCGGCGGCTCGGGCTGGCGCAGGAAGGCCAAGAGCTCGCCGATCTCGCGCAAGCCCTCCGGCGTCTGACCCATGCCCATGGCGACCCGCTCGACCGTGCCGAAGAGATTGACCAGCATCGGCATGCCATGGGCATTGCCGTCCTCGCCGTCCTGCCCAACGACATTTTCGAACAGCACCGCCGGCCCGCCCTCGGCGAGGAGGCGGGTCTGGATCTCGGTCATTTCCAGCTCGGGCGAGACCGGCGCGCTGACACGTGCCAGCGCGCCCTCGCTTTCGAGGTGCCGGAGAAAGTCGCGCAAGGAGTTGTAGGCCATTAAGTTTCCGCGAGTTGCCGATTTATTTTCCGCCGCTGGCAACAGACTAAATCATGTGAATCCGATCGACATCAAATAGTTAGAGCAAATTCACAGGGTTAATCGGTATCGTCCTGGCGGTTCCGTTAACCATGATCTTCTCTATCGCTCGGACACGTTCAAGGCCATACTGAGAAATAATGTCTGATTTGGCTCTCTATCGCGCGCAGCTAGAGCGCATTTTCCGGGAAATCACCGATGCGGACGGCGCCGCCGACGTCAAGGGCGTGGGCGGCATGGGCGAGGTCAACAAGCGCATCGACGAGGTGCGCCGCATTCTTGCCGAAATGCCGCTTCGCCTGTCGCAATTGCAGCAGCGCATGGAGACCGATCCGGATTTCTCCCGCCTCAGCCGCAAGCGCCGGCTCGAAGCCCTGGCGGATTATCTCCGCTTCGCCATCGGCCTGATCGACCGCCAGCCATCCCCGGCGCGCGGCCGCATGATCGTCGGCGCCAACGATGACTGACGCGGCGGCCGAGCTGGTCGCCACCGCACTCGACTATCCTTTCCCCCGCCCGGGCCATTCCTTCCTGTTCGCCGACGGCGAGGCGCTGGCCTTGGCCGATGCCGGCGCGGATGCGCTGGACGCGGCGCTGGCGCAAAAGGGCGCGGCGCCGATGGCAGTGCGCACCGCCGTGCTCGCCTATGGCGCCAATGCCGCACCCACCCGGCTCAAGCGAAAATTCGCACCGCAGGGGCCGGGCGCGGTATTCCCGGTCCTCGAAGCGCGGCTGCATGATTTCGATATCGTCTATACCAGCCATTTCTCGAGCTATGGCGCGCTGCCGGCGACGCCCGCGCCGTCGCCCGGCACGGCGGTGGATATTGCGGTGACCTATCTCGACGGCGATCAGCTCGCGCGCATGCACGAAACCGAATTGTCGCGGCAAAGCTATGTCTTCGGCCGGCTCGACGGTCTCGCGCTGGTGCTCGACGGAATCGGCGCATTGGATTCGGTGCATTGCTATTGGACCCGCCATGGCTGCTTCACCACCGGCACGGGCCCGCTCGCGCTGTCGGCGATCGCGGCACGTGGACGGCGTTTCCCGGAAGCGGTGCAGGAAGCGGCGCAAGGCCGCGCCCGCGACCATTTGGCGCCGGGCTGCGATCTGCATGAGTTCGTCGCCGAGACGGCGTCGGATATCGAAATTTGCCGCGCGCGTAGCCGCGCGCTTCGCGCCGGCGCACAGCCCTTCGATCACCCTCGGCGCGAAATTCTTGCGGAGTGAGTTGGGCGGTCAGGCCGCCGGGTCTTCGCCGAGAAATTCCCGGACTTCCTCCAAAAAGCGCGGCCACGCCGGCTCGTTTTCGAGAATCAGGTGATTGCGTCCGTCGAGGGTGACGAAGCGGGCTTCGGGTATCATCGCCGCCATGCGGCGCCCCTCGGCAAAGGGGATAATGGCGTCGTCGCGGCAATGGAGTACGAGCGTGGGAGCGGCGATCTTGCTGAGCAAGTCGCTGACATCGACGTCGTAATTTACGTTACGGTTTCGCACCGCATTCTCGGGTGATGTCGAAATGCGCTGTAGCTCGTTGAACCAATCCATCTGCTCGGGCGTGGCGTCGGGGACGAACGACGACGTGAACAATTGACGAAACGCCGGATTGTCCTGGCCCCAACCGTGCCGTATCAATGTGAGCATGGCTTCCGCCTGTTCGATCTCGACTTGCGAGCCGCGCTTGCGCGCGCCCCGCGCATAACCGCCATAAAGCACCAAGCGGCTCACGCGCTCCGGGTGCCTGACTGCGTAAGAGACCGAAATCGCACAGCCCTGCGAGATTCCGAGAAGGTCAAAACGCTCCAGCCCTGTTGCGTCGACGACGGTTTCGAGGTCACGCACGAAAGCGTCGAGCGAAATTTCGTCCACGTCCCAGTCAGACAGGCCATTGCCGCGTTGATCGAAGCGGATCAATTTGTGCTCTCTCGCCAGCTCCTGCATCACATGACGCCAAATCGGACTTCGCCAATCATATTCGAGGTGGTTCATCCAGTTCGGCGCCTTGACCAGCGGCGGCCCGCTTCCGACGGTCGCGTACGCAATCTGAACGCCATCCGGCGCCACGCAGAAGCGGATATCCTGGTGGCCGCCGGCCGATGCGGGATCGTGCGATGGCTGCTCCGCGAATCGCCACTGCCAGACGTGAACGGGTCTGGCGATATTCTTGACCGTTTGCGCGCCGAGATCATCGAACGCGTGATCAAGCTTGCCTTCGATGCTCTGGTACACGACGTCGGAAATGCAAATGCCACCGGGCTGGGCAAGAGATTCGAGGCGCGCCGCAATATTGACGCCGTCGCCAAAGATATCGTCTGCATCGATGATGATATCGCCGAGATTGATGCCGATGCGATAGCGGATACGCGTGGCGTCCGGCGTGGCGCTCTCGCGCTTCGACATTGCGCTTTGTATCTCTACGGCTGAATTCACCGCGTCGACGACGCTCTCGAATACCACCAGCATGCCGTCGCCGGTGGTCTTGACGATGCGTCCGTGATGCGCGCCGATGGCGGGGTCGATCAGTTCCCTCCGATGCGCTTTTTGGCGCGCGACGGTGCCTTCCTCGTCGAGCTCCATGAGACGCGAAAAGGCGACCATATCGGCGGCCATGATGGCGGCGAGCTTGCGTTCGACCTGCTCTCCCATGATCCTCTCATCCGGATGACCGCATCTCCGGTACGGTAATGGCGCGCGCTTCGCGAGTCCATATGCCGGCGCCGCGCGGCTGTTTTCAGCCTACCGCCCTGGCCGCGACGATGCCGGCGAAGAACACCGCGCCGACCCAGAAATTGAGTTTGAACATTCTCAGGCAGTTACCGGCATCGTCGACCCTCACCCTCGCCGCCTGCCAGATGAAGAGGAGCGTTGCGGCGCCGAGCCCGGCATAGAACGGCCAGGCGATCTCCGCCAGCGCGCCCGCCACGGCGAAGCCGGCGACGGTGAGGGCGTAGAACAGCCAAAGCCAGGGCTTCGTCTTGTCGCCGAGGGCCAGCGCCGAGGATTTTACGCCGATCAGCGCATCGTCCTCCTTGTCCTGATGGGCGTAGATCGTGTCGTAGCCGAGGGTCCAGGCGATGCCGCCGGCATAAAGCAGCCCGGCGGGCCAGGCGAGCCCGCCTTCGACCGCCGCCCAGCCCAACAGCGCGCCCCAATTGAAGGTGAGGCCGAGAAAGGCCTGCGGCCAATAGGTGATGCGCTTCATCAAGGGGTAGGTGAAAACCAGGGCGAGCGACGCGACGCCGAGCAGGACGGCAAAGAGGTTGAATTGCAGCAGGATCGCCAGGCCGCCCGCCAGCAACAAAGCGAGAAAGGCGATGGCGGTCTTGACGCCGATGGCGCCGGAGGCGATGGGCCGCTCGCGGGTGCGCGCGACGCGGGCGTCGAACTCGCGGTCGACGATATCGTTATAGACGCAGCCGGCGCTCCGCATCGCCAGCGCCCCGGCGGCGAACAGCGCCAGCAGGCGGATATCGGGCCATCCGTCCGCCGCCAGCGCGACGCTCCACAGGCCCGGCCATAAGAGCAGCCAGGTGCCAATCGGCTTGTCGAGGCGGATCAACACCGCGAACGGTCGCAGCGGCCCCGGCACAAGACCGAGCAACAGATTGCCGCCGGTCGGTCGGGTGGCGGTTTGCGGCGAGGGAGGCGCGCTCATGAGAAATGGTGATATCTTGCGCACGCAAAGGAGACAAGGTGGGGCGGCGGCATGGCGGCTGAGAAAAACAAGGCGGGAAAGGCGCGCCGGGTGCGGCTCTTTGTCGAAGGCCCGCTCGCCGCCGCTGGCGAAATCGGCCTGACGGCGGCGCAGGCGCATTATCTCGCCAAGGTGATGCGCCTCAAGCCGGGCGATTCGCTTGCCGTCTTCAATGGGCGCGACGGCGAATGGCGCGCAACCCTCGCCGAGATCGGCCGCGCCGACGGAAGCCTGGAGGTGGAGAGCCAAACCCGGCCGCAAACCCCGGCGGCGGGCCCGGCGCTGCTGTTCGCACCGCTTAAACCGGCGCGCACCGCCTTGCTGATCGAAAAGGCCTGCGAGATGGGCGCCCGCGAACTTCAGCCGGTCGCGACGCAGCATGCCCAAGGCAAGCGATTTAATCTCGCGCGCCACCAGGCGCATGTCATCGAGGCGGCGGAGCAGTGCGGACGGCTGGATCTGCCCATACTTCATCCCATCGCTTCACTCGCCGATGCGCTGGGCGATTGGCCGGCGGAGCAGCGGCTGATGTTTTGCGACGAAACCGGTGGGCCCCCCGCGTTCTCCGCCCTGACCGCCGCGCCGGCGGCGCCTTGGGCCATTCTGGTCGGGCCGGAAGGCGGCTTCTCGGATGCCGAGCGGGACGACGTCAAATCGCGCCCCTATACTCTCCCCGTTTCGCTCGGCCCCCGCCTGTTGCGCGGCGAAACCGCCGCCATTGCCGCGCTTAGCCTGTGGCAAGCTGCTATCGGGGACTTGCGGGCGGGCGATTCCGACACCATTTCATAGCCTTGCGGCGATAGCCTATTCGTCGTATCACCAAGCGCGCAGGACAAATCCGCCGCAATTGACCGGCACCGGATCGCTCATGAACGACTTCGTCAACCCGCCCCGCCACGAGGCCATCGAGAAGCGCGACCTCATCGAATATATCGAGGCCGGCTGTAAGCCGCGCAGCGCATGGGCGATCGGCACCGAGCATGAAAAATTCGGCTACCGATTGAGCGATCTCCGCCCGCTGCCCTATGACGGCCCGGACGGCATCCGCGCCATGCTGGAGGGTTTGCAGCGCTACAACTGGAAACCCTATTTCGAGGGCGAGAACGTTATCGCGCTCACGAAAGACGACGGCTCGTCCGTCACCCTGGAGCCGGGCGGGCAGTTCGAATTGTCCGGCGCTCCGCTGCCGAATCTGCACCGTGTGTGCGACGAAGTGCATACCCATCTCGATCAGGTCGCGACGGTGGCCAAGGATTTGGGCGTCGGTTTTCTCGGCGTCGGCTTCCAGCCGAAATGGAAGCGCGACGATATTTCCTGGATGCCCAAGGGGCGCTACGGAATCATGCGCCGCTATATGCCGACCAAGGGCGATCTCGGGCTCGACATGATGACGCGGACCTGCACGGTGCAGGTCAATCTCGATTTCGACAGCGAGGCCGATATGGTGCGCAAGCTCCGCGTCTCGCTCGCCCTGCAGCCGGCCGCCGTGGCGCTCTTCGCCAATTCGCCTTTCGTCGAAGGCAAGCCGAGCGGATACTTAAGCTATCGCAGCCATGTCTGGACGCGCACCGATCCGGACCGCTGCGGTCTCCTGCCCTTCGTCTTCGAGGACGGCATGGGATTCGAGCGCTATGTCGATTACGTGCTCGACGTGCCGATGTATTTCGTCATCCGCGACGGCAAGTATATCGACGTCTCGGGCCAGTCCTTCCGCGATTTCCTTGCCGGCAAGCTACCCGGCTTGGAAGGCGAGCGCCCGACGATCAAGGATTGGGAAGATCATATGACGACGACCTTCCCCGAGGTCCGCGTCAAAAGCTATATGGAGGTGCGCGGCGCCGATGGCGGGCCGTGGGGCCGGCTTTGCGCCTTGCCGGCGCTTTGGGTCGGCCTCCTCTATGATTCCACATCGCTCAATGAGGCCGAGGCGCTGTGCCGTGATTGGTCCCATGACGAGGTCGCCCGCGCCCATGAAGAAGTGGCCAGGAGCGGTTTTCAGACCGAGCTTGGCGGGCGGACGATCCAGGATATCGCGCGCGACGCAGTGCGCATCGCGCGCGACGGGCTTGAGCGCCGCGCCGTCGCCGGCAATCACGACCCGGACGAGCGCGGCTATCTCACCACCTTGCAGCAGCTTGCCGAGGCGGGCCGCACGCCGGCGGAAGATCTGCTCGACGCCTATGCGACGCGCTGGAACGAAAATGTCGACCCGTTGTTCGAGGAATATGCCTACTGAGCGGGCGCTGGCGGCCACCCCCGGAGATCAAGATGCCCTACCCGGTTAATCCCCTGTTCTCAGCCGTTGCGCCGCCGCCGATCGCCGAGGCGTGGCGCTGGGTCGAGGGCCGCAGCTTTCCCGACGACAAGCCGCTGATCGATCTCGCCCAGGCCGAGCCGAGCTATCCTCCGGCGCCGGAACTTCTCGCCCATCTCGCGGACAACATCCACCGGCCGGAACTGTCGCGCTACACCGATATCCGCGGCACGCCGGAATTGCGCGCCGCCTTCGCCGATCATCTCGCCGCTTCTTATGGTGCCCAACTGGAGGCCGGCGATGTCAGCATCGCGGCGGGCTGCAACCAGGCCTTCTGCCTCGCCGTGATGGCGCTCGCCGGGCCGGGCGACGAGGTGATTTTGCCGGCGCCTTATTATTTCAATCACGATATGTGGCTCGGCATGCTCGGCGTCACTGTCGTGCCGCTCGAATTCCGGGCGGAGGCCGGCGGCGTGCCGGATGTCGCCGAGGCGGCGGCAAAAATCACCGCCAAGACCCGCGCCATCGTGCTGGTGAGCCCCAACAATCCGACCGGCGCGATCTATCCGCCCGAGGTGATCAAGCAGTTTTTCGATCTCGCCCGCGAGCGCGGCATCGCCCTAATGCTCGACGAAACCTATAAGGATTTCCTCCCCACCGACGGCGCGCCGCACGGGCTTCTGCAAGAGAGCGGCTGGCGCGACACCCTGGTGCAATTGTTCAGCTTCTCCAAGGTCTATGCGCTGACCGGCTACCGGGTCGGCGGGCTGGTCGCCGGGCCGGTGCTGTTGGCCGAAGTGGCCAAGGCGATGGATTGTGCCGCAATTTGCGCGCCGGCGGTGGGCCAAGAGGCGGCGCTCTACGGGTTGCAAAATCTCGATGGCTGGAAGGCCGAAAAACGCCAGCTCAGTCTGGCCCGGCTCGATGCCATGCGCCAAGCCCTGGCGCGCAACGATCTCGAATATGAGCTGGTTAGCGCCGGCGCGTTCTTCGCCTATTTGCGCCATCCCCATGACGGCAAAAGCGCCTCCGACGTTGCCCGCCGGCTGGCGGATGAGCAGAATATGCTGTGTCTTCCAGGCACATTTTTCGGCCCCGGCCAGGATAAATTCCTGCGCTTCTCCTTCGCCAATGTCGAAGCCGACAGAATGGACGAGATCGCCGAGCGCCTGGTGGCGAGCCAAGCGGCGTTCTAGCCCTCACATCATGTTGATGGCGCGGTTTCCGGCGGCTTGATAGAGTGACCGCAGGGAAGGGAGTGACAGCATTGCAATTGCGTAGCGTGCGCAACCTCGTGCCGGCCATCGCCACCAGCGACGGCGCCGGCGTGCGGCTCAACCGCACCATCGGCGGGCCGGTGGTGGACAGTCTCGATCCGTTCCTCCTGCTCGACGAGTTCGGCTCGGAAGACGGTGCCGATTATATCGGCGGCTTTCCCGATCATCCCCACCGCGGCTTTGAGACCGTCACCTATATGCTCGACGGCCTGATGCGCCATGAGGACAGCACCGGCGCCGGCGGCACCCTCGGCCCCGGCAGCGTGCAATGGATGACCGCCGGGCGCGGCATCGTCCATTCTGAAATGCCGCAGCAGGAGGACGGGCTGATGCGCGGCTTCCAGCTCTGGGTCAATCTGCCGGCGGCGGACAAAATGTGCGCGCCGCGCTACCAGAATATCGAACCCGAGGAGATTCCCGAAGTCGATGGTGATGGCGGCGTGCGCATCCGCGTGATCGCCGGCGAGGTCAATAGTGTCACCGGCGCGGTCGACGGCATCGCGGTCGAGCCGATCTACCTCGATATTCTGCTGCCCGAATCCGGCGCGCATGCGCAGCCCGTGCCCGCCGGCCATACGGCGCTGTGCTACGTCTTCGAAGGCGAGGTGGAAATCGCCGGCGGCGCGGAGGGGGCTGCGGTCGAAGTGCCGCACCACACATTAGCCATCCTGAGCGACGGGGAGGCGGTGCACCTGCGCGCCGGCGCGGAAGGCGGCCGGGCGCTTCTCATCGCCGGCAAGCCGATCGGCGAGCCGGTGGTGCGCTATGGCCCCTTCGTGATGAATTCGCGCGAGGAGATCGAGCAGGCGATCCATGATTACCGTGCGGGGCGATTCTAGAGCAAATCCCGAGCAGGTGGTAACACCTGCGACGACGCATTTGCTTAGACGAAAGAGGAGAAAATAATGGGCGTGATGATCGAAGGCGTTTGGCACGTGAATGAGCCGGAACCGGGTTCCGACGATGACGGCAAATATCGCCGTGCCGTCTCGGTTTTCCGCGATTGGGTGACGGCGGACGGCGAGAGCGGCTTCAAGGCCGAGGCCGGGCGCTATCACCTTTATGTCGCGCTCGGCTGCCCGTGGGCGCACCGCACCATGATCGTCCGCATCCTGAAAGGCCTCGAAGACATCGTCTCGCTCGACGCGGTCCTGCCCCGGCGTTCGCCGGATGGCTGGGTGTTCGCCTCGGCCTCCGATGCGAGCAGCGATTCGCTCTACGGCCTGCACGCGCTGCACGAAGTTTATGGCAAGGCCGATAGCAATTATTCCGGGCGGGCGACCGTGCCGGTGCTGTGGGACAAAGAGCGCGAAACCATCGTCAATAATGAATCCTCGGAAATCATCCGCATGCTGAACGCGTCCTTCGACGGCCACGGCGCCACCGGGCCGGATCTTTATCCGGCGGCACTCCAGGCCGATATCGATGCGGTGAACGAGCAGGTCTATCAGAGCGTCAACAATGGTGTTTACCGCGCCGGGTTCGCGCGCTCGCAAGAGGCCTATGAAGAAGCGTTCGACGGTTTGTTCGATACCCTCGACATGCTGGAAGACCGCCTCGCCACGCGGCGCTTCCTGTGCGGCGACGCGCCGAGCGAGGCGGATTGGCGTCTCTTCCCGACATTGATGCGCTTCGACGTGGCCTATGTCGGCGCCTTCAGATGCAATCTCCGGCGCATCCAGGATTATCCCAATCTGTGGGGCTATGTGCGCGAGCTTTATCAAATGCCGGGCATCGCCGGGACCTGCGATCCTGATACCTACAAGTCCGGCTATTACTCGATCAGCGAGGAGCGCAACCCGCTCGGCATCATCCCCAAAGGGCCGGAAATCGATTTCACCACGCCGCATGGCCGAGAGAGGCTCGCCGCCGCGGCGGAGTGAATTTCGGCGAATGTGCGAATTTGTCTTGCTCTTCTTCTCCTGACGATCACAATTAGGGCAAACACAGCCCATATAATTAGAATGGGAAAACAGGAGGTCAGGAAATGCGGCTAGCCAAACTTGCAACTTACCCGCTCATGGCGGCGTTCCTTTTCGCAGCCTGGGCCGCGACGCCCGATTTCGCGCCGCCGGCCGCCGCGCAGCAGGCGGAAGAAGACGATGAACGGTTCCGCGCCCGCTTCCGCCGGATCGATACAAATGATGATGGTGCGATGGTGGGTTACGAATATACCGTCTACCGCGTCGCCACCTTCAACGCCATGGATCTTGACACCGACGGTGTGCTCGCCCTGGAAGAATTTCGCGATCGCGGCCGCACGCCGTCGCCGCGCCGCGCCGAGCGGCGGACGAAAACCTTCGAGCGGATCGATCAGGATGCGAGTGGCCGGGCTGAACGCGGCGAGTGGGACGGCTATGCCAATCGCCGTTTCGACCGCATGGACGCTGACGGGGACGGCGAAGTGAGCTTCGCGGAATTCGCCGCCTATGTGAAATAGCGCCGCCCGAAGCTAGCGCCATGGATCAAGTTAGAATTGCCGTCATCGGCCTTGGCTGGTTCGGTGAAGTGCACAGCCAGGCGATCTCCGGCATCCCGGGGCTTGAGCTCACGGCGCTTTGTACGCGCACCGAATCGCGCCTCGCCGAGCTGGCCGAGAAGTTCGGCGTCACGAAAACCTTCACTGACTATAACGAGCTCCTGAAGGATCCCGAGATCGATGCGGTGAGCATCACCACCATGTGGGATCAGCACACCGCGCCGGCGGTGGCGGCGCTCGAGGCCGGCAAGCATGTCTTTCTCGAAAAGCCGATGGCCCACACGGTCGAGGATTGCCAGCGCATTTGCGACGCCGCCGCTTCGGCCAAGGGCAATCTCATGGTCGGCCATATCTGCCGCTTCAACCCGCGCTACATCGCCGCCAAACGCGAGATCGAAAGCGGCAGCCTCGGCAAGATCCTGTCGCTCACCGCGCGCCGTAACATCCCCGCCGCCTGGACGCCGGACATTCTCAACAAGATCGGCCCGATCATCGGCGATACCATCCACGACACCGACGTCATGCTGTGGCTGACCGGCGACAAGGTGGTCAGCGCCTATGCCCAGACCGTGGACCTACGCGGGCGCAAATATCCCGATGTCGGCCAGACCATGTACCGCTTCGCCTCCGGCGCGAGCGCGATGGTCGAGGCGGTGTGGTGCATGCCGGAGAAGACGCCGTTCGATATAGACGAGCGCATGTCGATTATCGGCTCGGAAGGATTCATCCATATTCAGGACACCTTCCCCAATTACGGCGTGTGTAATGCCGACGGTTTCCGCAGCCCCGACACCACCTATTGGCCGGAGATCAACGGCATGCTCGGCGGTGCGCTCAGAGAAGAGTTCCTCTATTTCACGCGCTGCATCAACGAGGGCCGGCGGCCCGACATCATCACGCCGGAGCAATCTCTCGAAGCCGTGCGCACCACCCTCGCGGCCGAAGAATCGGCGGCGACGGGTCAGGTGGTGATGCTCGACTAGTGCAAATCCCGAGCAGGTGGGATCACCTGCGACGACGCATTTGCGTCAATTCAAAAGGCTTTTTGGTTTAGGCCTGGGTGCCGCCGACGGTGATGCCGTCGACCAGCAGGGTCGGCAGGCCGACGCCGACGGGCACGCCCTGGCCCGCCTTGCCGCAAGTGCCGACGCCGGGATCGAGAGCAAAATCATTGCCGATCGCGCTTACCTTGGTGAGCACGTCCGGGCCGTTGCCGATCAGGCTCGCGCCCTTCAGCGGCGCCGTCGTCTTGCCGTCCTCGATGAGATAGGCCTCGGAGGCGGAGAAGACGAATTTGCCCGAGGTGATATCGACCTGGCCGCCGCCGAAATTGCGCGCATAGACACCGCGCTTGGTCGCTTTGATGATCTCCTCCGGGTCGCGCTCGCCGGCCAGCATGAAGGTGTTGGTCATGCGCGGCAGCGGCGCATGGGCGAAGCTCTCGCGCCTGCCATTGCCGGTCGGCGCCATGCCCATCAGGCGCGCGTTCATGCGGTCGTGCAGATAGCCCCTCAGAATGCCGTTCTCGATCAGCGTGGTGGTGCCGCTCGGCGTGCCCTCATCGTCGATGGTGAGCGAGCCGCGCCGTCCGCCGATGGTGCCGTCGTCGATCACCGTGACGCCGTCCGCCGCCACGCGCTCGCCGAGGAGCCCGGCGAAGGCGGAGGTTTTCTTGCGGTTGAAATCGCCTTCGAGGCCGTGGCCGATGGCTTCGTGCAGCAAAATGCCGGGCCAGCCCGGGCCGAGCACGACGGGGAACTCGCCGGCCGGCGCCGGCACCGATTCGAGATTGACCAGCGCCTGGCGCAGCGCTTCCTCGACCTGCGCCTGCCACGCGTGGGTTGCGACATATTGGCCGTAATCCGAACGCCCGCCGACGCCGTGGGAGCCGGTCTCCTGGCGCTCGCCATCCTTCACCATGACCGACACATTGAGGCGCACCAGCGGGCGGATATCGGCGGCGCGCTGGCCGCCGGCGCGGAGGATCTGTACCGCCTGCCATTCGCCGGTGAGCGAAATCATCACCTGATCGACGCGCGGATCGCGCTCCCGCGCAAAGGCATCGATTTCGCCGAGGAGCGAAATCTTTTTCTCGAACGGTAGGCTGGCGAGCGGATTGTCGTCGCCATAGAGCGAGCGGTTGGTCGCTTGCGGGTCTTCCGCCTGGGTGCCGGAATGACCGGCGCGCACCGCCTTCACCGTGCCCACAGCGCGGCGCATGGCGTCCTCGCTCAGCTCCGAGGCGTGGGCATAGCCCGTCGCCTCGTCGGCGATGGCCCTGAGACCAAAACCCTGTGTCGTGTCGAAGCTCGCAGCTTTCAGCTGGCCATCGTCAAACGAGAGGCCTTCGCTCTGGCGGTATTCGAGAAAGAGCTCGCCATCGTCCATGCCGCCGAGCGCATCCTCGACGATGCTTTCGGTGCGCGCCCGGTCGAGCCCGGCGCGGGTGAAGAACAAATCGTCGGTGGCGGCAAAATCGCTCATATCTGTTTCCTGCTCGGGGCCCGGCGGGGCGGTTCAATGCTTGGCTAACAACCTGGCCAATCATATGGCTGCGGATTCGCGCTCGGCCAAGCATTTGCGCGAAAAAATTGCGCGCCGCGCGGCGCGCGCGCCTAACATAACAGCAAAATGCGCGACAATTCGACGCAGGTAGAGGCGGCAAAGGCGGCGCTGCGCCTCGGTTCGGAATGGGCGAAATTTAAAATAACAACTTGATATCAATATCTTAAGGAAGGTTTGCGATAAAATTCGCGCACCGATCACGAGCGCCTGAAGAAAATTACCTAAACTGGCCCAATTTGGCCCCGTAATGGCTTACATCGCAGGCCCTCTGCAACTATAGTCTGGCCGCGCCGCAACGGGATTCGCAACAGGATTCCTATGTGCTGGCGCCAAGCAAACCAGCAGCGCACACCATCGCTGGGGTGAAGGAAACGGATGATGCTTAAAACGAGACTGACCGCTCTCGCGGCCTTCCTGACAACATCTATTATCGGTGCGGGCGTCGCCTCGGCGCAGGTGCCGACGGACTGGCAGGTCAACTTCCAAGACGCGCACAGCCCGACGATGGAACGGATTCTGGACCTGAACGACATCCTGTTCTGGATCTGCATCGCCATCTCCGCCTTCGTGATCGGCCTGATGGGTTATATTATGCTCCGCTTCAATCGTAAGCGGAATCCGACGCCGAGCAAGGTTACCCATAATTCGCTGATCGAAGTGATCTGGACCGTGGTGCCCGTCATCATCCTGGTAGCCGTTGCGGTCCCGTCCCTCCGCCTGCTCTATTTCATGGACCGGACGGACGAGGTGGAGATGACCATCAAGGCGATCGGTCATCAATGGTATTGGACCTATGAATATCCCGATCTCGGCGAGGACATCTCCTTCGACGCGGTGATGCTGCAGGATGACGAGTTGGAGGAAGGGCAGCCCAGACTGCTCGCCACCGACGAGACCGTCGTCGTGCCGGTCGATACAAATATTCGCCTGTTGGTGACGGCGGGCGACGTCATCCACGCTTGGGCCATTCCCGCCTTCGGCGTGAAGATTGACGGCGTGCCCGGGCGCGTGAACGAGACCTGGTTCCGGGTCGACGCCGAGGGCGTCTATTACGGCCAATGCTCGGAACTGTGCGGCCGCGACCATGGCTTCATGCCGATTCAAGTGAAGGCGGTCTCGAAAGAGGAATATGCCGAATGGGCGGCCTACGCCCAGGAAGAATATGCCGGCGATACACCCGATCCGGACGTCGCGGTGGCGCGTCTCGAATCGGCGGAATAAGCGGGTAAGGAAGGAAACGTTACATGGCTCACAGCGAAGCAGGACACGGCGCTCACGCGGATCATCACACCCCGCGCGGCATTACCCGTTGGCTTTATTCCACCAATCACAAAGACATCGGGACGATGTATATCGTCTTCGCGATGATCATGGGCGTGGTTGGCGCGGTGCTTTCCATGCTGATGCGGGCCGAGCTGGCCGCGCCCGGCATGTCGATATTCGCCGACAACCCGCATTATTTTAACGTCTTCATCACCGCCCACGGCCTGATCATGGTGTTCTTCTTCGTCATGCCGGCCTTTATCGGCGGTATGGGAAACTGGATGGTGCCGCTGATGATCGGCGCGCCGGACATGGCCTTCCCGCGAATGAACAATATAAGTTTCTGGCTGCTGATACCGGCGGCCGGGCTCCTGGTGGGCTCTCTCTTCGTGCCGAGTACGGCGGGAGGCGCGACCGGTGTCGGTGGCGGCTGGACGGTTTATGCCCCGCTATCAACCTATGGACAACCAGGGCCTGCAATGGATATGGCGATATTCGCGCTCCATCTCGCGGGCGCTTCGTCGATCCTGGGCGCAATCAATTTCATTACCACCATTCTCAACATGCGCGCACCGGGGATGACGCTGCACAAGATGCCGCTCTTCTCCTGGTCGATCCTGGTCACCGCGTTCCTGCTGCTGCTCTCGCTGCCGGTTCTCGCGGGCGCCATCACGATGCTGCTGACCGACCGCAATGTCGGCACCACCTTCTTCGATCCCGCCGGCGGCGGCGATCCGATCCTGTTCCAGCATCTGTTCTGGTTCTTCGGCCATCCCGAGGTCTACATCCTCATCCTGCCGGGCTTCGGCATCGCCAGCCATATCGTCTCGACCTTCTCCAGGAAGCCGGTGTTCGGCTATCTCGGCATGGCTTACGCCATGGTGGCGATCGGCTTTATCGGCTTCGTCGTATGGGCGCATCACATGTATACGGTGGGCCTCGACGTCAACACGCGGGCCTATTTCGTCGCCGCGACGATGGTCATCGCGGTGCCGACGGGTATCAAGATCTTCAGTTGGCTGGCCACCATGTGGGGCGGCTCGATCGAGTTCAAGACGCCCATGCTCTGGGTGCTGGGCTTTATCTTCCTCTTTACCGTCGGCGGCGTGACGGGCATTGTCCTTTCCAACGCCGGCGTCGATATCGCGCTGCACGACACCTATTATGTCGTCGGCCATTTCCACTACACCATGTCGATCGGCGCGGCGTTCCTCATCTTCGCCGGCTTCTACTATTGGTTCGGCAAGATGTGCGGCCGGCAATATCCGGAAATGTTGGGCAAGATCCACTTCTTCATCTCCTTCATCGGCGTCAATATGACGTTCTTCCCGATGCACTTCCTCGGCGCCGCCGGCATGCCGCGGCGTATTCCGGACTATCCCGACGCCTATGAGGGCTGGAACCTGATCGCCACGATAGGCTCCTACGTTTCGGCGGCGGGCATCGTGCTGTTCCTCTTCATCGTCTTCTACACCCTGATGCGGGGCAAGAAGTGCGAGGCCAATCCTTGGGGCGAGGGCGCCGATACGCTGGAATGGACGGTCGAATCGCCGGCGCCGTTCCACACCCATGAAGACCTGCCGCGCATCCGTTGATCGGATCGGCCTGAGGGGAGTTTGAATAGGTGACGGTGACAGATTACACAGCGGCCGGCGCGGAGCGGGCGAGGTATGGCGAGGAGATCGCGGTTCGCGATTTCCTGGCGCTCCTCAAGCCCCGCGTCATGTCGCTGGTGGTGTTCACCGCCCTGGTGGGCATGCTGCTCGCGCCGGGCGGTATGCATCCGGTGCTGGCCGTCGTCGCCATCCTCTGCATCGCCGTCGGCGCGGGCGCGTCGGGGGCGATCAACATGTGGGTCGACCGCGATATCGACGCGCTGATGACGCGCACGCGAGACCGCCCGATCCCGGCCGGCCGGGTCGCGCCCAATGTCGCGCTGGGCTTCGGCATTTCGCTCGCGGTCGCGTCGGTCTCGATCATGGCGCTTGCGGTCAACGGCACCGCGGCGGGGCTGCTCGCCTTCACCATTTTCTTCTATGTCGTTATCTACTCGATCGGCCTCAAGCGCCGCACGCCGCAGAACATCGTTATCGGCGGCGCCGCCGGGGCGTTCCCGCCGATGATCGGCTGGGCCGCGGTCGGCGGTGACGTGACCTGGGCGTCTGTCGTGTTGTTCGCCATCATCTTCCTGTGGACGCCGCCGCATTTCTGGGCGCTCGCGCTCTATAAGCGCGGCGACTACGACAAAGCGGGCGTGCCCATGCTGCCGGTGGTTGCCGGGCGGCGCACCACCGCGCGGCAAATGCTCGCCTATACGGTGGCGCTGCTGCCGGTCACCCTGGTGCCTTGCTTCATCGGCCTCTCCGGCGCGGTTTATGGCGCCGGTGCGTTGGCGCTCGGGCTCATCTTCGTGGGTTACGCCGTCGCCGTGATCTTTGATGCCAGCGAGAAGAGCGCGCGGCGCATGTTCCCGTTCTCAATCCTTTATCTCTTTTTGATCTTCGTGTTGCTGTTGGTCGATCAGAGCCTGCCGGTAGCCATTTAGTCAGATGACCGAAGCCATGCCAGACAAAGAATATTACCGCCGCCGCCGCTGGCGGAACTATGCCCTGGCCGGCGTGCTGCTGGGCCTGGTGGTGCTGTTCTTCTTCATCACCCTCGCCCGGATGGGAGGCAGCTGACATGGCCGTTTCCCTCAGGCGCAAGCGCATGACGCTGGTCATTCTCGGCGGCGTGGTGTGCGGCATGGTCGGGCTCTCATTCGCCGCGGTGCCGCTCTACGATCTCTTCTGCGCCGTGACCGGCTTCGGCGGCACGACGCAAACCGCCGAGCAAGCGCCGACAGAAATCGGCGACCGGGTGGTGACGGTGCAATTCAATTCGGATGTGGCGCGCGATGTGCCGTGGCATTTCAAACCGGCCCAGCGCGAAGTGAATCTCCGTGTCGGCGAGGTCGGCCTTGCCTTTTACACGGCAGTCAACGAATCCGACCGCACCGTCCTCGGCACCGCGACCTTCAATGTGACGCCCGCCAAGGCAGGCATCTATTTCACCAAGGTCGACTGTTTCTGCTTCGAGCAGCAACTGCTGCGGCCCGGCGAAAGCGCCGAGTTGCCGGTGACCTTCTTCGTCGATCCGGAAATCATCGACGACCCCAATCTGGACGATGTCACGACCATTACCCTTTCCTACACCTTCTTCGATCAGGGTGAAGAGGCTTTGGAGACTTATCTCGGCGAGCAGGCGCAATTGGCGAGCCGCGATGTTGACGAAACGGTACAGAAAAACTGAAACGAACCGGCGCAATCCCGGCCGATGCCGGACATTGACCACGGAGTGACGATATGAGCGACACCACACATACAAAAGGCCACGATTATCACATGGTCAAACCGAGCCCGTGGCCGGTGCTCGGCGCGCTGGCGGGCGGTTGTCTGCTGGGTGGCTCGGTACTCTATTTCCATTCCGAGCAGATCTGGCTGATGTGCATCGGCTTCGCGCTGACGCTGGCGACCATGTGGTATTGGTGGCGCGACGTGATCCGCGAGGCGACCGACGAGGGCGCCCACAACCCGGTCGTCACCCGCGGCATCCGTTTCGGCATGGTGCTCTTCATCGCCTCGGAGGTGATGTTCTTCGCGGCTTTCTTCTGGGCTTTCTTCAACGCCTCGATCATGCCGCCGGCGACCATCGAGTTCACCTGGCCGCCGCCGGGCGTCGATACGATGTATGCCTGGGATCTGCCGCTCCTTAACACCATCATTCTGCTCACCTCGGGCGCGACGGTGACCTGGGCGCATCACGCGCTGAAGCACAACAACCGCAAGCATCTGATCGCCGGCTTGGCGCTCACGGTGCTGCTCGGCGTCATCTTCCTGTGCATCCAGGGCTACGAATACGCCCATGCGCATTTCGCCTTCAGCGATGGCATCTATTCCTCGACCTTCTTCATGGCGACCGGCTTCCACGGTTTCCACGTCACCATCGGCGCAATCTTCCTCGGCGTTTGCCTGTGGCGCTCGATAAAGGGTCATTTCAAGCCGGATCAGCATATCGGCTTCGAGGCGGCGGCCTGGTATTGGCATTTCGTCGATGTCGTCTGGCTGTTCCTCTTCGTCTGGGTCTATTGGTGGGGCGGCGCGTAAGCGCGCACCGCACGCCGCGCCGCCTTGATTGCGGTGGCGCGGACGCTACGTTCCAAGGTGCCCGCGAATCCCGAATGGGGCTCGCGGGCATCGCCTTGTTGGCCTGTTCGCCGGAGCATTCGCGAGAGCATGTCTGAAGCGTCGCACCAACCCGTATCCGCCCTTCGCGCCGGCCTGCTGTGCCGTTGCCCGAAATGCGGCCGGGGGCGGCTCTATTCGGGCTATCTGCAAGTTGCCGAGAACTGCAACGCCTGCGGATTCGAACTCAAAAAGCACGATGCCGGCGACGGCCCTGCCGTGTTCGTGGTGCTCATCGTCGGCGCCGTCATCGTCGCCCTGGCGATGTGGGTCGAGATTGCCTATCAGCCGCCCTATTGGGTACATGCCGTGATCTGGGCGCCGGCCATCCTCGGCGGCTGCCTCGGCGCGCTCAGGCCGGCCAAGGCGATCCTGATCGCGCTCCAGTACAAGCACAAGGTGTTGGATTTTGATGAAAGCTCGTGACACATCCCTGCCGCGCACCCGGTGGTGGATCATAGTCGTCGCCATCCCGGGCGTGCTCGCCCTGTTGGCGCTCGGCGCCTGGCAGGTGCAGCGCCTGATCTGGAAGAACGGCGTTAACGAATATCGCCAGGTGCGCTCCCAGTCCGAGGCGCTCGCCCTGCCGCCGGAAGTCGCGGATGTCGAGGCCATGCTCTATCGCCCGGTCTGGCTCGACGGTCAGTTCCACCACGAGCAGGAAATGTATCTCGGCGCGCGCTCCTACAACGGCAATCCCGGCTTTCATGTGATCACCCCGTTCGAACGCGGCGACGGCGGCGGCACGCTGCTCGTCGATCGCGGCTGGGTGCCGACCGAACTCAAGGACCCGGCCCGCCGGCCGGACGGGCAGGTTGCTGGCACGGTGCGCGTGGAGGGGCTCCTCACCGGCGGCAATATCCCCGGCTGGCTGACGCCGGAGAATGTGCCGGAAGAAAATTTCTGGTACTGGGTCGATCTGCCCTCGCTATACGGCCAGGCCGGCGTGGCGCCGCGCGATTATCTCGTCGATGCCGGTCCGGCGGCCAATCCCGGCGGCTTTCCCATCGGCGGGCAGACCAAGACCGAGCTGCGCAACGAGCATCTGCAATATGCCGTCATCTGGTTCGCCCTGGCTGCCTGCCTCATGGGCATCACCTATCTGATGCTGCGCGGCGCCCGGCGCAAAAAGGCGGAAAGCGGCTCTTGAGCGCCTATCAACAGCTCGAGGAACGCTTCGACCGCCTCGCCCATTTGAGCGGCGCCGCGGCGGTGCTGCAATGGGACTGGGCGGCGATAATGCCGACCGGCGGCGCGGCGGCGCGCGCCCGCCAGCTCGCCGAGCTCGATATCATCCGCCACGAAATCATGACCGATGCCCGCCTTGCCGATCTGCTCGGCGAGGCGGAGTCGGCGCGCGATGCGCTGAACCCATGGGAAAACGCCAATCTCAGCGAGATGCGTCTCCGCTGGAGCCATGCCAATGCGCTGCCCGCCGATCTGGTGGCGGCGCTGAGCAAGGCCGCGTCGGACTGTGAGCTCGTCTGGCGCGACGCGCGCGCTTCGGACGATTTCGCCGCTTTCGAAAAATCCTTCCAGCCGCTCCTTGAACTGGTGCGCGAAAAGGCCGCGGCCAAATCATCGGCGCTCGGTCTCGCGCCCTATGATGCCTTGATCGACAGCTACGATCCCGGCTTCACCTGCGCCGAGATCGACGTGATCTTCGCCGATCTCGCGCAGTTTCTCCCCACCTTCCTGGCCGAGGTGCTGGAGAAACAGGCCGGGGCGTCCGCTGCCATCGCGCCCGAGGGGCCGTTTCCCCTCAACAAGCAGCGCGAACTGTCGCGCACCCTAATGGCGCGGCTCGGCTTCGATTTCGAGCATGGCCGGCTCGACGAGAGCCACCACCCCTTCTGCGGCGGCGTTTCCGAGGATGTGCGTATCACCACGCGCTATGACGAGGCGGATTTCACCTCCTCGCTGATGGCGGTGCTGCACGAAACCGGCCATGCGCTCTATGAGCGCGGCCTGCCCGAGGCGTGGCGCACCCAGCCGGTCGGCGAAGCGCGCAGCATGAGCCTGCATGAAAGCCAATCGCTCCTGATGGAGATGCAGGTTTGTCGCGGGGCTGAGTTCTTCAACTTCGCCGCTCCCCTCATGCGCGCCGCCTTCGGCACGGCGGAGGCCGATGCCGCCTTCGCGCCCGACAATCTCCACCGCCTCGCGCTCCGCGTCGCGCCCGGCTTCATCCGGGTCGATGCCGACGAGGTGACCTATCCCGCCCATATCATGCTGCGCTACCGCCTGGAGAAGGCGATGATCGCCGGTGACCTGCGGGCGGCGGATTTGCCCGGCGCCTGGCGCGAGGGCATGGAGGAATATCTCGGTCTCACCCCGGCGACGGATACCGACGGCTGCCTGCAGGATATTCACTGGGCGGCGGGCGAGATCGGCTATTTTCCGAGCTATACCCTGGGCGCGCTGATCGCGGCGCAACTCTTCGCCAGCGCGCGCAAGCAACTCGCCGATATCGCCGTCGCGCTGGCCGGCGGCGAATTTGCCGGCCTGCTCGCCTGGCTCGGCGATGCGGTGCATGGCCAGGCGTCGCGCTATCCGAGCCACGAGCTGATCGCGCGCGCGACCGGCCGCCCGCTCGGCACGGACGCCTTCAAGGCCCATCTCAAGGCGCGTTATCTTGCCTGAGCGCCGCACTGGGGCGGCTTGCCCTTGCGGCGGCGCGGCGTATAGTCTGGCCGCCTGTTTGACCCTACTTAAGAGTCGTCGCCCATGCGTTATGTAAGCACGCGCCGCGCGGATGATGCGGGCGCGTCGTTCGAGGACGTGCTGCTCGCCGGGCTCGCGCGCGACGGCGGCCTGTTCGTGCCGGAGAGCTGGCCCGATCCCTTCTCCCCCGCCGAGATCGAAGAGCTTGCGGCGCTCGATTATGCCGGCCTGGCCCAGCGCCTGACGGAGCGTTTCGTCGGCGATGCCATCGAACCCGAGACGCTCGAACGCATGGCGCGGGAATGCTATGCCGGTTTCGATCACCCGGCCACCGCGCCTCTCGTCCAGCTCGGCCCCGGCCTCTGGCTGATGGAGCTGTTTCACGGCCCCACGCTCTCGTTCAAGGATTACGCCCTGCAACTGGTCGGCCGTCTGTTCGATCATGTGGTGGCGCGGCGCGGCCAGCGGCTGACGATCCTGGGTGCCACCTCCGGCGATACCGGCTCCGCCGCCATCGAGGCCTGCCGTGGGCGCGACAATCTCTCCATCGTCATCCTCCACCCGGCGGGCCGCGTCTCCGAGGTGCAGCGCCGGCAAATGACCACGGTGGATGCGCCCAACGTCCACAATATCGCCATCGACGGCACTTTCGACGATTGCCAGGCCTTGGTGAAGGCGGCGTTCGGCGATCTCGCCTTCCGCGACGCCAACAATCTGGCGGCGGTCAATTCGATCAATTGGGCGCGCATCATGGCGCAGACGGTTTACTACGCCTACGCCGCTCTCGCTCTCGGCTCTCCGGCCCGGCCGGCGCGCTTCGCCGTGCCGACGGGCAATTTCGGCAATGTCTATTCCGGCTATGTCGCGGCGAAGCTCGGTTTCCCCATCGCCGGCATGCTCGTCGCGACCAATGCCAACGATATTCTCGCCCGCTTCTTCGCCGGCGCCGGCTACCGCAAGAGCGAGGTCGTCGCCAGCATCAGCCCGAGCATGGATATCCAGGTGGCGAGCAATTTCGAGCGTCTCTTGTTCGAACTGCATGGCCGGGACGGCGCCCAAGTGCGGACGCTGATCGAGGCTTTGGAATCAGGCGGTGGTTTCGACGTGGCGGCGGACAAGCTCGCCGAGGCCCGCCGGCAATTCGCCGCGCGCCGCGTCGACGACGCCGAGGCGCTCGACTGCATGGCCCGCACCTGGCGGCAGTGCGGCACGCTGATCGATCCGCACAGCGCCGCCGGCCTCGCCGCTGCGGAGGGTGACTCGGAGCACGCGCCGACGATATGTCTCGCCACCGCCCATCCGGCGAAATTCCCCGATGCGGTGGAGCGGGCGACGGATATCCGCCCCGAATTGCCGCCGGCGCTCGCCGATCTCCTGCAGCGGTCCGAGCGCGTGACCCAATTGCCCAACGATCTAGCGGCGGTAAAGGACATTGTCGCCACCGTGGCGGCGGGCCGCCGGGAAGGGAAGGTCGCGTGACGACACAAGTCTCCACTCTGGCGAATGGTCTGCGTATCGTCAGCGAGGACATGCCGCAATTCGAGACCGCCTCGGTCGGCGTCTGGGTCGATGTCGGCGCGCGCTATGAAAGCGCCGAGATCAACGGCGTCTCGCATCTCCTCGAGCATATGGCCTTCAAGGGCACCAAGCGGCGCAGCGCGCTTGCCATTGCCGAGGAGATCGAAGCGGTGGGCGGCCATGTCAACGCCTATACCTCGCGCGAGCAAACCGCCTATTACGCCAAGGTGATGAAGGAGGATGTCGCTCTGGCGGTCGATATCCTTGCCGATATCCTGCAGCACTCGACCTTCGCCGAGGACGAGCTTGAGCGCGAGCGCGCGGTGGTGGTCCAGGAGATCGCCCAAGCCCACGACACGCCCGACGACGCGGTGTTCGACCAGTTTCAGGAGACCGTCTATCCCGACCAGCCGCTCGGCCGCTCGATCCTCGGCCCGGCAGTGCAGGTGGCGAATTATTCGCGCCAGGTGCTGGCCGATTATATGGCGCGGCATTACAGCGCCGGGCGCATGGTTGTCGTCGGCGCCGGGCGGCTCGATCACGAACGGCTGGTGGAGCTCGCGGCGGAGGCCTTCGATTCCCTGCCCGGCGAGGATGCGACGAACGGGTTTCAGGCCGACTATCAGGGCGGCGATTCGCGCATCGCCCGGGAACTCGAACAGTCGCATCTCGTGCTCGGCTTCGACGGGATCGCCTATGGCGACGATGATTTCTACACGGTGCAACTGCTCTCCACACTCTTGGGCGGCGGCATGTCGTCGCGCCTCTTCCAGGAAATCCGCGAGCGCCGGGGCCTGGCCTATGCCGTCTTCTCCTTCGCCTCGTCCTATACCGATGGCGGCGTGTTCGGCGTCTATTGCGGCACCGGCCCGGACAAGCTGTCCGAGCTCACACCGGTGATCGCCGACGAATTGCTCAAGGTTTGTCGCGCGGTCACGGCGGAAGAGGTCGATCGCGCCCGCGCCCAGCTCAAGGCGGGGCTGCTCATGTCCCTCGAATCGAGCTCATCGCGCTGCGAGCGTCTCGGGCGGCACATGCTGATCTTCGACCGCTCCATCCCGATCGAGGAAATGGTGGCGGAGATCGACGCCATCCAAGCCGAAGATGTGGTGCGGGTCGCGGCGCGCATCTTCAGCGGCAGCCGGCCGAGCCTCGCCGCCCTCGGGCCGATCGCCGATCTCGAAAATTACGATCGCGTGGCGGAGCGCTTCGCCTGATGTCGGTATTGCGCACATCGCGTTCCGAGCGCGACGAATCCCATCTCCTCGGCATCAATGTGCGGGTGCGCCCGCCGGAGGCGC
>CAZUVO010000040.1:0-6390 GCA_964623955.1 uncultured Rhizobiaceae bacterium
CGATATGCGCGAGGGCCTCGCGGATTGCGACATCATCATGATGCTGCGTCTCCAGGCGGAGCGCATGCAAGGCACCTTCGTGCCCTCGACGCGGGAATATTTCCGCTATTTCGGGCTCGACGAATCCAAGCTCGCCTCGGCCCGGCCGGACGCGCTGATCATGCATCCCGGGCCGATGAACCGGGGTGTGGAGATCGACAGCGCCGTCGCCGACGACATCACCCGGAGCGCCATTTTGGAGCAGGTCGAGCTCGGCCTCGCCGTGCGCCAGGCCTGCCTCGACATGCTCGGCCGCGACCCCGGGCAGGGGAGCGCATGAGCCGCACCGCCTATATCAATGCCCGCCTGCTCGACCCCGAGAGCGGGCTCGACGCCGCCGGCGCACTCCTCACCGAGGGCGCGGAAATCGCCGATCTCGGCCCCGGCCTCTTCGCCGACGGCGTACCGGAGGGCATCGAGACGGTGGATTGCGCCGGGCATTGCCTCGCGCCCGGGCTGGTCGATATGCATGTCCATCTGCGCGAGCCCGGCCATGAGCATAAAGAGACCATCGCCACCGGCGGCCTCTCGGCGCTGGCGGGCGGCGTCACCAGCATTTGCAGCATGCCCAATACCGACCCGGTGATCGACAATGTCGGGCTGATCGAATTCGTCCAGCGCCGCGCACGCGAGGCCAAGGGGGTCAAGGTCTATCCCTTCGCCGCCGTCACCAAGGGCCTCGGCGGCAAGCAACTGACCGAATTCGGCATGCTGGCCGAAGCCGGCGCTGTGGCCTTCACCGATGACGGGCTGCCGATTGCCGACAGCCAGGTGATGCGCCGCGCGCTGAACTACGCCAAGACCTTCGATCTGTTGATCTCGCAGCATGCCGAGGACCTCTCGCTCTCCGGCTGCGGCTGCATGGCCGAGGGCGAAGTGGCGACGCGGCTCGGCCTCGACGGCATTCCGGAGGTTTCCGAAACGGTGGTAGTGGAGCGCGATATCCGCTTGGTCGAGCTCACCGGCGGACGCTACCACGTCGCCCATATCTCGACCGCCGAGGCAGTGGATTGCGTGCGCCGGGCCAAGGCGCGGGGGCTGCGCGTCACCTGCGAGGCGGCGCCGCATCACTTTTCCCTCACCGATCTCGATGTCGGCGATTACCGCACCTTTGCCAAAATGGCGCCGCCTTTGCGCAGCGAAGAGAACCGCGCCGCCATCGTCGAAGGGCTGAAAGACGGCACCATCGACGCCATCGCCACCGACCATGCGCCGCACGATCAGGAGAGCAAGCGCCTGCCGATGGCCCATGCGGCGAACGGTATCGTCGGCCTGGAGACTCTGCTGCCGCTTTCGCTCGAGCTCTATCACCGCGGCCATATGACGCTCATTGACCTCCTCCGCCGCCTGACCCTGGCACCGGCCGAGCTGCTCAATCTGCCGGCAGGCCGCTTGGCCAAGGGCGCGCCGGCAGACCTCGTCCTGTTCGATCCGGACATGCCCTGGAAAGTGGACACCTCGAAATTCCGCAGCATGTCGAAAAATTCGCCGTTCGACGGCCGCCCGGTGCAGGGCCGGGCATTACGAACCGTCGTCGACGGGCGGTCCCTTTACACCCTCGACAGCAATTCCGAAAAGCGATGAGCCCGTCTCATCGCTTTTCGGCAAGCGCGACCGCGCGCCCGAGCATGCGCGAAGTAAGCCAAGGACGCGGATGCGTCCGCCCGGCGCTTGAGGGAACATACAACGGGTCATTCTAATGACCCGTTGGTCCTAGACAGCCATGCCCGATCCGATAAGTTGGGCATATTCCTGGCCGTATTATGCGGTGACCTTTGCCGCCGCCTACGCGCTGGGCTCGATACCGGTAGGATTGTTGCTCGCGCGCATTTTCGGCCATGGCGATATTCGCGCCATCGGCTCGGGCAATATCGGCGCGACCAATGTGCTAAGGACCGGCAACAAGCCGCTCGCCGCCGCCACCCTCGTACTCGACGGCGCCAAGGGCGCCGGCGCGGTGCTGATCGCCGCCATCTATGGGCCGGATTTGGCGCTCACCGCGGGAGTCGCCGCGGTGGTCGGACATATGGCGCCGGTGTGGCTCAAGTTTCGCGGCGGCAAAGGCGTGGCGACCAGCCTCGGCGTGCTGCTCGCCCTCGACTGGCGGCTCGGGCTGATTGCCTGCGCCGTTTGGCTCGCCATCGCCGGCGCATTCCGCTATTCGTCGCTCGCCTCGCTCACCGCGCTGATCTCGGCGCCGGGTTTCGCCTACCTTCTCGCCGGGCGCCAGCTTGCCGAACTGGCCGGGCTGCTGGCGATCCTCGTCGCGGCCAAGCATCACGCCAATATCCGCCGCCTCTTGAGCGGCGAGGAATCCCGCATCGGCAAAGCCAAGGATAAGCCGGGCGGCGGTTGACCAATTGACCAAAATACACTAACCACCACTTGTGGTTGATACCCGGCCTCTCAGCGACGGCGAACGTCTCGACTGGCTTTGCCTGTCGCGCAGTGAGAATGTCGGCCCGGTCACCTTCCTCGCCCTGCTCGACCGCTATGGCAGCGCGGCTGCGGCGCTCGAAGCGCTGCCCGCCCTGGCGCGGAGCGGCGGGCGCAAACGCGCGATCAAACTGTTTTCGAAAACCGCCGCCCAGCGCGAGATCACGGAACTGGCGGAATTGGGCGGGCGCTTCGTCGCGATGCATGAGCCGGCCTATCCCGCGCCGCTCGCCGCCCTCGCCGATCCGCCGCCGCTGATCGCGCTCCTCGGCCACGGCCATCTTCTCGAGACCGACATGGTCGCCATCGTCGGCGCGCGCAACGCCTCGGCCAACGGCATCCGCTTCGCCCGGCAATTGGCGGCGGATCTCGGTGCCGCCGGCTTCACGGTGGTCTCCGGCATGGCGCGCGGCATTGATTCATCGGCCCATCAGGGCGCGCTGGAAAGCGGCACCGTCGCGGTGATGGGCGGCGGCGTCGACGTGATCTATCCCAAGCAGAACGCGGAACTTTACGAGGATATCGTCGCGCGCGGGTTGGCGGTCGCCGAATCGCCGCTCGGCACCGTGCCTCAGGCGCGCCACTTTCCGCGCCGCAACAGGATCATTTCGGGCCTCGCGCTCGGCGTCGTCGTGGTCGAGGCCGCGCCGCGTTCGGGCTCGCTGATTACCGCCCGCCTCGCCGGCGAGCAGGGCCGCGAAGTGTGCGCCGTGCCGGGCTCGCCGCTCGACCCCAGGAGCCGCGGCTGCAACGGCCTGATCCGCGATGGCGCGACCCTCGTGCAGGGTGCCGAGGACGTCATCGAGGCGCTTTCTGGGGCTGCTTCGGGCAAGCTGGACGAGCCGACAAAACCCGATTTCGCCACCCCGGACATGGCCGCACCGGGCGAATCCGAACTCGCCGCGGCACGCCCCCAGGTGCGCGAATTGCTCGGCCCGAGCCCGGTTCCGATCGACGAGCTGTTGCGTCACAGCAGGTTGACACCTGCCCTCCTTCTCACCATCTTGTTGGAACTCGAACTGGCGGGCCATTTGGAACGCCATGTTGGAGGTCAGGTTTCGTTAATAGAATCAATGCGATAATACGCATCATTCTGGTTCGAGAAAATTAGCCCCATGGACGTCGTCGTCGTCGAATCGCCGGCTAAGGCATCGACAATCAACAAATATTTGGGCCCGGACTTTGTGGTCTTGGCGTCCTATGGGCATGTGCGCGACCTGCCGCCCAAGGACGGCTCGGTGCGCCCCGAGGCCAATTTCGAAATGACCTGGATGGTCTCGGACGATTCCGAGAAGAACATCCGCGCCATCGGCAAGGCGCTGAAGGGCGCCCAGCATCTCTATCTCGCCACCGACCCGGACCGCGAGGGCGAGGCGATCTCGTGGCATGTCATGGATGAGCTGAACGAGCGCAACCTGCTGAACGGCATCGCCGTCGAGCGTGTGGTGTTCAGCGAAATCACCAAAAGCGCCGTGCTCGCGGCGATGGCCAATCCGCGCCGGCTCGACGACGATCTGGTCGATGCCTACCGGGCGCGCCGGGCGCTCGATTATCTCGTCGGCTTTACCCTCTCGCCGATCCTCTGGCGCAAGCTGCCGGGATCGCGCTCGGCCGGGCGGGTGCAGTCGGTGGCGCTCCGCCTCATCTGCGAGCGCGAAGCCGCGATCGAGGCCTTTGTGCCGCGCGAATATTGGACCGTCGCGGCCAAGATGACGACCGAAGCCGGCGATAAGTTCGAGGCGCGCCTCACCCATCTCGACGGCAAGAGGTTGGATAAGTTCGACCTCGCCGACGAAGCCAGTGCGCACGCCGCGCGCGACCGGGTCCAGGCGGCGATGCATGGCGTCAGCGAAATCGAAGCGAAGCGCGTCAAGCGCAACCCGTCGCCGCCCTTCACCACCTCGACCCTGCAGCAGGAAGCCTCGCGCAAACTCTCCTTCACCGCGCGCCAGACCATGGGTGTGGCGCAGCAGCTCTATGAAGGCGTCGCAATCGATGGCGGCGACCGAGTTGGGCTGATCACCTATATGCGCACCGACGGCGTGCAGATCGCGGCGGAAGCCCTGGCCGGCGCGCGCGCCACCATCGAACGCGAATATGGCGCGCGCTACAGGCCCGACAAGCCGCGCACCTATCGCAGCCAGGCCAAGAACGCGCAGGAAGCGCATGAAGCGATCCGCCCGACCGATCTTGGCCGCCTGCCGGCAAGCGTGCGTAGCGCGCTGAGCGACGATCAGGCCAAACTCTACGAGCTTATTTGGAAACGCACCCTGGCGAGCCAGATGGCGAGCGCCGAGATCGACCAGACCGCCATCGTCATCGCGCCTGGCGATAATGGTCATGCGCTGCGCGCCACCGGCTCGGTGATCGCCTTCGACGGTTTTCTCAAGCTCTATCAGGAAGGTCGCGACGACCCCAATGGCGATGACGATGAGCGCCGACTACCCCAGGTCAAGAAGGGCGAGGCGCTCGGCGTGACCGAGGTCAAGCCCGACCAGCATTTCACCGAGCCGCCGCCGCGCTTTTCCGAAGCCAGCCTGGTCAAGGAGTTGGAGCGCCTCGGCATTGGCCGGCCGTCGACCTATGCCTCGATCATTTCGGTGCTGCAGGACCGCAATTATGTCCGCCTCGACCGCCGCCGCTTCATCCCGGAGGACCGCGGACGCATCGTCACGGTGTTTCTTGAGAATTTTTTCCGCCGCTATGTCGAATACGACTTCACCGCCGCGCTGGAAACCGAGCTCGACTCTATTTCCGACGGCCAGATCGAATGGCACAAGGTGCTGGGCGGCTTCTGGACCGACTTCAAGGGCGCGGTGGACGAAACCGCGGAACTGCGCATCAAAGAGGTCATCGAGGTGCTCGACGAGACCCTCGCGCCGCATCTCTTCCCGATTTCCGACGATGGCAAGGATCCGCGCGTCTGTCCCTCTTGCGACGATGGCCGGCTCAATCTCAAGCTCGGCAAGCACGGCCCCTTCATCGGCTGCTCGAACTATCCGGACTGCCGCCACACCCGGCCCCTGAACGGCGACGGCGAGGCCGATGCCGGCCCGCGCGAAATCGGCAGCCATCCGGATTCCGGCCTGATGATTACCCTCAAGAAGGGGCCGTTCGGCTATTACCTGCAAATGGGCGAGACCGGCGAGGACGGCAAAGGCAAGCCGCGCCGCGTCTCGCTGCCGCGCGAATCGGTGCCTGATACGGTTGATCTCGAAACCGCCCTCGGTCTCCTGTCACTACCGCGTGACATCGGCGCCCATCCGGAGACCGGCAAGAAGATCACCGCCGGGATCGGGCGCTTCGGCCCCTATGTCAAACATGACGGCAAGTTCAAATCGCTCAAGAAGGACGATGACATTTTAACCATCGGCCTCAACCGGGCGGTCAGCCTGCTCGCCGAGGTCAGCCAGCGCGGCGGATCGGTTCTGCGCGAACTCGGCAAGCACCCGGATGACGACGCGCCGGTGACCCTGAAGGAAGGCCGCTACGGCCCCTATGTGCAGCATAAGCGCATCAACGCCACCCTGCCCAAGGGCACCGACCAGGACGCGCTCACCCTCGAAGAAGCGCTCGCCCTGATCGCCGCCAAGGCGGCCAAGAAGAAGGGCGCCACAAAAAAGAAAACCGCCGCCAAGAAGAAGAGCGCGCCCAAGAAAAAGACCGCCGCCAAGAAAAAACCGGCCGCAAAGAAGAAGAGCCCCGCCAAGGCCAAAGCCGAGACTGCCGCCAGCCACGACGGCACCGGGAGCTCCTAAAGCCGTGCCCGCCGGGCGCCGCGACGCCGCGCCGTTTCCCGACAAGGAAGACATCCGCCGGTTCATTGCCGACAGCCCGGGGCGCGTCGGCAAGCGCGAGATCGCCCGCGCCTTTTCCATTACCGGCAATGACCGCGCCCGCTTGCGCGACTTGCTG
>CAZUVO010000040.1:6400-24159 GCA_964623955.1 uncultured Rhizobiaceae bacterium
CCGGGCCGGCGGCAGACGGCGGGCGGCGCTGCCGAATGTCACCGTGCTCGAAATCGAGCGCATCGATTCAGACGGCGAATTGCGCGGCCGCCCAACCGGAGCGGATGCGCCGGAAGCGGATGAGCCGGCGATCTATGTGTCGCCGGAAACAAGCGGCCAGGGCGCGCTCGGCGTCGGCGACCGGGTGCTGGCGCGGCTCAAGCGCCTCGCCGACGGCAGCTATCAGGCGACGCCGATCCGCGTCCTGGACCAGGGCGGCGGCCAGCTTATCGGCGTCTTTGTCGCCGAGGGCGAGGGCGGGCGCATTCAGTCGGTGGCGAAGCGTGGCGGCAAGGATCACCTCGTCGCCGGCGAGCATTGCGCCGGCGCGAAAACCGGCGAGCTGGTGCAGGCGGAGCAGCTCCCCGGGCGCCATTACGGCCTGCCGCTGGCGCGCGTCGCGGAACGCCTCGGCGATCTCGAGGGGCCGCACGCCATCAGCCTCATCGCCATTCACGCCAATTTCATCCCCACCGCCTTTTCCGATGCCGCCCTCGCCCAGGCCGAAGCCGCCGAGCCGGCGGCGCTCGATGCGCGGAGCGATTTGCGCGCCCTGCCGCTGGTGACCATCGACGGCGCCAGCGCGCGCGATTTCGACGATGCGGTGTGGGCCGAGGCCGATCCCGACCCGGCCAATCCCGGCGGCTGGCATATCCTCGTCGCGATCGCCGATGTCGCCCATTATGTGCGCCAGGACGACGCCCTCGATGAAGACGCGCGCGAGCGCGGCAATTCGGTCTATTTCCCCGACCGGGTGGTGCCGATGCTGCCCGAGGCGCTCTCCAACGGCCTCTGTTCGCTGAAGCCGGACGAAGACCGCGCCTGCCTCGCCGTTCATATCTATCTTTCGGCGGAAGGCGAAATCCGCCGCCATGAATTCACCCGCGGCCTCATGCGCTCCGCCGCGCGGCTCGAATATGGCCAGGTGCAAAAGGCGCTCGACGGCCACCCGGACGACACCCTGGCGCCGCTCATGGCCGAACTCGTTGCACCGTTGCGCGGCGCCTATGAGGCGCTTCTCGCGGCGCGGCAGAGGCGCGGCGTGCTCGAGCTCGACCTGCCCGAGCGCGAGGTGAGCTTCGCCGATGACGGCAGCATCGCGCGCATCGCCGAGGCGCCGCGCTATGACAGCCATCGGCTGATCGAGGAATTCATGATCGCCGCCAATGTCGCCGCGGCGGAAACCCTGGAGGCGCGTGGCGGCGCTTGCGTCTACCGCGTCCACGATCAGCCGGATGCCGCCAAGCTCGAAGAGTTGCGCGACCTGCTTGCCGGGCTCGGCCTGAAACTCTCCAAGAGCCGGCGCATCACTTCGGCCAATATCAATCACATTCTCGCCAAGGCGGCGGAGAGCCCCAACCGGCACCTCATCAACACCCTGGTGCTGCGCGCCCAGGCGCGGGCCGAATACACGCCGTCGAACTTCGGCCATTTCGGCCTCGCGCTGGAGCGTTATGCGCACTTCACCTCGCCGATCCGGCGTTATGCGGATCTTCTCGTCCACCGCGCCCTGATCGCGGCGCTCGGCCTCGGCGAGGACGGTTTGCCGGCCGGCGCGGAAGCGGAGCTCGGCGAAATCTGCACGCATATATCCGGCACCGAGCGGCGCGCCACCGCCGCCGAGCGCGACGCCATGGACCGCTATGCCGCGGCCTATCTCGCCGCCCATATCGGCGCGGAATTTACCGGCCGCGTCTCCGGCGTGGCGCGCTTCGGGCTCTTCGTCGAGCTCGACGAGAGCGGCGCGGACGGGCTGGTGCCGGCGCGCTCCCTCGGCGGCGCGCGCCCGCGCCACGATCCGGCGCGCCACTCGCTCAGCGTCGGCGCGGCCCATGTGACGATCGGCGACCGGGTGCTGGTACGCCTCGCCGAGGCCGACGGGCTCACCGGCGCCACCGTGCTGGAGCTTCTCGCGGTCAATGAAAAGCCCTGGTCTCCCGGGCCATCGGCAAAATCCGCCAAAACCGGTAAATCCGGCAAGCGCGGCCGCAGACGGAAGCGTTAACAGATATCCGCCTCCCTCTGGCGTCCGCGCGCAACCTGCGCTAACCTTCGGGCAATAGGGAGACAAGGGAGACAGGCGTGGCCAAACCAACGCCGTCACAACGCCGCTGGCTGGAGCGTGGAGTAGCCCAGCCGGGCGGGAAATTGCCGCTCTTCGACAGCGAAGGACAGCAGGTGTCCAGCCGCACCGTGCGCTCTTGCCTGGGCGCGGGCTGGGCCGAGCCCTGGCGGCACAATCCGATCAAACCGGACTGGCTGATATGCAAGATCACGCCCGAGGGACGGGCGGCGGTCGGCACCATCCAGGAATAGAACCCCAGCAGCCGTGACATCGGAACAGGCGGCGGCGCCTCCGCCGTCGGATAGCGACACCCGCCATACGACCTTGCGCGCAATGTTCGCGGTTATCGTTTGCGCCGGGCTGGTCGGTCTCGCCTTCGGCTATACCCTGCCGCTGCTCGCCATCATCATGGAGCGGCAAGGCATCGGCTCCACCCTGATCGGCCTCAGCGCCGCCAGCGAATCCGCCGCGATCCTCTTGTTCGGCCCTTTCGTGCCGCGCATCTTCGGCGCGTTCGGCTTAAGGGGTGCGATGTTCGGCGCCACCCTGATCGGTGCCGTGGCGCTCGGCGCGCTGGCTTTTACCGATCCGCTTACGGCCTGGTTTCCGCTCCGCTTCGTGCTTGGCGGCACGATCTTTCTGGTACTCATCGCCAGTGATATCTGGGTCACCCAGGCGCATGGTGGCGATTTACGGCACCTCGATTACCGGCGGCATGGCAGTGGGCTCGCTCCTCGTGCCGATCGTCGGCACCGAGGGCGAGTTTCCGATCTATATCGGCGCCGCCATCCTCGCCGCTGCCATCCTGCCGCTCTTCCTCGCCTATGGCCCGGCACCGGCGATGGAGCAGGCCGGGCGGCTGCGTGCCTTCGCTCTGATTCTGGCGATGCCGGTGCTGTTCGCTGCGGTGTTGGCGTTCGGCGTGATCCATTCCGGGGCGATTTCGCTGCTGCCGGTATTCGGCCTCCATCTCGGCATGACGGTGCAAATCTCGTCGCTGCTGGTGACCGCCTTCGTGGTCGGCTCGATCGTGCTGCAATTCCCCATCGGCTGGCTCGCCGACCGCATCGAGCGCATGCGCACCCTCCTCATCTGTGCCCTGGCGGGCGGCGCGGCGGCGATCGTTCTGCCGCTCTCCATCGGCACCGATTGGCTGATGTGGATCAGCCTGTTCTTCATCGGCGGCACGGTGGTGAGCCTCTATACCGTCTCGTTAACCATTCTCGGCGACCGCTATGAAGGAGGCGAACTGGCCGCCGCGGTGTCGCTTATCGCCATGACCCTCGCCGTCGGCTCGACCTTCGGGCCGCTCATCGGCGGCGGCGCCATCGAGGCCTGGGACCCTTACGGCCTCAATCTGGTGCTTATCGGCGCTTATGGCCTGGTTTTGGCGGTGGCCCTGGTTCTCGGCATCCGGCGGCGCGGCGCGACTTGACTTCGAACGGGCGGCCTGTATTGTCCGCCCGGTTATTCGCTTCGAGAAAATTCAGAATTCGTATCATGGCCAAGGCAAACAGCATCCTTATCAAGCTCGTCAGTTCGGCTGGCACCGGCTTCTATTATACGACGCGGAAAAATCCGAAGACGCAGACCGAGAAAATGGTCCTGCGCAAGTTCGATCCCGTCGCGCGCAAGCATGTCGAGTTCAAAGAAGCCAAGATCAAGTAACGGGCGCCTGGCGCCATGCCATCCATTATCAGCCGGCTCGTCGCACCACTCCTAATCACGGGTGCGCTGGTTCTTGCCGCCGCCTCGGCGCAGGCCGATCCGGCGCTTGGCTGGCAGGCCTATACCGCCGGCGATCACGCCAAGGCCGAGGCGATCTGGCGGCCGCTTGCCGAAAACGGCGATCACAATGCGGCGTTCGGCCTCGGCATGCTGGCCCAGACGCGCGATCAATTCGAGCAAGCTGCCCGCTGGTACGAGCAGGCGGCCCGCGCCGGGCTGACCAGCGCCCAGGTGCTGCTCGGCTCGATGTATATCGATGGCCGCGGCGTGGCGCGCGATGCGGTGCGCGCCTATGCCTGGCTTAACCGTGCCACGTTGGACGGCCATGCCAACGCGGCACGGGCGCGGGACGCTATCGGCGCCACGCTGACATCCGAGCAGCTCGCACAGGCGGAAGCGCTCAGCAAAACATTCGCCGCGCCGCAATAAAATCAGAATTTGAAGAGTTCGGCGTGAGCGCGGTCAGGCGGCCATGACGACGCAATCGCGTCCGCCGCGCTTGGCGGCATAAAGCGCTTCGTCGGCGCGCTTCAATTGCTGGTCCGGCATTTCCGATGTGCTTTCGCGCATCGCCACGCCGACGCTCACCCCGTGACCTCGATATTGCCATCCGCCGTCGCCGCCTTGATCGGCTCGCTGGAGATGTCGCCGCGGATGCGCTCGGCGACGGATTGGGCGTTCTCCTCGGTGGCGTTGGTCATCACGACGAGAAACTCTTCGCCGCCGAGGCGCGACGCGAGATCCTGGCCGCGTACGATCAATTGCAGACGCGCGCCGATCTCCCTCAGCACCTCGTCGCCGACATCGTGGCCATGGGTGTCGTTGACTTTCTTGAAATGGTCGATATCGACCATGATGAGGGCGATGTTGCGATTCTCCGAGCTCGCATCCTGGGCCAGGCTGGCGAGATGACGGGTGACGTAGCGCCGGTTGTAGAGCCCGGTGAGCCCGTCGGTGAACGCCATGTCGACGCTCTTCTCCAGGGCGCCGCGCAATTCTTCATGATAGCGCCGGTAGCTCGATTGGGTCAGCGCCCGCGCCCGCGCCTCGCTATGGTCGATCGGCCGCATGATATAATCGCTGACGCCGAGCTCGAGCGCCTTGGTCACGGTTTCGGGCTCGTCATTTTCGGCGATTACCAGAATGGGCGTGTGCCGGGTTTCCACTTGCGAGCGCAATTGCGAACAGAGGCGCAAGGGATCGCCGTCGATCAAAGAAAGGCTGACAAAGACGGTGTGATAGCCCTCGGTTTGTGCCTTCGCCATGGCTTCGGCGGAATCGGAAAGGACTTCGACGCTACTCGTATCGTCGAAGATGGAGGCGATCACATCGCCCTCGCTCGCATCCTCGCCGAGGAAGAGAACTTTTTGGCCGTTCAGGAGTTCGTCGCGTTTTTCGATATCGCGCAGGGTGTTCATCTGGCGCGAGGTCTCTTCGCGAAGACGCAGCTCGTCCATCAGCATCTTGACCCGGAGCAGCGAGCGCATGCGGGCGAAGAGCGCCAGGTCGCGCACCGGCTTGGTGAGGAAATCGTCGGCGCCGCATTCCAGCCCGGTCACCCGGTCCGACTGCTCGTTGAGCGCCGTCACCATAATGACCGGGAGGAGCGCCGTCGCGGGCTCCGCCTTGATGCGCCGGCAGACCTCATAGCCGTCCATCTCCGGCATCATCACGTCGAGCAGAACGATGTCCGGCGGCTCGGATTGAATGATCTCGAGCGCCTCGGCGCCGCTATTGGCGGTGATCACGTCGTAATATTCCGCCGCGAGTTTGGCTTCCAACAGCCGCACATTGACGGGAATATCATCGACAACAAGGACGCGGGCGGACATTTTTGTGCTTTCTGCCTCGACCTGTTAGCGGAGCCGCGCGGATCGTTGCGCGCGCCCCCCGCACCGAACATGGGGTCACGGCAATTAGTCTAGATTACGATGGTTAAGGTATTGTTATGAAAGCGCCTCCGACCCACCCGGATCTCCATCCCCAGCTCGATGCGCTGGCCCTCGACCCCGCCCGGCCGCTCATTCTGTGCGATGCCGATGAGGTGCTGCTCACCTTCATGGCGGCCTTCGAACGCTTTCTACACGGCAAGGAATTTTACTATTTGTGGCGCTCCTATGCGCTGGACGGCAATATCCGCGCCCGTGGCGACGATACGGAACTGCCGCCGGAGGCGGTGCGCGGCCTGATCCGGGAGTTCTACGCCGATCATGCCGGGACCCTGGCGCCCGTCGCCGGCGCGGCGGAAGCGCTGGGCCAACTCGCGGGTCGGGCGAATATCATCATTCTCACCAATCTTTGGCGCGAACATTTGGAGTTTCGCCAAACCCAGCTCACCGGTCATGGCATCGACTATCCGGTACTTTCCAACACCGGCTCCAAGGGCCCGCCGGTGGCCTGGTTCATGCGGCGCATCGAAGCGCCGCTATATTTCATCGACGACAGCCCGCGCCATATGAGCGCCGTGGCGCGCGACGCTGCGGAGGTGGTGCGAATCCATTTCATCGCCGAGCGCCGTCTCTCGGGCCTGCTCGGACCGGCTGAGGATTGTCACTACCGCACCGACAGCTGGGCCTCGGCGCGCCGGGTCATCGAGGGTGACCTCGCGGCCAAGGGCTATTGAGCGATGCGCATCGGCATCGATCTCGGCGGCACCAAGATCGAAGCCATCGCGCTTGGTGACGATGGCGGCGCCCTCGCCCGCCGCCGCACCGAAACGCCGCGCGGCGATTACGGCGCAACCCTGGATGCCATCGCCGAACTCATAAAAGCGGTGGAGGCGGAAGCCGGCGGCACGGGTTCGGTCGGCCTGGCGACGCCCGGCGCGATCTCGCCGGACAGCGGGCGGATCAAGAATTCGAACTCCGAATGGCTGATCGGCGAGCCCCTGGCCGAGGATATGGAAGCGCGCCTCGGGCGCCCGGTGCGCCTCGCCAACGATGCCGATTGCTTCGCCCTCTCGGAAGCGGTCGATGGCGCCGGGGCCGGAGCCGCGAGCGTGTTCGGCGTCATTCTCGGCACCGGCGTCGGCGGCGGCATCGTGATCGGCGGCAGGCTGCTACAGGGGCCGAACGCGATCGCCGGCGAATGGGGCCACAATCCCCTGCCCTGGCCGCTGGACGAAGAGCGGCCCGGCCCGCCCTGCTATTGCGGCCGCGCCGGCTGCATCGAGACTTTCCTCTCCGGCCCGGGCCTGGCGCGCGACCATGCCGCCGAGACCGGCGAGACGTTGACCGCGGATGAGATCGCCGCCGCCGCGACGGCCGGCGACGGACCGAGCAGAGCCACTCTGGCACGCTATGAAGCACGTCTCGCGAAAGCGCTGGCGAGCGTGATCAATGTGATCGACCCGGAAATCATCGTGCTCGGCGGCGGCGTCTCCAATATCGCGCGGCTCTACGACACGGTGCCGAAGCTGTGGGGCGGTTACGTGTTCAGCGATACGGTCCGCACCCGCCTTGTGCGGGCGCGCCACGGCGATTCGAGCGGCGTGCGCGGCGCCGCCTGGCTGTGGCCCAATCAGCAGTCCGGCAACGGGACCTCCTCATAGCGCACGAGCACGGCGCGGACGGCGAAATTGCCGTAATCGATCTCGTAGCGATGCGCCACGCCCCCGGCGTTGATCAGAGCGCCGACCTCGAAATCCGGCTCGACATCGCCGCCGCGCAGCGGGAAATAGGCCATGCGCACCGGCCACACCTTCTCCTTTTCCGCCGAGGATGACGAAGCGCCGGGCAGCGCATGCATGCGGGGCGCCGAGAAAATACTCGAGACCTCGTAAGACCCCTCGGTGCTCGAGCCGTCGAACATGATGGCGGTATAGCCGCTGTCGCCGGCGCGCATGCGCAGCATCATGCGGCGCGAATATTCGCTCGGAAACAGTGTGCCTTCGGGCAGTCCCACGGTGAATTTACCCGGCTCGGTGTAGCTCACCGAACCGGCGCCGCCGGTGCCCGGCATATTCGCTTCGCCGACGATTTTCTCGACCATGCCGCCATTGGCGATCTGGCTCGATTGAAAGCGCATGAGCGTGCCGTCCTTGGCCTCCCAGCCGGAGAAAGTCAGATCGACTTGGTCGCTGGTGTCCTGCGAGGTGGCGAGGGTCAGATTGGTGTGCTGATTGACGTTCCAGCCGTCGCATTGACCGACCCACTCGAAATAGGTCTCGCCCGTGGCGCCGATGATCCCGCTCGACGATTCTGCGGTCGCCAGCGACATTTGGTAGAACCCGCGATGGGGCGTAAACCAGCGCTCCGCGGCGGCGCTGGATAAAGCGGCAAACAGCCCACCCGCCAGCAAGCAAAGCGCCAAAACAAGCCGAATAATGTGGTTCATCGTCCCCGCCGTGGCGAATAAGTCCCGACCCCCAGAAGCGGGGCGTGGCGCTCAGCATGTCCGATTTGCCCCGGGCGGTAAAGGCGAGGTCGGCTAAAACTGCCGCCCGCCCGGCGATCGGGGTGCAAATATTACCGCCACCCGCCGACGCCTCTATAAGTCCTTGATTTAAAACAGCCTATTCTTGGCATGCCGTTTGCACCGCAGAAGCTGTAATTGCGCGGCCGCGCCCTTGCGGCGAGGCCGGCTCATGACGAGCAATAGATAAAGCAAGGAGAGGTATGGCATGGCCCATTCGACGAGAACGATAGAAGATTTTCCCGAGCCCGGATCGGAGCTCGCGCTCAGCGTCGGCGCAATTGCCGAAAAGCTGCTGCAGACCATTCGCGATCGCGGCGATCGCACGGATTCGGATCAGCGCAACCTGTTGGAGCGCGCTCTGGCGGTGGCGACGGAGGCGGAGCAGCGCCTCGCCGAGCAGAGCCGGCGCATCGCGCTTCTCGAGATGCTGACGCTCACCGACGAGGTGACCGGCTTGATGAACCGCCGCGGCTTCGACCGCGAACTGCGCCGCGGGCTGGCCAATGCCCGGCGCTACGGCGAGACCGGCGTGCTTGCGCTGATCGACCTCGACGATTTCAAAACCATCAACGACGTCTACGGCCATCTTGCCGGCGACCGGGTGCTGCGCACCATCGGCCAGCTGCTGCAATTGCAGATCCGCGAGAATGACAGCGTCGCGCGCATCGGCGGCGACGAGTTTGCCATCCTCCTCTCCAAATGCGACGGCGACGGCGGCATGGGACGGGCGGCGGAAATCGAAACCGTGCTGAACGAGCATTTCGTCAATTTCGGCGGTGCGGCGATCCCGGTGCGCGGCTCCGTCGGCATCACCAATTTCGACAAGAACGACGATAGCGAAAGCCTGTTCACCCGCGCCGACCAGGCGATGTACAAGAAGAAACATCAGAACGCGCGCGACCGTGCGCGCCATGGCCATTCCCTTCTGCTTGGCCCGCATGTCGGGGAATCCGACTAAGACAAACCGTCACGTCATACCAAAGATAAAAGGCGGGGTGCCTGAGGCGCCCCGCCTTTCTTTTGTCCGCCCCACGCCGGTTATGGTGCGCGCCGGTACGAGCCGCTATTCTCCCGCCTTCGCAGGCCCCACAACCTAATTTCGCGAGGGAGATTGTCACCATGCCCGGCCGAATCGATGCACGTATCACGGAGCTCGGAATCGAGCTGCCCCAGCCGCCGGCCCCGGTGGCCGCCTATGTGCCCTATGTCCAGACGGGAAATCTGGTGTTCATTTCCGGTCAGGTGTCGATCCTCGATAGCAGCGACATTGGGACCGGCGTGGTCGGCGGCGACCTCACGCCCGAGCAGGGCCAGCAGGCGGCGCGCAATTCCGCCCTCAACACCCTCGCCCATCTCAAAAACGCCTGCGACGGCGACCTCGACCAGGTCCGGCGCTGCGTTGGTTTGCGCATCTATGTCGCCAGCGCGCCGGGCTTCACCGGCCAGCCGGCGGTCGGCAATGGCGCGTCGGAACTGATCGGCGAGATATTCGGCGATGCCGGCAAACATTCCCGCGCCGCCGTCGGCGTGACGGCACTGCCGCTCAATTGCGCGGTGGAAGTGGAATCGGTGTGGGAAGTCGCGTAAACGGGCCAGGGAAGCGGAAATGACGGAAACATTCACCGGCGGGCAGGCGCTCGTCGACACGCTGATCGGCCATCAGGTCGACACGATCTTTTGTGTCCCCGGCGAGAGCTATCTCGGCGCGGTCGAGCCGCTGCGCCGCCATCAGAACGAGATCCGCCTGGTGGTCAACCGCCATGAATCGGGCGCGAGCTTTGCCGCGTGCGCCCATGCGCGCATGACCAACAAGCCCGGCATCGCCTTTGTCTCGCGCGGCCCCGGCGCGACCAATGCGGCAATCGGCATCCACACCGCACGGCAGGATTCGACGCCGATGGTGCTCTTCGTCGGCCAGGTGCCGACCAACCAGATCGGCCGCGAGGCGTTTCAGGAAGTCGATTACCACATCATGTACGGCCCGCTCGCCAAGGGCGTCATGCAGGCGCTGGTGCCGGGCGATGTGGCCGAGATCACCCAGAAAGCGCTGGCGCTCGCGGTCGATGGCCGGCCCGGCCCGGTGGTCGTCGTCCTGCCCGAGAATGTCACCACCGGCGAATGCAAGAATTTGGAGATCCCCGAGCCCGAGCCGCGCCCGGCCTATCCGCCGGACGCGGAGAAGATCGCCGCCGCCGCCAAGATGATCGACGAAGCGGAGCACCCCATCGTGATCGCCGGCGAGATGGTCAATTTTGAGGCCGCCAACGCGGCGCTCGAAGCGTTCCTCGAAGCCTCCGGCGCCGGCATGTGCGCCGCCTTCCGCCGCCAGGGCGCGATCCCGACGGACCATCCCGCCTGTCTCGGCCATTTCGGCCTGGCGATGGCGCCCTATCAGAAGGAGATGTGGGAGGATGTCGATCTGGTGATCTCCGCCGGCAGCCGGCTCGATGCCGCGACCACCATGGAATTCCAACTCGTCAGCCGCGAGCAGAAGCTCATCCATATCTTCACCGATTTCGCCGTGCTCGACGTCAACGCGCCGGACGTCTCGCTCAAATCCGATTGCGGCCCGACCCTGGAAGCCCTCACCAACGCGCTGACCACGCCGCCGCCGGAGGCGCGCCTCGCCTGGCGCCGGGCGCAGCGCGAGAAATACGAGGCCTGGGCGACCCCGCCCGAGGGCGGCGCGTTGGGCGATGTCGATATGAACCAGGTGATGCGCATCCTCGGCGAACGGCTGCCGGACGATTGCACGGTGACCAACGATGCCGGCAATTTCGCCACCTGGCTGCACCGCTATCTCCCGTTCAAGCACCGCCAGGCGCAGGCCGGCCCAGCCGCCGGCGCCATGGGTTTCGCGGTTCCCGGCGCGCTCGGCGCGCAGCTCGCCCGGCCCGGCAAAACCGTCGTTGCGCTGGTCGGCGATGGCGGCTTTCTGATGACCGGGCAGGAACTGGTCACCGCCGTCGAGCAGAACCTGCCGATCAAGGTGATCGTTTGCGACAACAGCGCCTATGGCACCATCGCCATGCATCAGGTGCGCCGTTTCGGCGGCGAAAACCAATATGGCGTTAATTTGAAAAGCCCGGATTTCGCCGCCGTGGCGCGCGGCTGGGGGGTCGAGGCGTGGACCGTGGAGAAGACGGATCAGTTCGCCGCCGCCCTCGACGGCGCGCTCGACCATGGCGGGCCGGCGCTCATCCATGTGAAGACGGATCTGCGCGATCTCGCCGCCTCGGGGTTGAAGCTCGAATCTTAGAGGCTAGAGTCCTACCCATGGCACTCGAAGAAGCCGGGCAGGCGCCCGCCCTCGAAGCCCATATTCTGACCTCGCTCGACGATGTCGCGGCGGCGGACTGGGACGCTTGCGTGCCCGGCGGCAATCCTTTTGTGCGCCACGCCTTTCTCTCGGCCCTGGAGGAGAGCGGCTCGGCGACGGCGGAGACCGGCTGGCTCGGCCAGCATGTCGTGCTCAAGGACGCAGCCGGACAGGTGCTCGGCGCGGTGCCGATGTATCTCAAGAATCATTCCCACGGCGAATATGTTTTCGACCATGGCTGGGCCGACGCGTTCGAGCGCGCCGGCGGGCGCTATTATCCGAAGATGCAGGTCTCGGTGCCGTTCACGCCCGCGACCGGCCCGCGCCTGCTGCTCCGCGCCGATGCGGCCAAGGACGAAGCGGAGGCGGCGGCGCTCAGGGGCGCGCTCCTCTCCGCCTGCATCCAATGCGCCGACAAAACCGGCGCCTCTTCGCTCCACATCACCTTTCCGCTCGAAGAGGAGGCGGAGCTGATGGACGAGGCGGGCCTCCTGATCCGCACCGGCATGCAGTTCCATTGGGAGAATGACGGTTACGAGGATTTCGATGAATTCCTCGCCAAGCTCGCCTCGCGCAAGCGCAAGCAGATCAAGCGCGAGCGGCGCGAGGCGCTGGCCGAAGGCCTCGCCATCCACGCCCTCTCGGGCAATGAGATCGAAGAGCATCACTGGGACGCCTTCTTCCATTTCTATCAGGAGACCGGCAGCCGCAAATGGGGCGTGCCCTATCTCACCCGCGAGTTTTTCAGCCTGTTGGGCGAGAAGATGGGCGATCAGGTGGTGCTGTTGATCGCCGAGAATGGCGGGCGCCCGATCGCCGGCGCCCTCAATCTGGCAAGCGACGATACGCTGTTCGGGCGCAATTGGGGCGCGGTGGAGTATCACAAATTCCTCCATTTCGAGCTGTGCTATTACCAGGCGATCGATTACGCCATCGCCCACGGCCTGAAGCGCGTCGAGGCCGGCGCGCAAGGCGAGCACAAGCTGGTGCGCGGCTATATGCCGTGCGCGACCTACAGCGCCCATTGGATCGCCAATGCCGGCTTCCGCGACGCGATCGAGGATTATCTCCAACGCGAGACGCGCCAGGTCGATTGGGAGATCGAAGCGCTCGGCGAACACAGCCCGTTCCGCAAGGACGGATCATGAGGCGCGGCGGCCTGAATGCCTATATCCGGGCCCATCCCACCCGCATGAGGCTGATGGCCGGCGCCGCCGCCATTCTCGCCATCGCCCTGCTCATCCCGGGCAAATCCATCGGCGAGGTTCCGTTCGGCGAGGAGATCGGCAGCCTGGTCAGCAAATATGACCGGCGCACCCCCACCATCGCCTCGAGCGGCGCCATCGACGAAGGCGGCTATGGCCGCCTCAGCCAATTGGGCTTCGAAGCGGTGATCGACCTCCGCGTGCCGGAGGAAAGCGGCATCGAGGAAGCGCGCGACGAGGTCGAGGCGCGCGGCATGCGTTATTTCAACATTCCCATGGGTTACGCCGTGCCCTCGGAGGCGGAAATCGCCGCCTTCGCCCAAATCGTCGAGGACGAGGACAATCTGCCGCTCCTCTTCCACGGCCCCCTCGCCAACCGCGCCGGCGCCATGTGGGCGCTCTACCGCGCGCACCGCGGCATCCCACCGGCCCAAGCCTATGAAGAAGGCCGCACCGCCGGCTTGCAGGGCCTGCGCGCCAAAGCGGTCCGGGAAGCGCTCGGGTTGGAGTAATATACGAGCCCTTCTTCCCCTTGGGGGAAGAAGGGTTGGGAAGATGGGGGAGTCGAAGCGCGCTAAGCGCGCTAAGTTCGCCCCTTCTCCCCAACCCCTCTTCCCCGCCGGGAAGAGGGGCTTGTCATGGCCGCTCCAATTGCTTTAGCTGCCGCCCATGGAAACGATCGCCCTGCAAGGGCTCGACCTGCCCTATCGCCGCATGGGAAGCGGGCCGCCCCTGTTAATGCTGCATGGCGGCGGCGGGCCGCTCGCCGAACTGCCCTTCGCCGGGCGTCTGGCGGAGCACTTCGAGGTGATCGCGCCGGTCCATCCCGGCTTCGGCGGCACGCCGATCCCCAACGGCTTCGACCGGGTGGACGATCTCGTCTTTCTCTATCTCGACCTGCTGGATGCGCTCGATCTGCAAGGCGCCGTGCTGATGGGATTTTCGTTCGGCGGCTGGGTCGCCGCTGAGCTCGCGGCAACGAATGCCGCCCCGCTGTCGCGGCTCTTTCTCGTCGGCTCGGTCGGCGTCAAAATCGGCGGCCGCGAGGACCGCGATATCAGCGATGTGTTCGCGCTGCCTTATGAAAGCCTCACCGAGCTGCTGTTTCACGACCCGTCGCTGGCACCCGCGCTGGCGGACATGAGTGATCAGGAGTTGCAAGCCGTCGCCGCCAACCGCATCGCGCTCGGCGTCTATACCTGGGAGCCCTATATGCACAATCCCAAGCTGCCGCGCCGGCTGCACCGCATCAAGATTCCGACCCATTTCATCTGGGGCGAGAGCGACGGCATCGTCAGCGTCGATTACGGACGGAAATATTGCGCCATGATCGCCGGCGCGACGATGACCGTGATCGAGAATACCGGCCATGTGCCGCAAATCGAACGGCCCGACGATTTTGTCGACGCCGTGTTCGCCCATGCGGGTTGAGGGAGGAGGCCGGCGGTGAAGACCTGGTGGTTTACCGAGAATTGCTATCCCTATCTGCCGCCGGAGGAGACCTATCGCTCGATCCGCGTCGATCTGCCCAACCGGCATTGCGACCCGGAGACGGCGAACGATCTCTATAACCGCTATCTCGATCTGTGGTGCGCCTGCGAGGAGATCGGCCTGGAGATCATGCTGAACGAGCATCACCAGACCGCGACCTGCATCGTGCCGGCGGCGCCGATCCTCCTCGGCATTCTCGCCCGCCAAACCGAAAAAGCGCGCCTCCTGATCCTTGGCAATCCGATCCCGAACCGCAATCAGCCGGTGCGCGTGGCGGAAGAGATGGCGATGGTCGATGTGATCTCGAAAGGCCGGGTCGAATGCGGCTTCGTGCGCAGCGTGCCCTATGAGGCTGCACCGGCGAACGTGCTGCCGCACCGGGGCACCGAGCGCCTGTGGGAGGCTCATGATCTGATCGTCAAGGCGTGGACCAGCCAGGACGGGCCGTTCAATTTCGAAGGCGAATGGTATCACCACCGCCAGGTCAATATCTGGCCGCGCCCCTATCAGCAGCCGCACCCGCCGATCTGGATCACCATGGGCAGCGCCGGCACCGCCGTGCCGGTCGCCGAGCATGATTATATCGGCGCGGTGTTCCTCGCCGGCTACGGCAAGATCCGCGGCATCTTCGACGGCTACCGCGAGGCCTATCTGGCCGCCCATGGCGCGCCGGCGCCCTTGGACCGGCTGGCCTATCTCGGCCTTTGCTTCGTCGGCGAAACCGAGGCCGAGGCGGAGAAGGGCGCGCAGGAACTTCTCTGGTATATGTCGGCCAACAAGGTGCCCGAGGAGTGGGGCAACCCGCCGGGCTACCATCCGCCGCCGGTCTCCGCGATGGTGATGCGCGGCGGCGCCGGCACCCTGGTGCCGCGCCAGCCGAAGCTCGACGAGCAGATGGCGGTCGGCAATATCTTCGCCGGCACGCCCGATCAGGTCTATGAGCAGATCAAGAGCTTCTGGGACTATAGCGGCGGCTTCGGCCATATGCTGATCATGGGCCAGGCCGGATTCCTGTCCGATAAAGACGCGCTCAAATCCATGCGCCTCTATAGCGAAGAGGTCTATCCGCGTCTCCGCGAGCTGACCCGGAACGCGGACCCGGCGGAACTGTGGGAAAAGAGCAAAGCCGCGCCGGTGAAAACCGTCGCCGACCTCGGCACCTTCGGCGTGGAATTCGCGCGCTGAGCCGCGATCAAGCAGCGTAACCGCAGCCGATGATGACACGGCAATATTATTGGCCGCCCAATGCGAAACTAATTGCCGCACCAATTGCCGTAAGAATCGGAATTATCAGGCTGACGGTAAATTTTCTGCGAGTCGTATAGCTCCACGGCCATAATGGCGTAGCACTCGATTTACCGATAAATTTTTCCAACGTTTCAATTTTCTCCTGATTGTTTCGAAATATCCGAATGTATTTTTCATTCCAATTCTGCTGTCGAAGCGATTCTATATATCGCGCCATGGAATCTAACTTCTCTTGATGCCTTTCTTTCGCATCACCCATTGCATGGTGTAAGGAAGCCATGGGAGCGATAAATCCGAGAATGTGTACTAGAACCAGGGCAACGGCAACGCCCAGCATTACGGCGACGATTCCCGGAGTGTCATTGATGTGAATGTGAGGAATACTTTGTGAATTAAAGGCTTTCGCAAAAAGCCAAGCCATCGCGTACAACGACATTATTGCGACGAGACGGAGATAATAAACGAAGAACCCTCCGATCGGCGCAAACCCACCGGCACCATCTGGCTGATCAAAATTCGGCTTTGCGAAGAATATGCCCCCTCTCTTTATTTTCAGCATACTCTCAAACTTTAGAGCGAATATTGCGCAGTAAATCACTTTTCCGAATCTTGCCGCGATCAATCCCATAACAAATACGGCATAGGCTCGCCCAAAATACTCTAAAACAAAATTGTTCTGATTTTCGTTACCTACAAAGTCGACTTTCTGCGCTGCGTAACTTGCAGCTCCAATGAATAGCGCAGACAAAAACATCTGCAACAAAATGCAATTTGTAGAGTTGCCGTCAAAGGCCATCTTCACCAATTTCAATCTTTTTTTGGCGTTCAATTCCAGCCCAATTTGACGTAATTCCCTTCCTTCTTTACTCGACTCGTACCAAATTAATCCCCTGCGAATTAGGCCTGCTATGAGGGATTCGAACCGACCGGTGATGCTGCCCGAAAATGGCACGAATGCGGACAAAATGAGCAGTCCGACGAGAAAATCTATTTCGAAGGGGTCGCTCTTGTTGCTCGTCTGCCAGAACCAGATCTCGGAACCGGTGATTAACACGAAGCTCAGTAGGCAGATGATGGAAATGTAGGTGTTTTTGTGTTCCAGCCAGAGAAATAGGCGAAATAAGGTAATGATAATCCCCTGCATGGCTCTCTTATCCGTATATATACAACCTAAAATATTATATTAAACGGGATTAAACTTGCAGTAAATACAATTTTAGGATTCATTATTGAGAATTTGCCGCCCTGCATAGAGCGGATCCCCCCACATTATTCAATAATTTCAATTACTTAAAGAAGGTCGGCGCTGAAGTCGGGTGCAACGCGCTGCCCCTCCTCGGCCGGAATCGAGAGGCCTTACCTGATTTAACGCGGTCCGCTATGCCGCGTATCGCCCACCCATAAACGCCCGCCATAAAGTTCGCCTGTCAGCACTGGTGTAGCCGCCGGTGGCGGAATGCATGGAGGCGCGGCCGTCGAACAGGGTGAGATCGCCGGCGCGCCATTTGTGGCGGTGGGTGAAGCGCGCCTCGGTGGCATGATCGTAGAGCTCCTGCAGCAGCGCGTCGCTTTCCGCCGCGTCCATGCCCTCGATGCGCCGGGTGAAGCCGGGATTGACGAACAGCGCCTCGCGCCCCGTTCCGGGGTGGCGGCGCACCACCGGGTGGATGGCGTCGGGCACCTTGGCGCGCTGTGCCTCGGAGAGCGTGACCTTGGCGTCGGCGCCGGTGCCGCTCATCAAATTGTGCACGGCGTTCAGGCCGCGCAGGCGCACCTGCATGTCCGCCGGTAGCGTTTCGAAGGCGTCATAGAGATTGGCGAACAGCGTATCGCCGCCGCTCGAAGGCACTTCGATGGCGTAGAGCATCGAGGCATCGACCGGCTCGGCGATGTAGGAGAGATCGGAATGCCAATAGCTGCCGGCCATGCGCGCCGTGGTGCGGCCCTTGCCGCTCGCCACGACGTTGGAAATGATGCAGAGGTCGGGCTCGTCCGGATGGTGGTACTGATCGAGAATATGGCGCGTGATCGGGCCGAACAGGCGGCAGAATTCGGCCAGTTGGCCCGGCGTTAAATCTTGCCCGGGAAAGACCAACAACAGATGCTCCAGCAGGGCATCCCGCAGACCCGCCGCATCGCTGTCATCGAGCGGGCGGGAAATATCGAGCCCGGTGATCTCCGCGCCGAGGGCAGCGCCGCTGGGTGTTACGGTGAAGCTCATGACCATTCCCCGATTATCTCGGATGCC
>CAZUVO010000041.1:0-3986 GCA_964623955.1 uncultured Rhizobiaceae bacterium
GCCGCACGGGCCGCAGGGTCCGCACGGGTTGGCCGCCGCACAGGGATTACAAGGGTTGCAGGCGCCGCACGGGCCACAGGGATTGCACGCGCCGCACGGGCCGCAGGCCCCACAGGCGCCGCAAGCCCCGCAGGCGCCGCAAGCCCCGCAGGCCGATGCAAATTGGAAACTTCCCGCTTCGGGCCACGGCTTGGCGATCGCCGCCGGATTTTCGCCCACGGCACGCGCCGGCTCCACGGTTTGCTGGCCGGCTTGCGGCGCTGACCAGGCTGTGACGCCGGCGGCCAGCCCGACAATCGCCGGAATCGCCGCCGATGCGAACAATCGGCTTTTGAATGACTGCAAGACGCTTCCTCCCTCATATCGGCGCAGATAGCGCCGGATTGCGGCATTACTTCCCCTGCCTGACGCGAAGATTACACGTCCACGGGATCAAGCGCGGTCAAAATTAGGTGAATCACGAAAATGTCAACGCCGCCGGAGTTAAGCCAATTTTTACGAAAATTAGGCAAAGTTGTTAAGGAATACGTGGCGCCTGGTCGGCGCCGGGCGAGGGAAGCGGTCAGTTGAAAATTCGTACCAAGCTTTATGCTGGCTTCGCCGTGATGATTCTGCTCACGGTGGCGATCGGCTATGTGACGATTCGCGGCATCGAAAGCATCAGCGGCGTCGCCAACGACACCTTCGAATATCCCCTGATGTCGGGCACCTTCGCGCGCAGCGCCCAGAGCAATTTCATTCGCATGGACCGGGCCGACACCATTGCGCTGCTGACCGCGACGGAAGAGGCGATCGGGACGCAAATGGAAGAGGTCGCCGAGCTCGATTCGCTCATTCGCGAGGACATCGAAGTCGTCGCCGAGAGAATGCGCAACGCGGAGGCCGGGCCGCTCATCGCCGAGATCCGCGGGACCCTGGACGATCTCGGCGCTCTGCGCACCGAGCAATCGGAGCTGCTGCTCGGCGGCGCGGCGGATGTCGAGATGTTGCGCGAGCAGCGCATGGACCTGCTCGCCGACATGCACGAAAATTTCGAATATCTCGTCGATCTTTCGGTGGAAGAGGGATACGACTTTCTGCTGAGCGCCGAGGATACCGCCGCCGGCATCTATGAGACCCAACTCATCGCCATCGTCGCGCTGATCCTGGTCGGCCTGATCATCGCCGGCTTGCTCGGGCGCAGCATCGTTCGCCCGATCGGCGCGATCACCGCGGTGACCACCCGGCTCTCCCAGGGCGACAAGCAAATCGCCATTCCCGCGCGCAAACGGCGCGACGAGATCGGCGCCATGGCCGGCGCGCTTGAAGTGTTTCGCGACAAACTGCTCGAAATGGACCGCATGAATGCCGAGCGCGAGGCGCTGCGCGACGAGGCGGAGAAACGCGTCAAGGAAGGCATGGTCTCGCTCACCCACGAGTTGGATGGCCAGGTGCAGTCCACGGTGCAATTCGTCTCCGGCAAATCGAACGAAATGCGCGATGCGGCGGAGGAGATGAACCAGGCGATTTCACGCGTCTCGGAGCAGGCGGATTCGGCGACCCAATCCGCCAACAGCGCTTCGGAAAATGTGCGCTCGGTCGCGGCGGCGGCGGAACAGTTGGCGCATTCGATCGGCGAAATCGCCAAGGGCGTTTCCCATTCGGGCGAGGTTTCCCAGCGCGCCGTGCGCGAGGCCGAGGACACCAGTGCCACGGTTCAGAACCTGTCTGACTCCGCATCCAAGATCGGCGATATCGTCAGCGTGATCACCGATATCGCAACCCAAACCAACCTTCTCGCGCTAAACGCCACCATCGAGGCGGCGCGCGCCGGCAGCGCCGGAAAAGGCTTTGCGGTCGTCGCGGGCGAGGTCAAGAATCTCGCCAATCAGACCACCTCGGCGACCGAGGAGGTGGACCGCCAGATCGGCGGCATTCAGGAAGAAATCGGCAATGCGGTGGCGGCAATCGTCAGGATTTGCGAAACCGTCGGGACGGTCGATGAAACCAGCCAGGCGATTACCAAAGCGGTCGAGCTACAACGCACGGCGACCGATGAAATCAGCCACAACGCGCAATTGACCGCGAGCGAAACCCAATCGGTCTCGAGCGCAATTCAGGAAATGTCGGGCGAAGCGGTCACTACGGCTGAGCTCTCCTCTTCGGTCCGCGCGACGGCGGGCGAGGTGGTCGATCAGGTCGCCGAGATGCAGACCGACCTGACGCAGAAACTGCGCCGCAATTACGGCTAGACGCCTAAATGTCGGCTAGAGCAAATCCCGAGCAGGTGGAATCACCTGCGACGACGCATTTGCTTGAATTAAAGAGCTAGAGCAGTTCGCGTGAACGCAAGTGAACGTGAAATGCTCTAGGAGAGCGGCGCCGCGCCGCCGGGCAGCCGGGCCGCGCCGCTGTTGATAATCAGATCGAGCGGAATATCGTTTATCAACACCCTGCCGTCCGCCGGCAGCACGACGTCGAACAGGTAAATCAGCTTGCCGTCCGCCGAGATTTCCGGCCGCCCGAGCCCTTTGGCGATGGCGAGGAAGGCGAGCAGGTCTTGCGCCGATCTGTCGCGCAGCGCCTCGAGGGCGGCGGTGGCGATAAGCTTGTCGAGCCCGGCGACCTCGACCCGCGCCTCGCCGATGGCGCCCATCGCCGATTGTGCCTCGGCGGTCAGTTTGCCCGTGGCGTGGATCGATGCGGCGGGGCTCTCGAGGGTCAACTCTTCTATATTGATCACCGTCCGATTGGCATGGATCAGCGGCAGGGCGAAGAGCTGCATCGCCTGGCTTTCATCGAGCCCCGTTGTGGCGCCCGGATCCTCCGCCGCGCCAATCATCGTGAGAAGGATTTGCCGGGCCGGGAATCGCTCCAACCCCAATTTGAGGGAACCGTTATGGGTGAAGAAGTCTTGCGGGATATCGAGATCGGCCACGTCCAGGTCCTGCCAGGCGAGGGAGAGGCGATATCCTCCGGGCCTGCGGTCATTGTCGTAATCGGCGCCGAGCGTTACTTCGCCCACTTCAAAGGCCTGCTCGCCGGGCTGAAAAAAATGCAAATCGTAAATCGTCAAGGAGCCTTCGCCGGCGCCGAGATTTAGATTCTCGATAATCCGTACCGCTTCGCCGATATCCTGGGTTGGCGCGCTCTGGCCGGCCTCGTCCGTCAGGGAAATCGATTCCGTCGTTTTTGACAGGTCCTGCCAGGCTTTCAGGTCAAAGCCGTCGATCGTGGTATGCGTCGAGAATTCGCCGAACGATATTTCCATATCATCGTCGGGCGGCGCGAAGCCGAATTTTTTCAGGACAAGCGAGAAAGGTCCGCGCCACAGGCCGTTCGCCCCCTCGCTCAGATCCTGATCCACGGTCAGGGAATTGAGGTGGATGACCGCCGGTCCCGATGTCTGCCCGGCATCGGTCCCCTTCACATTGTAAAGCGCGCCATGGAGAACCGTCGCGGCTTCGAGATCGGCGCGCCACACGCCTCTAAGGTCGCTTCCGGTCCAGGTGAACTCGGCTTCCGGCTCGCCGCCGGCGCTGAGAACTTCCGCGCCATAGGGCAAATCGACGGAGAAGGCGTATTCGTTTCGGTCCTCCGGGGTTACGGTCGCGGTGATATCCTCCATCCTGAGCCCGTCGCCGGCCGCGCCCATCAAAGCCGGGCCGGGAAACATCATCTCCACCTTATAGCCCCGGGGCCTGGCGCTGGCCTCGCCGGCGAGCTCGAGTTTCGAGCCGAAATCCGCCTCTTCGACCAACTCGGTGACATAGTCGAGTACGTCCTTCAGCAGGGCGTCGGCGGAGGCGCCATTTTGCTCCATATCGGCGCGCGCCGGCACGGCGAGGCCGAGGGTGCAGAGGATGGCGAGCGCTCCGGCGAGAGCGGTGACGCAGCGGCGGGGCGAAAACCGGGTCATAAGACGGCTCCGTTCTAGGTGACGAGCGGGATGTCTTCCGTGGTGGTGCAGATCGGCGTGTAGAGGTCCGGGCGCCGGTCGCGGAACA
>CAZUVO010000041.1:3996-17471 GCA_964623955.1 uncultured Rhizobiaceae bacterium
GGGCCTCGAACACCAGGTCGCGTTCCAGCGACGCCGCAATGGTTTCATCTCCCTCATCGCCGGCTTCGACCAGCACCTCGGAGGTTGGCGATACGATCATGCTTCGCCCGCCGAAAACCCATTCGCCCTCCAGGCCCACCTTATTGCAGGGCGCGAGATAGACGCCGTTCTCCATAGCGCGGGTCATCATCATTTCGCGCCAGCATTCCTTTTTTGGTGTGGCGAAGGGGATAACGATCAGCTCGGCGCCGTTTAGCGCGGCGCAGCGGGCGGATTCGGGGAAGAAAGTGTCGTAGCAAATATTGATGCCGACGCGCCAGTCGCCGACCTTGAACACCGGAAAATAGGAGCCGTAGCGAAAATAGATTTTCTCCAGGCTGGCCACCGCGGCGGGCTGCACCTTGCGGTACTTGCCGATGATCTCGCCCGCCGGGTTAATCACCATGGCGGAATCGTAATAATTGCCCGCCGTATGCTCCTCGAAAATCGTCGCGACGATGTGGATGCCGTGCTCCTTGGCCTTCTCCTTCATGCGGCTGATCGCCACGCCGTTCTCTGTTTCCGCGCAGTCGATATATTTGTAGTCGCGAAATTGAAAGACATAGATGTGATTGAAGAATTCCGGGATGATCACCAGGTCCGGCTTGTCGCGGGCGACGGTCTCGTCGATATAGCGCGCGGCGCGTTCGACATTTTCGTCGCGGTCCGGCGAGCTGTTCATCTGTATCAGAGAGAGTTTCATGGCGGCTGTTCCCTGTTCTTGATGCTTGACCAGTTAGCCTAGCCTGTTCCGGATAGCCTCGCCAGCCTTGCCACGGATTTTGGCTTCACCAAACGCCCGAAGCGGCTATCATGGCCCATGGCTACCAACAAAAAAGGATAGGGGAGATGGCCGTTAACGCGAATTCCGACAAGCTCTTGAGCCTGATCGACAAGGACGCCGAGATCGAACAAATTGCGACCGGCTTCGCCTTCACCGAGGGGCCAATCTGGAACCCTAAGGAAAACTGCCTTTATTTCAGCGACATGCCGAACGATGTGCGGCGGCGCTGGAGCGCGGCGGACGGCGACAGCGTGGTGCGCGAGGTTTCCGGCAATCCCGCCTTCAAGTGCAACGGCATGACGCTGGACGGCGATCTGAACCTTTATATCTGCGAGCACTCGACCTCCTATCTGGCGCGCGAGACGGCGGCCGGCGAACGCCAGGTGCTGGCTTCCCACTTCGAGGGCAAGGAGCTCAACAGCCCCAACGATGTGGTCGTCAAGTCCGACGGCGCGGTCTATTTCTCCGATCCGACCTATGGCCGCATGCCGGTGTTCGGCGAAGAGCGCGAATGCCAGCTCGATTTCCAGGGCGTGTTCCGCATTTCGCCCGGCGGCGAGCTGAGCTGCGTGGCCGATGATTACGGCCAGCCCAACGGTCTTTGCTTCTCGCCGGACGAGAGCCTGCTCTATATCAACGATACGCCACGCGCCCATATCCGCGTCTATGACGTCAACGCCGATGGCTCGCTCTCCAACGGCCGTATTTTCGCCGAGAATATCGGCGACGGCGATCTCGCGTCGGGCGTGGTCGACGGCATGAAGTGCGATGCCGAGGGCAATATCATCGTGACCGGCCCGCAGGGCTTCTGGGTGTTCGATCCCGAGGGCGCCCATCTCGGCATCATCGAGATGCCCGAGCATTCCGCCAATCTCAATTGGGGCGGCGACAATTGGGACGAGCTCTATTGCACCTGCACCACCTCGGTCTATCGCGTGAAAATGAAGGTCTCGGGCAACCGCCTGAGCTACATGACTTAAGGGGGCCGGCAGATGGCTATCGAACTCGACGCCAAATCCAGCGCCCTCATCATTCAGGACCTGCAGAATGATGTGATCATCGAGGGCGGCGCGTTCGCCGATTCCGGCGCGCCGGCCCATGCCAAGAGCCAGAATGTCGTCGCCAATGTCATGCGGGTCGCGGAAGCCGCGCGGGCGGCGGGCATGGCGGTGATCCATGTCTTTTACATCGTCGAGCCCGGCGCGCCGGGGCTCAAGCTCAATGCGCCGCTGTTCCAGGGCATCCAGGAATCGGGCGCGTTGGTGCGCGGCAGTTGGGGCGCGGCGCCGGCGGAAGGGCTCGAGCCCAAGGATGGCGATTTCGTCGTCGAGAAGACGCGCATGAATGCTTTCCACGGCACCAATCTGGAAAACATTCTGCGCGGCCTCGGCATCGAGACTCTCGTCATCACCGGCGCCTGGACCAATTTTTCCGTCGAGCATACCGCGCGCCATGGCGCCGATGCCGGCTACCGCGCCGTGGTCGTCACCGACGGCACCTCGACGGTTAATGACGAGTGGCACAATGCCGGTCTCAACTACGCGCTCGAGAATATCGCCGAGCGCGTGCCGGCGGCCGACATCATCGCCGCGCTGGACGGCTGAACGTCTCATGGCGGATACGGACGCGCGTCTCGATGTGGATTTTGCGCGCGGCCATTTCCCGGCGCTTGGCTGCGGCTGGGCGCTGTTTGAGAATGCCGGCGGCGCCCTTGCCGCCGATACGGTGATCGCGCGCACGCAATCCTACATGACGGATTATTTCGTCCAACCCGGCGGGGGATATGACGCCTCGGCGGAGGCGGCGCGGCGCATCGCGGAAAGCCAGCGCCTGATGGCCGAGATGATGGGCGCCGAGCCCGGCGAAGTCATGGTCGGCATCAGCACCGGGATGAACGTGTTCTTGTTGTCCCACGCTATCCGCGGTTGGTTTCAGCCGGGCGACGAGATCATCGTCACCAACCTCGATCACGAGGCCAATAACGGCGCCTGGCGGCGGCTCGAGGAATTCGGCATGACCATCCGGGAATGGCGCTTCAATCCGGAGACCGCCGAGCTCGAACCGGCGGAACTCGAACAACTGCTCGGGCCGCGCACCCGGCTGGTCTGTTTCAGCCATCTCTCGAACGTCGCCGGCGGCATCAACGACGTGCCGGCGATAACCCGTATGGTTCATGCCGCCGGCGCGCTGGTCTGTGTCGACGGCGTCGCCTATGCGCCGCACCGCGCCCTCGACGTCAAGGCGTGGGATGTCGATTTTTATCTCTGCTCGCTCTACAAGCTATACGGCCCGCATCTCTCGCTGCTTTACGGCAAGCGCGAGCATTTGGAGCGCGCCGCCAACAATAATCACTATTTCCTCGCCGACGAAGTGCCGCTCAAGCTGAACCCGAGCGGCCCCAATCATGAACTGACCGCGTCGCTCTCCGGCATCACGGAATATTTCGACCTGCTGCACGGCCATCATTTCCCCGACAGCAATGTGATGCTGCATGAGCGCATGAAACAGGTGTACGGGCTGATCGCCGATCACGAGGAACGCATCGCCGAGCCCTTCGTCGATTTTCTCCTCGCCAAAAAAGGCGTGCGGCTGATCGGCCGGCAGACGGCGGATAAGGCCTCCCGCGCGCCGACCTTTTCCTTCACCGTCGAAGGCCGGCGCGCCGAGGAAATCCCCGCCGCGCTGGAACCCTTTAAGCTCGCGGTCGGCGCCGGCGATTTCTACGCCGCGCGCTGCATCCGCGATCTCGGCCTCGAAGCTTCCGGTGGCGTCATCCGCGCCTCCATGGTGCACTACAACACCGAAGCCGAGGTCGCCCGCCTCATCGAGGCTCTCGACAAGGTCCTCTAAATGCACCGGCCGTTGCAGAACCGCGTGACGCCGTTCGGCGACATCGTCGCGGTGGCGGCGCGCGGCACCATGATGGGCAATCGCGGCGGCTGTATTCATGACAAGGAAAAGAAGCTCGGGCGAAGGCGCTGGGCCTCGCGGCGCTGGATCTGCTGTGTGTTGGCATTCAAGGATCGCCGGCGCGAGGTGATGGCGCCGGGGCGCTACACGGAGCTGTTCTTTCTCGACGAGGCCACCGCGCTCGCTGCCGGCCACCGCCCCTGCGCCGAATGCCGCCGCGCGGATTACCGCGCTTTTCAAGAAGCCTGGTTGCGCGCGGACTTGCCCGGCCCGGCCCGGGCCGACGATATGGACCGCCTGTTGCATGCCGAACGCCTCGCCGAACACGGTATCGGAGATTTGCCGGACGGCGCGATGGTCGCGCGCGGCGATGATGCCTATTTGGTCAAAGAGGGCGACCTCTATTGTTGGAGTCACTCGGGATATGAACCCGCAAAGAATGAAGTCGCGCCGACACGCCTGCTGACGCCGCCCGCGATCGTTAGGGTATTGGCCGCCGGTTACAGGCCCGGCATTCACGCTTCGTGTAACTAGGCCGGGCGGATCCACACCGACGTGTCGTGGAACACCGCGCCGCCGACCGGGCCGGCGGGGTCGGCGGAGGTCAGGGTGTTGACCCCGAGGCCGTTTTCGAAGGCGTGGTTGGGCCAGATCGATTCGATCACCACCACGCCGGACTTCTGGCCGTTCTCCGCGATTCGCGCCGGGACGGTGATCTCGCCGAGATCGTTGCCGACGCGAAGCCGCGCGCCCTCTTCGATGCCCATTGATTTCGCGTCGCCCGGCGAGAGCAGGACCGACGGATGATCCTCGCGTTTGATCGAGGTCTCGGTCTCGGTAAAGCTCGTATTGAGATAATTATGCGCCGGCGCGGTAACCAGGCGGAAGGGATGCGCATCGTCGCTCTCGTCGATCATCTCCGGCAAATGGTCGGGCAGGTCCGGCAGCTCCGCGCCCATTTCGCCGAAGGCTTTCCAATCCGCCTTGAAATGGAACTTTCGGTCGTGAGTCCTGAAGCCGGTAAGGAAATGCGCGTCCTCGAAGCTTGGCGCGCAATCATGCCAGCGCGCGGCATGGACCTCGTCGGCGCTCGGCCAGCCGGCGGACTGGAAGCATTCGTCGATGATCTGCCACACACTCATATCGAAGCCGCGATGCTCGGCGCCGAGGCGCTTGGCCAGTTCGCACACCACGAAATGATTGTCGCGCGCTTCGCCGAAGGGCTCGATCATCTTGGCGCCGACCATCACATGGCTGTGCCCGCCGGCGACGTAAAAATCGTCATGTTCGAGAAAGGTCGTGGCGGGCAGCACGATATCGGCGAGCTTGGCCGTATCGGTCATGAACTGCTCATGCACCGCAAGGAAAAAATCATCACGTCTAAGGCCCTGGTTGACCTTGACCGATTCCGGCGCGACCACGGCGGGGTTGGTGTTCTGCATGATCGTCGCGGTAACCGGCGGGCCGTCGCCCAAATCCTTCTTGTCGCCGGTCAGCACCGGGCCGAGGCGCGACATGTCGAGCACGCGGACATTCGGGTCGAGCGTGTCGAGACCCTGAAGGAGCGTCTTGTCGAAATCATAGAGGCCGCCATTGCTGAAGAAGGCGCCGCCCCCGCGATTCTTCCAGGCGCCGGTCACCGCCGGCAGGCAAGTAGCGGCATGCATATTGGCGGCGCCATTGCGCGAGCGGGTGAAGCCGTAGCCGAGGCGGAGGAAGCTGCGCGCCGTCTTGCCATAGAGGCGGGCGAACTCGCTGATCTCCTCGGCGGAGAGGCCGGTGATCGGCGCCGCCCAATCGGGGCCGCGGGCGGAAAGATGCTGCTCAAGATCTTGCGGTTTGTCGGTGTACTCGGCGAGATAGTCGCGGTCGGCCATGCCCTCGCGGAACAGCACATGCATCACCGCGCAGGCGAGCGCGCCGTCGGTTCCCGGGCGCAAGGGGAGATGCAGATCGGCGACCTGGGCGGTCCGCGTGTAATAGGGATCGACCACGACGAACTTGGCGCCGCGCTCCTTCCGCGCGCGAGCCACATGGGTCATCACATTGACCTGGGTCGAGGCCGGATTGGCGCCCCAGCAGACGATCAGATCGGAAACCGCCATCTCGCGCGGATCGGCGCCGATGCAGGCGCCGGCGCCGGCGGCAAAACCGGCCCGCGCGGCGGATGAGCAGATCGTCTCCAGCTGGCCGGAATAACGCTTTACATGACGCAGGCGATTGAGGCCGAAGCGCTGCACCAGACCCATGGTGCCGGCATAGAAATAAGGCCACACGGCTTCGCTGCCGTAAGTTTGCTCGGCCTGCAGGAAGGCGTTGGCGACTTCGTCGAGGGCGGCGTCCCAGGAGATTTCGCGGAACTCGCCGCTCGCTTTTTCGCCGATGCGCTGCAGCGGCGTACCGAGGCGGCCGGGATGATGCTGGCGTTCCCGATAGCGCGCGACCTTGGCGCAGACCACGCCGGCGGTATAATCATTGTCGCGCGCGCCGCGCACCTTGCCGATGCGCCCGGCATCGAGCCGTTCGACCTCGAGCGCGCAGGTGCTCGGGCAGTCATGCGGGCAGACCGTGCTGATAAATTCGCTCACATCTCGTTCCTTGCGCCGGTTGGGGCCCTTTGCGCGAGTATTGACCGTTTTGCGCATCTCTGTCACGAACCCCTTGCAGGGAATTTCCAAGGCATGCATTAATGTCATGAAAACAAAGTCTTACCTATGGTTTGTTAATTATTGCAAGAGTTGGTGTAAGCTGCGGCGGAACCCGACATGAACAATAATCTGAACACCGCGCCGTCACAGGCCGATCCTCTGCTGAGGATGGAGAGTGACAATCGGCATTTGCAGCAGACCGTGGCTGCTCTGCGCGATCAGCTCGAGCGCATGCGGTTGGAAAAAGACGAGGCGGTGCAAAAGGCGATCGCCACGCTGAGCGATGAGTTGGAGCAACTCAAATCGACGGCCAATGCGCTACGCGACAAGCTCGAGCGCGAGCGCGTCCTCAGCCAGGAAGCGGTGCAGAAGGCGGTCGCAGCGGCGGCGGCGGAAAATACCCAAATCCGAGAGACGGCGAGTGCGCTCAGGGATGGTATGGAACGCATGCGCATCGAAAAGGATGAAGTCGTTCAGCGCGTCCGCTCCGACGCCAATGACGAAGCGCGGCAATTGCGCGAAACGGCGAATGCGCTCAGGGACGAGCTTGAGCGCATGCGTATCGACGCCGATGAAAGCGTTCAAAGGGTGCGCGCGGATGCCAATGACGAGGCGCGGCAATTGCGCGAAACGGCCAACGCGCTGCGCGACGAGTTCGAGAAAATGCGCATCGATTCCGACGAAAATGTTCAACGGCTGCGTTCTGTTTCTGAAAGTGAAAGCAAACAGTTACAAGAAACTATTAATGCGGTTCGTGATGAATTTGACAAGGGCCGGATCGATTCCGATGAGCGGGTTCAGAAGATCAATGCGACGTCGCAGGACGAAATCTCGCAATTGCAGTCGACGGCGAATGCCCTGCGCGACCGGCTGGAACGAGAATCCGCTCGGTATTATGATAAACTTCAGGATATAGAGCGTACATCGCAGGACGAGATTGCCCAGTTGCGCGAGACTATTGCGGCCTTGCGCGAACGTCTGGAGGCCCAGAATGGCGGGTGAGAAGGAAAGCGGCAAGACGGCCGCCAAAAGCTCGGGTACGCCCAAGAGCGGGAGCGCCCGCAAATCGGCGAACGGCGACAAACCCGCGAAGCGCGGCAAGGCCGCCGGCAACGGCGCGAAATCGAACGGCGCGACGCGTGCCAAAAAGCGGGCGAATGGCGGCGCCGGGAGCGCGGCGGCAGGGCAGGACAAGGTCAGCCAGGCCGAGTTGCTCTTAAGCGTATCCAATAAGCTGGCCGCGCATCAGACCCTGGACGAGCAGTTGCAAACGCTGATCGACATGACCAATTCGGTCTTGGGTGTCGAGCGCGGCACGCTTTTCCTCAACGACAATCAGACCGGCGAGCTTTATTCCCGCGTGGCGCAGGGCGAGGTGCGGCGCGAAATCCGCATCATGAACACCACGGGCATCGCCGGCCATGTCTACACCTCCGGCGAAGGCATGATCATTCACGACGCCTATAAGAACGAATTGTTCAACCGCGCGATCGACGAACAGACCGGCTTCAAGACCAAGAGCATCCTCTGCGCCCCGGTGCGCACGGTGAATGGCGAGAGCATCGGCGTGGCGCAGATGCTGAACAAGAAAAAAGGCCGCTTCAGCGACGACGATCTTGAATTGCTTCAGGCGATGACGACCCAGGCGGCGGTCGCGCTGCAAAGCACGCTCTATGTCGAGGAGATGGAAGCCTCGCGCGAGAAGGAGCTGGAATTTCTCGGCATCGTCTCGGAGCTGTCGTCCGAATTGCAGCTCGGGCCGCTGCTGCAAAAGATCATGTCGACGGTGACGCGGCTTCTCGATTCCGAACGTTCGACCCTCTTCCTCAACGACGAAAAAACCAAAGAGCTCTACACCGAAGTGGGCGAGGGGCTCGGCGCGACGAAAATCCGCTTTCCCAACGATGTCGGCATCGCCGGCGCGGTGTTCACCTCGGGCAAATCGGTGAACATTCCCTACGCCTATGCCGATCTCCGCTTCAACCCGTCCTTCGACAAGCAGACCGGCTTCTTCACCCGTTCGATCCTCTGCGTGCCGGTGGTCAACAAGAATTCCAAGATCATCGGCGTGACCCAGGTCTTGAACAAGCGCGGCGCGACCTTCGACGAGGACGATGAGCAGCGCCTCAACGCTTTCACCGCGCAGATCGCCATCGGCCTCGAGAACGCCCAGCTGTTCGACGATGTGCAGAACATCAAGAACTATAACGAGAGCATGCTCGAAAGTATGTCGAACGCGGTGGTGACGATGGACGAGAATGGCAAGATCGTCACCTGCAACGCGGCGGGCCTCAGAATCATGCGTGTCGCGCAGGACGATATTATCGGTCAAAAGGCGGAGGAGTTCTTCACCGACAAGAATGCCTGGATCCTGGAGAAAATCGCCCGGGTCACGGAAACCAGCGAGAGCGATATCGTGATGGATTCCGAGATGAATTTCGATGGCGAGGATCTGTCGATCAATCTGACCGTCCTGCCGCTGCTGGATGCCAAGAAAAACAAGCTCGGCAGCTTGATCATGATGGAGGACATCAGTTCGGAGAAGCGCGTGAAAAGCACGATGGCGCGCTATATGGACCCTTCGCTCGCCGATCAATTGGTCGAGGGCGGCGAGGAAATGCTCGGCGGTCAAAGCAAGGAAGCGAGCGTACTGTTCTCCGACATTCGTGGCTTCACGACCTTGACCGAGGAGCTCGGCGCGCAGGGCACCGTGCAGCTACTGAACGAGTATTTCACCATCATGGTGGATTGCATCCAGGCCGAGGGCGGCATGCTCGACAAGTTTATCGGCGACGCCATCATGGCGATCTTCGGCACGCCCTTCGCGCATGAGGATGACCCGGATCGCGGCGTGCGCTGTGCCTGCGAAATGATGGCGCAATTGAATGTTTTCAATGCCGATCGGGTGGCCAAGGACAAGCTCCCGGTGGATATGGGGATCGGCGTCAATACCGGGTTGGTCGTTTCGGGAAATATCGGCTCGCCCAAGCGCATGGACTATACGGTGATCGGCGACGGCGTTAATCTGGCGGCGCGCCTGGAAAGCGCCTGCAAGGCATACAGCGCGCACATCCTGGTCAGCGAATTCACCATCTCTCAGCTGCGCGGCACCTTCCGCACCCGGGATATCGACAAGGTCGTGGTAAAAGGCAAGACCGAGCCCGTCGGCGTGTTCGAAATCCTCGATTACCACACCGATGAAACCTTCCCCAACATGATGGAAGCGCTCAACCAGTTCCGCGGCGGCATCGATCTCTACCGCACGGCCAAATGGGATCAGGCGACGAAGGCGTTCAAGGATGCGCTCGCCCTCAATCCCACCGACAAACTCTGCGAAACCTATATCGACCGCTGCGCCATCCTGAAGAAAAATCCGCCCAAGGGCGAGTGGGACGGCGTCTGGGTGATGACCAGCAAATAGCGGGCCGCCCGCTAGTCTATGCGATCTAGTCCACCAGCTTGATCATCAGCTTGCCGAGATTGTCGCCGGTGAAGAGGCGGAGCAGCGTATCGGGGAAGGCCTTGAGGCCGCCTTCGACGATGTCGTCGGGGCAGGTGAGTTCGCCTTCGCTGCGCCATGCCGCGAGTTCTTCGATCATCCCCGGCCATTCGTCGCGCCAGTCGAAATAGATATAGCCTTCCAGGCGGGCGCTGCGGATCAGGAGGTTGAGATAGTTGCTCGGACCCTCGATCGCTTGATTGTTGTTGTATACCGAGATGGCGCCGCAGATCACCACGCGGGCGTGGAAATTGATGCGCGCCAGGGCCGCGTCGAGGATCGCGCCGCCGACATTGTCGAAGAAGATATCGATGCCGTCGGGGCAGGTGCGGCTCAACGCCGCGTCGAGCTCTTCGCTCTTGTAGTCGATGGCTTCGTCGAAGCCGAGCTCGCCGGTCAGGAAGGCGCATTTTTTCGCCCCGCCGGCGACGCCCACTGTGCGGCAGCCCTTGATCTTGGCGATCTGGCCGACATGGGCGCCGACCGAGCCGGCGGCGCCGGAGACGAGCACCGTTTGTCCCGCTGTGGGCTCGCCCACCTTGATCAGGCCGCAATAGGCGGTGAGGCCGGCGATGCCGAGGCTGTTGAGATAGGCCTCGGGCGGCGCCAGGCTCAAATCCGCTTTGGTCAGCATCTTGCCGTCGAACAGCGAAAATTCCTGCATGCCGCCGGCCCCGGCGACGAATTCGCCCGCCGCGAATTTCGAATTCTTGCTGTCGATGACCTCGCCGACGGTAAGCGCGCGCATCACGTCGCCCAGTTTGAGCCGGGCCACATAGGTGTCGCGGTCGTTCATCCAGCCGCGCATTGCCGGATCGACCGAGACATAGTGATTCCTCACCAGCAATTCGCCGTCCTTGAGGGCGGGGACCTCCTCCTCCGTGAACTGCCAGTCGCTGTCCTTGGGCAAACCTTCCGGCCGGGCGGCCAGCCGGACCTGATGATTGATATTGCTTGCCATCTTTTAAGACGCCTCCGGGATTCAACTTTGACTGCGGCTACAAATACTACCAATCGGCCGGGTGAGCGAGGATGAGCACCCAATAATCTCCGTCCGGCGCGCTGACATGGCCGATGCCTGCCTCGCTGAAGGCGGCGTCCAGCATGTTTTTCCGGTGCCCGGGGCTGTCCAGCCACAGGCTGACGACGCGCGATGCATCGGCTGTGCCGGACGCGAGGTTTTCCGCCGTGACGGCGAAGACATAGCCGGTGGCGCGAACCCGCGCGGCGAGGGCGGCGCCGTCCGGCCCGAGATGGCTGAGCCGGCCGGTCTCCGCGGTATGGCGGGCCTGCAGGGTGGCGGCATCGGCGAGGCGGGTATCCGCCTCGAGCGGTGATAGCGCCATCGCCACGCGGGCACGGTTCACATCCGCGAGCAGTTGCGCCGCCGAGCCGGGCGACTCGGCGATGGCGCGCGAGACCTCTGCGCCGCCGCCAATCCAGGCGCAGAGACAGAGGATCAAGACCGCCGCACACCGCCTCAGCGCCAGGCTGAGCGGGCGTTTGGCCGCGTCCGCTACGGTGTCCGGCGGGTGCCGGGCGGGGGCTGCTTTTCTCGCCATCGGTTTAATTCTACCCTATCGGCTAAAGATTCCGCTGAGGGAGAATCGTGACTCCGAGGCTATTCGTCTTATCCACTCTGGCCGCCACTCTTGGCGTCGGCATTATCCTGGCCGCCGCGCCATCGGCGCCGGCCGCCGCGCCCGACCGCGCCGCGCGCGCCTATGCGGCAGGCGATTATGTGGCCGCCGCCGAGGAATGGCGGCGTCTGGCCGAGGCCGGAGACCGCACGGCGCAGTTCAATCTCGCGCTCTTGTACGACAATCCCGCGAGCGGCCTGTTCGACAGCGCCCGGGCGGCCACCTGGTACAAGCAGGCGGCCGGTCATGGCTTGGCCGCGGCGCAATACAATCTCGCCCTCGCCTATCAGACCGGCCGCGGCGTGCCCAAGGATTTATCACAGGCGCTGTTTTGGCTGCTCGTCGCGGCGGGCTCGGAGAATCCCGACGTTGCCAGCCGCGCGGGCGGCGCGGCGGGGGTGCTCAGCCTGGCGCTGGACGAGGAGGTGCGCAACCGAACCATCGCGCGGGCCCATGAATGGCGCGCCACACCGGAGCCGGCGAAAGCGGCGAGCGGCGGCGAAGGCGCGGGCAATAAACCCTATATGACATTGTCGGAAGCCGATGTGCGAACGATCCAACAGCGTCTCAAATCGCTGGGATATGACCCGGGGCCGGTGGACGGTATCGCCGGGCCGGCAACGCAAAAGGCGATTGCAGCTTATTTCAAAGATCGCGGCGGCGAGTGGCGCCATGCGCCGCTGTCACATCAACTGCTTGAAATACTGCGATAGCTGTTAGGTAAGGGGTCCGGTCGCGGACCCGGTTTTCGATTTAGCCTTGCGGCTTTTTGCGCCGGCCGCCGCCGCGCTTCGCCCCGAGCCCGATCTCTTTGGCCAGCATGCTGCGTTTTGCGGCATAGTTCGGTGCGACCATGGGGTAATCCGGTGGCAGGCCCCATTTTTCCCGATATTGCTGCGGTGTGAGGCCGTAATGGGTGCGCAGATGGCGTTTTAGCATTTTCAGCTTAATGCCGTCTTCCATGCAGATCAGATAATCGGGCGTGATCGATTTCTTGATGGAAACGGCCGGCCGCATGCCGCTCTCTTGGGTTTCCGGAGCGGCGCTCTGTCCCGCGCGGGCAAAGCTCTCGTGAACGCTGCGGATCAAATCCGGTAATTCCGACACGGGTATTTTGTTATTCGAAACATAGGCGGCAACAATGGAACCGGTCAGAGCTACAAGTGATTCCGGCTTTTTGTTTTCTACCATTACGCGCGCGCCCAAGTAGTATTACTGCAATTACATGGTTAAAATTGGTAATTTGGCGCGCGAAGTCAAGAATAATAGTAGATTGGACTTTGCAGTAGGCTGCTTGGCTTTGGTCGAGCCGGTGGCGGCGACCCGGCAAGTCCGGGTCAATAGGTGAGCTGCAGCCGGGTCTTCGCGGTGTAGCGCTCAAGGGGCACCGAGGCCTCTTCGAAGTCCGGCGGGCCGAGCGACGCTTTGGCGCCGTTAGAAAAGCCATAGCCCTCGCGCGGAATGCCGATGAAATTGGTATCGAATTCGCCGCTTCGATTCTCGTCATGATAGGCCGCGGCGGCATAGGTCCCTGGTTTCAAGTTGGCGAACACGAACCGGACTTCGCCTTTGCGTGCCGAGCGCGACTGGGTTGCCGCCATTTGCCCGTCGACGAGGAAATCATCCGCCGAATTATAGAGCGAAATGTGAATTTCGCCGTCGCTGTTGCGGATATCCTGGACCGTCACCACAAGGGTCTCCGCGCGCGCCGACAATGCTCCGGCGGCCATCACGAAAACGGCCACCAGCGCCAGTGCGATGCTGGGGAAAATGCGGCGGGGGGCGGGCATACCTTGCTCCAGAGAACGAATTCTGATGAACGGTGTTAATTTACTGGGCACATTTTGCCCTTCGTGCGTTAATATTCCGTTTGCAATCGATGAATTATGGTTTTCCCACAAAAGTCGGGGGGTAATTGGCCTACACTCCGGCAGAACAATGAAATATGGCGGGGA
>CAZUVO010000041.1:17481-18521 GCA_964623955.1 uncultured Rhizobiaceae bacterium
ATATGTCAGATTCCGATAATTCGTCAGAGAGTGCTGAGCGCAAACCCTCTAAAAAAGGGGCCTATCACCACGGCAATTTGCGCCGGGCATTGCTCGATTCGGCGCTTGCGATGGTCGAGAAGGAAGGGCCGAGGGGCGTCTCGCTCCGCGCGGTGGCTCGCCTGGCCGGCGTATCGCCGGCTGCGCCCTACCGGCATTTCGCCGGCAAGGAAGGACTGCTCGCGGCCGTCGCGGAGGAGGGGTTCCGCGCGCTAGAGGATAAGATGCGCGAAGCGAGCGATGAGACGCGCGGGCTGGCGCTGGCCGAGTTCCGCGCCATCGGCTTCGCCTATGTTCATTTCGCGGCCCATAATCCGTCGCATTTCCGCGTCATGTTCGGCCCGGAAGTGTCGGATAAGAGCGAGCATCCCGGTTTGCGCGAAGCTTCCGACCGGGCCTCGCATATCATCGCCGAAGCGATCGCCAATTGTCAGCGCCCAGGGCTGGAGGGCGGCGATACCGATCCGCAACGCCTCTTTGTCTCCGCCTGGGCGACATTCCATGGCCTCGCGACCTTGATCGTCGACGGTCAACTCGCGGGAATGGTGGATTCGGACACGGATTTAGAGACGCTCGGCAACAGCGTGACCGACGTCATCTATCGCGGTCTCTCCTTCAGCGGGCTTTAATTTACTCGCTCCGTTCACCGGCGCGCGCCATGCGGAAGAGCGCCGGCGCGATGATCACGAGAAGAATAATCCGCACGATGTGATGGGTGGAGACGAAGGCCGCCGCCGTGCCGAAGGAGAGCGCGATGATGCTCATCTCGGCCAGGCCGCCCGGCGCGAAAGCGAGAAAGAGCGCGGTATGGGAGGTGCCGGTCAGCTCGCCGAGAGCGGCGGCGAATATTCCGGCGATGACCACCATGATCAGCGCGGCGCCGACGGATACGAGAATGACGCGCCATGTCTCGCCGAACCCGGCGCCGACGAAGCGCGCGCCGATGGTCGCGCCGAGCGCGACCTGGGCCGCGGCGATCACCTCGGCGGGCGGCATGGCGG
>CAZUVO010000041.1:18531-23831 GCA_964623955.1 uncultured Rhizobiaceae bacterium
AAATGAGCCGCCGCGCTGAGCGCGAGCGGGCCGACGAGTTGCGCCGCCGGAATCCGCAGCAGCCGGGCGCCGGGCCATCCGACGATCGCGCAGGCCGCCAGAATGAGACTGTCTTGCCAGCCGGCGCTCGCGGTTTCTCCGCCGATCAGCCCACTCGGCTCATAGCCTTCGAACAGGCGGAAATAGAAGGCGATGAGAAAGACCGCTGTGAGAATGCGCACGCCGTGGGAAAGGGAGATCTTGCGCGCGTCGCCGCCCATCGCCTCGCCCAGCACCATCATCTCGCTTAAGCCCCCGGGGATCGCCGAGAAATAGGCGGAAGTGCGGTCATAGCCGCCGACCTTGCGGTAATAGAGCGTGCACAGCACCACCATTAGCCCACCCGACGCGGCCACGCCGGCGATGCCGACATACCAATCCGCCATGCGGGCGAAGGTTTCGGCGCTGAACTGGGAGCCCAGCATGACGCCCAATATGGCGACCATGCCATTGCGGAAGCCCGGCCAGGAAGCGAGCGGCGCGCGGGCCAGGGCGGCGATGGTCGCGAGCGACATGGCGCCCAGCATCCAGGGCAGCGGCAGGCGCAGAACGTAGAAAATATAGCCGCCGATGGCGCCGAGCCCGAGGGTGAGCAAAAATTTTCCGGCTGTTGTGCGCGTTGGCAGCCATTTCGGCGCCGTCGCGGGCGAGGCTTTGTTCAAGCGTCTCGTCCCGTCACATAGCGGCCGAGACGAACCGCGGTCTGGCCGCGCACGGGCTGGCGCGCCGGCATGACGAGGACGCAATCATCATAGGGCGTCACGATACCGCGCGTACCGTCGCGGGCGATCCGGCTGCCCGCTTCGGCGATGGTTTCGAAACACTGAAATTCGCGGTCAAAGGTGAACCGCTCGGAGCGGATCGTGACGGTATGGGTCACTTCGATGACCCGCTGGACGCTCCGGGCCGGCGGGGTGGGAAAGCCGGCGGGCGCATCCTCCATCATCCCCGCGGCGCGCAGGAAGGCGAAGACCGAATGCAAGGCGATGGTCGGGCTGTCGCTGTCGAAATGCTGGCCGCATTCGACGAGCATGCCGATTCTCGCGCTCGCCGCGTCGCCGAACGCGGCGAAATCGCGCAGCCGCACCCCGGCGGTGTGCCCGGCATCGGCCACGACATGGGCCGGATATCCCATCTTCTCGGCGAAGGCGCGGCCTTTCTCCTGGGTGCCGCTGAGCAGCATGGGCGGCGTGGGTAGGGAGGTCGAATGCAGGTCGAGCAGATAATCGGCGGCTTCGGCGTAGGGCCTGAGCTCGCGCGCCCGCACCAGCTCGATGCTTTGGCCCGGCCCGTCGAGCCTGTCGGCGGACCACACCCGGTTCATGTCTTCGTCGACGAAGCGCGAGGCGTAGGGGTGCGAGGAGTTGAACTGGAAGAAGGCGGCGGTGTTGGCGAAGGCCAATATCAGCCGTCCCCGGTCCACCGTGAAATTCTCCGACAAAAGCCGGTCGAGCGCGAAGGCGCCGCAAATTTCGTTGCCATGGATGAGGGCGCTGATCATGGCGGTCGGCCCGGGCTCCGCGCCTTCGATGATGGACAGATAGGGCGTATCGCTATTGCCGCGCTCATAGGGCGCGATGTCGGGTGTCTGGATCAGCTCGCCGGGTTCCTCTTCAGGGCGTGAATTGTTCGTTCAGGATGCGCTCTTCCAAATTATGTTCCGGGTCGAACAGCAGGTGAATCGTGACGTCGGTATCGATCGAGACGCTCACCGAGGCGACATCGCGAACCTCGGTGTAATCGGCCACCGCGCTCACCGGGCGTTTCTGCGCCTCGTGGATTTCGAAGCTGACTGTCGCCTCGTTGGGCAGCAGCGCGCCGCGCCAGCGCCGCGGCCGGAAGGCGCTGATCGGGGTGAGCGCAAGGATGTTCGAGCCGAGCGGAATGATCGGGCCATGGGCCGACAGATTATAGGCCGTGCTGCCCGCCGGAGTGGAGACCAGCACGCCGTCGCAAATCAGCTCCGGCACCCGCTTCACGCCATCGACATTGACGCAAATTTTTGCCGCCTGACGCGTTTGGCGCAGCAGCGACACTTCGTTGATGGCGAGCGCTTCCTGAACCACGCCGTAACTGTTCTCCGCCTTCATGCGTAAGGGGTGCAGTTCCGAGCGGTGGGCTTTCTCGAGGCGTTCGACCAGCCCGTTGGTGCGGAATTCATTCATCAGAAAGCCGACCGTACCCCGGTTCATGCCATAGATCGGTTTGCTGTGGTTGAGGAACCTGTGCTGGGTTTCGAGCATGAACCCGTCGCCGCCGAGCGCGACGATGACGTCCGCTTCTTCCGGGCCGCACGTATCGTAACGCGCGGTGATTTCGTTCTGAGCTTTCTGCGCTTCGGGCGAACCTGAGGCCACCACGGTAAAGCGTTCGAACTTCATAAACCCCCCTCGCGCGCAGAAATTATTATTCCGCGCCGGCGCCCAGTATAGTCAAGGGATCGGCCTCGGCCACGTCACTTTTGTGATAGATAAATCGTCGCTCTGCGAAACTCGGCGAATCCCGCCTCAGCCGCCGGTGACGCTCATATGCCTTGCGACGGCGGGCGCCGGGCGCGACCGGTCGATGGCGAAATCATGGCCCTTGGGCTTGCGCGCGATGGCTTCGCGGATCGCCGCGATGACCGCCGCATCGTCCTCGCCGGCCCTGAGCGGCGCGCGCAAATCGGCCGCATCGTCCTGGCCGAGGCACATATAGAGCGTGCCGGTGCAGGTCAGCCTGACCCGGTTGCAGGATTCGCAGAAATTATGGCTGAGCGGGGTAATGAAGCCGACCCGCTGGCCGGTTTCGCGCAAATTGACGTAGCGCGCCGGGCCGCCGCTATCGTGATCGCTCTCTTCCAGGGTCCAGCTCTTCCCGAGCCGGGCACGGACCTGGGAGAGCGGCAGATATTGATCGCTGCGGTCGCCGTCGATCTCGCCCATCGGCATGGTTTCGATGAAGGTGAGGTCCATATCCAACTCGCCGCACCAGCGCACGATATTTTCGATCTCATCGTCGTTGACGCCGTTCAGCGCGACCGTATTGATCTTGATGCGGAGCCCCGCCGCCCGCGCCGCCTCGATTCCGGCCATGACTTTGTCGAACTTGCCCCAGCGGGTAATGGCGAGGAATTTGTCCGCGTCCAAGGAATCGAGCGACACATTGATGCGCTTGACGCCGCAATCGACCAGCTCGGCCGCGTAACGCTCCAACTGGCTGGCATTGGTGGTGACGGTCAGCTCGTCGAGGGCGCCGGTGTCGAGATGGCGGCCGAGGCGGTGCATCAGGGTCATGATGCCGCGCCGCACCAGCGGCTCGCCGCCGCTGATGCGGAGCTTCTTGACGCCGAGGGCGACAAAGGCGCTGCACAGGCGGTCGAGCTCTTCGAGGCTGAGGAGCTCTTTCTTGGGCAGAAACGACATATGCTCCGACATGCAATAGACGCAGCGGAAATCGCAGCGGTCGGTAACCGACACCCGTAAATAGGTGACCTGACGTTGGAAGGGATCGACCAGCATGAAACTCTCTGTCGCGGGCTATCTTCAGTAATTTTATATCGTGTTTGCGCTTAGAATTCCTCTCAAAAAAGCGCCCTTAACCCTTTAATTCGATGCGGGTTTGTACCGCTTCGCTTTCAAGTTCCTTGAGCGCGCCTGCGGCGATCCATCTGCCCGGTCTTGTGCCGCCATCGGCGATGCGCCGGGCGCATTGAATGGCCTCGCGGTTGAGGTTGGCGTTGCGCTTGCCGATCTGCCGGAGCGCCCAATTGACCGATTTCTTGACGAAATTACGCCCATCCGACGCGCCCTCCTCGATAAGCGGCAGCCAGGCGATAAAGACCGCGTCGCCGGCGGCTTTGTCATGCACCGCGAGGACCGCCATCATGGCGAAGGCCGCCCGCTTGACGAATTCCTCATCGCGCATGCGCCATTCCGCCACCAGGTCGCGCGCGAAATAGCATTTGCGGAAGAGATTGGTGCAGCATTGATCGCAGAGATCCCAGGAGCGGAAATCCGCCGCCCAGGCCTCGGCCAGCGCCCGGTCGGTTTCCGCCGGCCGCGCGATCATGGTCGCGAGCAGGCGCGCGTCATGCACACCCGAGCGCCACAGCGCCAGGGCGAGCGCCTGGTCCGTGCCGATGTCCTTGGCCAAGCGGCGCAGTTCGGGCAGCGGCACGCCGAAGGCATTCTCCGTATCGATGGCGAAATGCGCCATCTTTTCCAGCGCCTCGGGCCGGCCGAGTTGCTTGAGGCGGGTTAGAATTTGTTTTTCGCGGCTCGCCATGGAAGATTTGTCGCGCGTAAATTTCCGCTACGCAACAGCGAAGGACGATATGAGCGCATCGGCCGGCAAGGGCAGCGACAGCGCGCCGAGCGCCAAGGACATTCGGTCCGGCGACCGCCGCGCGCTGGCACGCGCCATCACCCTGATCGAATCCCAGCGCGCCGATCACAAGACCGAAGCGCAGGAATTGCTCGAAATTCTGCTGCCGGACACCGGCGAGGCCGTGCGTATCGGCGTTTCCGGCTCGCCGGGAGTGGGTAAATCGACTTTTATCGAGGCCTTCGGGCTTTACCTCGCGCAACAGGGCAAGCGCCTGGCGGTGCTCGCCGTCGATCCGTCGAGCGCGCTCTCCGGCGGCTCGATCCTCGGCGACAAGACCCGCATGGAGCGCCTGGCGCGCGAGAATGACGTGTTCATCCGCCCCTCGCCGGCGGCCGGCGCCCATGGCGGCGTGGCGCACCGCACCCGCGAGGCGATGCTGCTGTGCGAAGCGGCGGGCTTCGATGTGATCCTGATCGAGACCGTCGGCGTCGGCCAATCGGAGATCGCCGTGGCCGATCTGGTCGATGTCTTTGCTCTCTTGGTGCAGCCCGGCGGCGGCGACGATCTACAAGGCATCAAGCGCGGCGTGATGGAATTGGCCGATCTCATTATCGTCACCAAGGCGGATGGCGAATTGGCGGAGCTGGCGCGCCACACGGCGGCGGATTATGGCTCGGCGCTCTCGCTCATCCGCGGGCGGGGCGATGGCCCCCGGCCCCGGGTACTCTCCTGCTCGGCGGCGGAGGAACGCGGCATGGCGGAGGTCTGGCAGGCGGCCGAGGCTTATCGCGGCGAGCTGATCGAGGCGGGCGAATTGGCGCGCAAACGGGCGGCCCAGGCGCGGAGCTGGATGTGGCGCGCGGTTGAGGAGAACGTGATGACCGCGCTCAAGGGCGAGCCCGCCATGGCGGCGCTGCTCGCGCGCCTCGAAGCGGATGCGGCGGAGGGGCGCA
>CAZUVO010000042.1:0-21038 GCA_964623955.1 uncultured Rhizobiaceae bacterium
ATGAAGTGTCCGCAAGGAAATTGATCCGCTCCACCCGCGCGCCGTTACTCAAGTGAAAGCGCGAGACCCGGTCGACAGGCTCATCCGATTGATCGCGCGCATTTAGCAAATATACAGCGGCCAGCCGGGTAAGCGGCTGGCGGAGCGCCTCAATCGCTTTTTTGTCCCGTTGCCAGGGAGTTGCCAAAATCGCCGGCAAGAGCCCTTCGCCATCGGTCAGCTCTTTCAGCGCCTTTTTGTCCGCCGAAGTCAGCAGCAGATCGTCGCCTGCATTGATACGGCGCTCGACCCATTTCCGGAAGCCCGGCATCGGCGACAAAGTGGCGGCGGTCTTGATTGCCGGCAATTCGCGCGTCACGTCGTCGAGCACCCGCTTGATGAGAAAACCGCCGAACGATATTCCGCTCAAGCCGCGCTGGGCATTCGAGATGGAATAAAAAATTGCGGTGTCCGCCGAGGTCTCGATCTCCTCCGAATTCCGCGCCTGCAGCAGTTTTTGAACATTGTCTGCGAGGCCCTCGACCAGCGCGACCTCGACGAATATGAGCGGCTCCTCCGCCATGTTGGGGTGGAAAAAGGCATAAAAGCGCCGATCCGCCGAATCCAGTCGCTGTTTTAAATCCTGCCAGGAACGGATGGCATGAACCGCCTCGTAATCCGCCAATTTCTCGAGCAGCGCGGCGGGGGCGTTCCAAGTGATGCGCTGCAAATTGAGCAGCCCGACATCGAACCAGGATGACAGCAGTTCCTTGAGATCCGCATCCACCGCCGCCAGATCCGGATCGTCGCCTTTAACCTCGCGCACCTCCGCCCGCATATCGACGAGAAATTTCACACCGTTCGGCAAGGCACTGAACTGACGCAGCAGGGTGATGCGTGGCGATACGAGGCATTTTTGCAATTGCCGCACAGCGGCGCGCCGTTCAGCTTGCGCCGACGCGTCGAGTACCGCTCGGGCGGCATCGACCAGGGCCTCGTCGGCAACGCCGTAGCGCGCCAAAAGATGCATGAAACGCTTTCTCCCGGTGGCATCGAGAGACAAATAGGTGCGCCCAAGGTCGGCGGCGCGTGCGCGGGCCGAGACCTCCCCGCCGAGCCCTTCAAGACAGGCGGTAATTTGCCGTTCGATACGCTCGGTATCTTCTGGCGGCAAGTCGGGCCGCACCGCGCCGGTGAGGGCAACCCGCGCGGAATCCGTCATCTCGCGCCAGGCGTTGCGCAGATTTGTCAGGGTCCTGTCGACCAGATCGCCGGAAGAGGTCTCGGTTGTCATGGTTGGCCTGCTCCTTGCGCAGCCAGTCGCTTGAGTAATCGAAGTTCGGCGGGCAGTTCTTCCGACAAATCCTCGGCAATCAGACCGGGGCCGAAGCGGCCAGCCACCGCGCCGTGCAACCACACTCCGGCGCAGGCGGCATCGAAGGCATTCATACCCTGAGCAAGCAATCCCAGGATGAAACCGGCCAAAACGTCGCCGGCTCCCGCCGTTGCCAATTCAGCCGTCGCGTTGGCGTTGATCGCGGCGCGGCCGTCGGGCGCGGCGATCACCGTGTCGCCCCCCTTATAGACGACCACCGCTCCGCTTTGCCGCGCTGCCTGACGGGCGCGCTCGACCTTGCCGGAAGTCTCGTTTTCGTCCTTCCTCATGCCAAACAGCCGGCTAAATTCACCTTCATGGGGCGTTAATACAGTTTCTGAATGAATTTCGTTAAACAATTGATTTGGCGCATTTTCAAAAGAAGTGAGTGCATCCGCGTCAAGCACGCAGGCGCGCCTTGCCGAGAGGATGGCCGAGACCCGCGCGGCCGTCTCGGAACCGACTCCGCAGCCCGGCCCGATCAGGACGGCATTCTTTCGCTTGTCCTTCAATTGCGCGTCCAAATTTTCGAGCGGCGCCAGCATCACCGCAGTCAATTGCGCGCCGTATACATCGAGCGCCGATTGCGGCGCCAGAACGGTGACCAGCCCCGCACCGATCCTGAGCGCACCGCGCGCCGCCAGACGGGCGGCACCTGATGCTGATGCTCCGCCGCCGATCACCAAAGCATGGCCCCGGTCGTATTTGTGGCCCTCAGGACTTGGCCAGGGATATTTATCGAGCCAAGCCCCGGGGCCGTTTTCGTGCAGACCGATATTCTGCCGTTCGACTACCGCATCGGGAATGCCGATATCGGCGCACACGACTTCCCCCGCACGAGCGCGGCCCGGCAGCAGAAGATGTCCCGGTTTGCGCCGGCAGAAGGTGACGGTCAGCCGGGCCCGGGGCGCGGCACCGAGGATGCGGCCGCTGTCGCCATGCACACCGCTTGGCACATCGACCGCCACGCACGCTACGCTGCGGCTGTTGATTTCCTCCACGACGTCGCGGACGAAACCGTCGAGAGCGCGGCCGAGCCCAGCGCCGAACAGAGCATCGACCACAAGCTCGGCATCGTCGAGCATCGCGGTGCTCAGCGCCTCCGTCTCGCCCTGCCACGTATCTGCGGCGATGGCGGCATCCCCTTTAAGCCGGTCCACCGCCCCCAGCAGCGCCAGACGCACCGGCCATCCCGCTTCCCGCAGCAAGCGGGCGACAACGAAACCGTCGCCGCCATTATTTCCCGGGCCGCACAGCACGGCGACCGGACAAGGCTGCCAGCGCTTGCGGATTTCGCGCGCAATCGCCTGGCCGGCATTCTCCATCAGCTGGATGCCCGGCGTCCCCGCCGCGATGGCGGCGGCATCGGCGGCGTACATTTGCTCAACGGAGAGGAGTTCGGATTTATTCATGGCGGCGTATGCTTTGTCACGAAGCGGCGGCAGGCACGGCAACTCCGGTGCGATAGAGATCGACGCGACGCGCCTGCTCGAATTCGAAAATATTCTTTTTACGGCCCTGTTCGAACAGGGCTTTGGCGTAATCGATATCGATTTCCTCGATATTGATCCCGGATTTATCGGCCAACAGGATCGTTTTCAGGAACGCTTCGAAGTCGGAGAACTCTCGCTTCAAGTTATAGTGGATTTGGCGCGCCGAAGCGAAAACATCCTGCGGCATTTCCATGAGCGATTCCAGCGCCCAGGCCCGTTCACTGCTGCGGTCGTCAAACAGGCGCAGCATATCGTCATAGGTGCCGCTGGTGTCGTCATCAGCCACGTAAAGAAGCCCATCGACCTCTTTCAGCACCCGGCAGGCCTCGGCCAGGCAGTCGTCCATATCGTCGGATTCCAGGCGGCTCAAGAAGTTCAGCATGAACACGCAGTCCACCGTGCCATCGTTTTCCGGCAGGTTTTGCGCGAAGCCTTCGATGAGCGTGACGCGCTGGAAATTGCCGAGAGCCCGATTTTCCTGCGCCCGCGCCGGGTCTGAATCGACGCCCAACATGGTTGCGCCGCGCTTCGCCAAGGTGAAACAAACAGCGCCATCACCACAACCGACATGGACGATACGCCGCCCGTTAATCGGGACCAGGCGCTCCAACGCCTCCAAATCTCTGCCGAACTGAAGATGCTCCGGCGTCATCCGCGCCTACCATTTGCAAACAGAATCGCAAGCCTACACCCATTTGCATAGTATGGATAAAGTGGAAACTCAGTTTTGCCCCGAATGGGAATTCGCCTTCATGAACGAAGCAAAGCCATATTTACCGAACTGCCCCGCCGCTTTGGATATCGTCGCCTCCTTACGCTCCGGCACTTCCAGCGCATCGGCGGAGGTTGAAAGCGCCAAGGCCCGTATCGAAACCAACGAGCAGCAGATTCGCGCCTGGCACCATTTGGATTGGCAGCACGCCGCCAATCAGGCGCGCGCAATCGATAGCGCCGATGCGCCTGGCAGCCTGGCCGGGGTTCCCGTAGGCATCAAGGACATTATCGATACTGCTGATCAGCCGAGCGAGAACGGTACCGAGGCCGACCGGGGGCGTATGCCGGAAGCGGACGCGACGGCGGTGGCGCGCCTGCGCCGGGCCGGCGCGATCATCCTGGGCAAGACCGTGACGACGGAATGCGCCTGCGGCGCCTCGCGCGAAACACGCAATCCACATGATCTACAGCGCACCCCGGGCGGCTCCTCGAGCGGGTCGGCCGCCGCCGTTGCCGCCGGCATGGTGCCCCTGGCGATCGGCACGCAAACCGCGGGCTCAGTGATCCGCCCCGCGACCTTTTGCGGAGTGTGGGGGATGAAACCGAGCCTCGGCGTCGTTCCGTGCACCGGTGTGCTGCAGCTCTCCCAATCATTGGATCATCTCGGCGCCTTCGCCAATTCGCCGATGGACTTGGCCCTGGCAATAGACGCGATTTCCGGCGATGACGGTATCGATCCAGTGAGCGCCGGCCAATCGCCGACCCGGCTTCGCGCGGCGCTCCGGGCACCCCTGGCGCGACCCCGCCTCGCCTTTCTGCGCGGCCCAACCTGGCACGATATGGGTGCGGACAGCGCAGCGCGCTATGAGCAAATGGCAGAGAAACTTGGCGCAACGCCGCGCGATATGGGGGAAGAATTCTCCGATATCGTCGAGACGCATCAAACTGTCATGTTCGCCGAAATCGGCCACAATATGTGGCCGCTAATGCTGCGCGCCGGACCGCTGCTTTCCGACATGATGCGCGAGAGATTGGTGCGCGGACGCAATATCGCGGCGGAGGATTATTTGCGCCTGAGGGCCCGCATCCATGTCATGCGGATGGCGTTCCGCCATGTTATGGCCGATTTCGATGCGGCGATTACCGCGCCGGCGCCGGGCGAAGCGCCGCTTGGCCTGGAGAGTACGGGCAGCCGCCTCATGACGCTCGCCTGGACCACCCTCGGCGTGCCGGCGGTCAATGTCCCGGGCATGGTGGGCGAGAACGGCCTGCCGCTCGGCATTCAAGTGGTGGCACGGCGCGGCGAAGATGCGGCGGCCCTGCGCGCCGCGGCGTGGGTCGGACAATGGGTCGCGGATTCGTGAGTGTGTTAACCTGCCGCCAGGCCGTATCCTCGACGGCGAGACCAAGAATGTTTTGGGCCCTGAACCGCAATGGATAGATTCGCCTTCGCCCATGCCTCCGGCTCGGATTGGAAACAGGTCGCCGAGCAGTGCCTGGCTGAATTGAAAAGCCCGGAGCAGCGGGCCGGATACGCCCATCTCGGCCTGCTCTATATGACCGATAGTCTTGCGGCGAACAGCGAAGACATTGTCAATTTCATGCGTGAGCGCACAGGTGTTGCCGATTGGGTGGGTAGCGTCGGCATGGGTATTTGCGCCACCGGCCAGGAATATTTTGGCGATCCCGCGCTTGCTGTCCTGATCGCCGAATTTCCGGAGGGCAGTTACCGCCTGTTGGAGGGGGTAAACGGCCCGAACCAGCTTTCCGCCGAGATTACCGGCTGGGCGGCCTCGCGGGAAAGCTGCTTCGCCATCGTCCACGCTGATCCGCGCAATGGCGCTATCCCCGAGATCATTTCGAACCTCGCCGACCAGTTGAACGGGTTCTTGGTTGGCGGCCTGACATCCTCCCGCGGCGCACTCTCGCAAGTGTCTGGCGATGTTTGCGATGGCGGCGTATCGGGCGTGGTGATGGACCAGAATGTGCCGGTGACCACCGCGCTCAGCCAAAGCTGCATGCCGATCGGATCGCGCCACCAGATTACCGCCTGCGACGAAAACGTGCTGATCGAGCTGGACGGCCGCCCGGCCCTCGAAGTGTTCAAGGAGGATATCGGCGAATTGTTGGCGCGCGATTTGCAGCGGGTCGCCGGATATATATTCGCCGCTCTGCCGATCGCGAATTCGGATACCGGCGACTATCTGGTGCGCAACCTGGCGGGCATCGATGTCGAGCGGCAATTGCTGGCCATTGGCGAAATCGTCGAGACCGGGCAATCGATCCAGTTCTGCCGCCGAGACGCCGATGCCGCGGAGGCCGACCTGGTGCGCATGCTGGAAGACCTCAAGAAGCGAACCGACACGCCGCCCAGGGGCGCGGTCTATTTCACCTGTCTCGCGCGCGGCCCCAATATGTTCGGCGATGCCTCGCAAGAGCTGAAAATCATCGAGCGCGAATTGGGCGATGTGCCGCTGGTAGGGTTCTTCTGCAATGGCGAAATCTCGCACCGCCGGCTCTACACCTATACCGGTGTGCTGACCCTGTTCACCTAGGGCGGAGCCCGCATGAAATCTTACCGCAAGGAATTGACTGTCAACATTCCCGAGCGCATGGCTTTCGTGAATATCACACCGGCGGTGCGGGAGTGCATCGCGGAGAGCGGATTGACCGAGGGCCTTGTGCTGGTCAATCCAATGCATATTACCGCATCCGTGTTTATCAACGACGACGAGGCGGGATTGCACCGAGACTATGCCGAGTTTCTCGAAACGCTGGTCCCCCATGCTCCCATTTCGCAGTACCGCCACAACGATACCGGCGAGGACAATGCGGACGCCCATATCAAGCGGCAGGTCATGGGGCGGGAAGCCGTCGTTGCGCTAACCGGCGGCGAGCTCGATTTCGGCACCTGGGAGCAGATCTTCTACGGCGAGTTCGATGGGCGGCGGAACAAACGCATCCTGGTGAAGATCATCGGCGAATGAGCGGCGAACTCCTGAGTAGCGGCAGTATCGTTGTTCTGACCGGAGCCGGGATTTCGGCGGAATCCGGAATCGCGACCTTCCGCGACAAAGACGGTATTTGGGCGAAGCACAATATCGACGATGTCGCTACGCCCGAAGCCTTCGCCAAGGACCCGAACCGGGTACATGAATTTTACAATGCCCGAAGACAAGCACTCGCCGCGCCGGATATTCAGCCCAACGCCGCTCATGAGGCGCTCGCCCGCCTCGAAGCCGACTGGCCCGGGGATGTGGTGATCGTAACGCAAAATATCGACGATCTGCATGAGCGTGGCGGCAGCCGGAATCTCATCCATATGCATGGAGAGCTGAGTAAGTCCCGCTGCAATTCCTGCGGAGACGTGCGCCTCCATATGGGCGATCTAAGTATCGAGATGGTTTGTGGCGCGTGTAATGATAAAGGCGCCCTCAGGCCCCATATTGTTTGGTTCGGCGAGATGCCGCTCGAGCAGGACCGCATCGGCCAGGCGCTCGATTGTTGCGCGCTCTTCATATCCATCGGGACGTCCGGAAATGTCTATCCGGCGGCGGGATTCGTGCATGAAGTCAGGATGCTGGGGCGGGCCCACACGGTGGAACTCAGCCTTGAGCCGTCCCTCCGCGAGAGCCTTTTCGCCGAGCGCCATTACGGGCCGGCGAGCGAAATCGTGCCCAAATTCGTCGACCGGCTATTGGCCGAAAAATAACCGTCCGCAACCTCTTGAACGGCCAATCGGCCGTTCCAATATGGATATCAGGCGGCCGCCATAACGGGGCCGCCATTAACAGGCGGGGCCGTGGTGGCACGTCTGAAGCGCCATAGCGGCCCGCCGTGATATTGCTCAATGGAGGATATCCCATGCGTACTGCTTACGACTTCTCCCCCCTGTTTCGCACCGCCGTCGGCTTCGACCGTATCAGCCGGCTGCTCAACGATTCCGCCCGTTATGCGGATAGCGACCTGTCCTACCCGCCCTATGACATCGAGCAGAAGGACGCGGACCATTACCGAGTGACCATGGCCGTGGCCGGCTTCAAGCCCGAAGAAGTCGATGTCGTCGTGCACGAAAATACGCTCACCGTGAGCGGCAGCGCGAAGGCGGAAACGGATGAGGACGGCAATACCGTGCTCTACAAAGGCATCGCCAAGCGCGCCTTTGAGCGCCGCTTCCAGCTTGCGGACTATATCAAGGTCGATAATGCCGGCTTGGAGGATGGACTGCTTACCGTCGATCTGGCGCGCGAAGTGCCGGAAGAGAAGAAGCCGCGCAAGATCGAGATTCGCGGCACCGCGAAGCTCGAAAACAAGGCCGCCTAAACTCGAATTCGATCGGATTCGGACCGGCTCTCTTGCGGGGCCGGTCCGCCCTTCCAGGCAACGTTTAAGAGAACGCTTTGAATGTGATGATGGTGAAGGTGTCGCGCACGCCGGGCAGCGTCTGAATTTGCTCGGTGACGAAGTGGCCGATGTCCTGGTCTTCCCCGAGGTAGGATTTTATCAGCAGGTCATACTGTCCCGAGGTCGAATAGATTTCCGAGACCTGCTCGATCGTTTCGATGGCGCGGTCGGCGACCTTATAGGCCTCGCCCAATTCACACTTCACCATCACGAAGATCGCTTTCAACGCCTGCCTCCCCGTTTCGGCTTCCTGGGTTCGCGCAAGAAATCGGGGAAATGATCCCCCATCCCGATCACTTTGTCACTATCGCCGCTGTCATCGCGGCGACTTTTATCCGCTGTATCTGAACCCTTGGGACGCTTGCGGTCGGATTCCGCATCGCGGCTCCGGCGCGCCGGCCTCTTTGTGGTGCTGTCTTTGTCCGACCGAGAGCGGCGGCCGCGGCGCTTTTCGCCGCCTTCCTTCGCCGGGCTCTCCTTCGGGGCGGCTGCCTGTTGATCCTCCGCATCCGCGCGAGGCTCCTCCGAGTCCGGCTTGGCCGTCGGCCCGCCGAAATCCTTTAACGGCAGGATCGGCACATCGACCTTTATCAGCCTGAAGATCGCATCGAGGTATTTGGAATCCTCCGAGGTCACCAGGGTGATGGCCCTGCCTTCACGGCCGGCGCGGCCGGTTCGGCCGATGCGGTGGACATAGGATTCCGCGTTGTTCGGAACGTCGAAATTGAAGACGTGGGAGACGCCCTCGATATCGAGCCCGCGCCCGGCAACATCGCTGCACACCAGAAGCTTGATATTTCCGGCCTTGTAGGCCGCGAGAGTTTCCGTGCGGAGATGTTGCGCCATGTCGCCATGCAGTTCTTCGGCTTCGAAGCCATGCCTTCTCAGCGAATTGCGCAAAATGGTGATGTCTTTCTTGCGATTGCAAAATACCAGCGCGCTTTGCACATCCTCGCCGGCCATGACTTTGCGTAGTGCGGCACGCTTTTCCTTGGGATATTTCGGCACCGAGATCATGCTGTGGGTCACCCCTTGGGCAATCGACGCCGACCGCGCAACGCTGACCTCCTTCGCATTAATCAGGAAATCGTCGGCGAGCGCGCGAATTTCCGTGCCCATGGTCGCGGAGAACAGCAGCGTTTGACGGATGCGTGGCAACAATTCGACGATGCGCCGGACGTCGGGAATAAATCCCATGTCGAGCATGCGATCAGCCTCGTCGATCACCAGGATCTTGATGCCGCCCAGCATCACCTTGCCGCGCTCGAACATATCGATGAGACGGCCCGGGGTGGCGATGATCACGTCCGGGTCTTTGGCGAGAGCGCGCTCCTGGTCGGGCATGGACTCGCCGCCGATCAGCACCGCCTGGCCGAGATCGTGAAACTTGTTATAGGTCGTAAAATTTTCGGAGATTTGCAGCGCCAATTCCCGCGTTGGCGAAAGCACCAAGGCGCGCGGCATACGCGCTCGCGCCCGACCTTGCGAAAGAATATCGATTATCGGGAGGGAGAAAGATGCCGTCTTGCCGGTGCCTGTTTGCGCGCAGCCGAGTAAATCCCGTCCCATGAGGACAAGCGGAATCGATTTTTCCTGAATCGGCGTCGGCTGTTCATAGCCGGCATCCAGAACCGCCTTCAGCAGTTCCGGGCTCAGGCCCAAATCTTCAAAACTTGGAGTTTCTTGTGTCACCGTTGCTCAGCGCTCCGGCCGGCCAGGTGTGAAAACTGCCGCAATCAAACCCGCCTGGCCCGTATTGCACAGCAATAAACCAGCGAATAGGCATATCGATTATTGGAAAGAATACTTAACAAAGCCTTGCGGGTTGTTTGGAAGCCTTTGAGCTCGCCCATCAAATCCGCGCGAAGCGCAGCGCGGCGCGGCAAGCATTAACGCATATCGCACTTAAATGCCAACCCCGATCTCACTTTACACCCTGCGCCGCGGCCGCCCCGAGTGCATTAAATGTCGAGGTTCGAAACAAAGCCCGCATGTTCGCGGATAAAGGCGAACCGGGTCTCCGGTTTGCGCCCCATCAAATCCTCGACCCTACGTGCCGTCTTCTTTTCCTCGCCCTTGGGGATCGCAATCTTCAACAATGTGCGGCGGCCTTTATCCATGGTCGTCTCGCGCAGCTGCGCGGCCGGCATTTCGCCCAACCCCTTGAAGCGGCTGATCTCGACCTTTCCCCGCCCCTTGAATTCGTCCCGCATCAATTCGTCGCGGTGCGCATCGTCGCGCGCATAGGCGGTCTTCCCGCCCTGAGACAGGCGATAGAGCGGCGGCTGGGCGAGATACAAATGGCCGTTGGCAATCAACTCCGGCATTTCGCGGTAAAAATAGGTCATCAGGAGCGAGGCGATATGCGCGCCGTCAACATCGGCGTCGGTCATGATGACCACGCGTTCGTAACGCAAAGCGGCTTCATCGTAGCGGCCCCGCGTGCCGCAGCCCAAAGCCTGGGAAATATCGTTCAACTCCTGATTGGCCTGAAGCTTGTCGTTGCTCGCGCTGGCGACGTTGAGAATCTTGCCGCGCAAGGGAAGAACCGCCTGGGTCTTCCGGTCGCGCGCCTGCTTGGCGGAGCCGCCGGCGGAATCGCCCTCGACCAGAAAGACCTCCGTCCCCGCCGCGCCTTTTTCGCTGCAATCGGCCAGCTTGCCCGGCAGCCGGGTTTTACGTGTCGCCGTTTTGCGTTTGACCTCTTTCTCCTTGCGCCGGCGCAAACGCTCTTCGGAGCGCTCCAGCGCATAGGCCAACAGCAAATTGGCGGCTGCCGGATCGGCGGAGAGCCAATGATCGAAATGATCTCGCATCGCCGCTTCTACGAGACGGCTGGCCTCGGCATTGGTCAGTTTGTCCTTGGTCTGTCCTTGAAATTGCGGATCCTTGAGAAATACCGAGAGCACCACGCAAGCCTCCCCGGTCACATCCTCGGCGCTGAGTTGCTGCGCGCGGCGATTGCCGGTCAATTCGCCATAAGCCTTCATGCCGCGCAGCAGGCCCGAACGCAGGCCCGATTCATGGGTGCCGCCGCCTGGTGTCGCCACCGTGTTGCAATGCGACGAGAAGAATCCGTCCTCGTCCTCCGGCCAGGCAATCGCCCATTCGACCCGGCCGGAACCGCCATTGAGCTTCGCCTCCCCGGCGAAGGGCCGCTGAGTCGCGGTCGCCCGCTTGCCGACTTCCGCCGCGAGGAAATCACTTAGGCCATGGGGAAAATGCAAAACCTCCTTCTCGGGAATGTCTGATTTCGGATCCAGAAGTTCAGCCGCGCAGGACCAGCGAATTTCCACGCCACGAAACAGATAGGCCTTGCCGCGCGCCATGCGAAATACCGTGGCCGGCTTAAAGCTGACATCTGCGCCAAAAATATCGGGGTCCGGATGAAAAGTGACCAGGGTGCCACGGCGATTTTTCACCTCGCCTTTTGGTTTCAGTTTTTCCTTCGCGACACCGCGCGAGTAGGACTGGCGCCACAACTTCTTGTCGCGCGCTACTTCGACCGTGAGCGCGTCGGAAAGTGCATTGACGACCGAGAGACCGACGCCATGCAATCCGCCGGATGTGGCATAGACTTTGTCGCCGAACTTCCCGCCGGAATGCAGCGTCGTCAAGATGACTTCGAGCGCCGATTTGTTCTTGAATTTGGGATGCGGATCGACCGGAATGCCGCGGCCATTGTCACGCACGCTGGCGGTGCCGTCGGCGTGCAGGTTCAGTTCGATCCAGCTGGCGTGACCCGCGATCGCCTCGTCCATCGAATTGTCGAGCACCTCAGCCAAGAGATGGTGAAGCGCATGTGAATCCGTCCCGCCGACATACATGCCCGGGCGGCGGCGCACCGGTTCGAGCCCTTCCAGAACCTCGATATCACCGGCAGTGTAATCGTCGTTTACATTAGACGATTTGGCGGGTACAATCTTCTTCTTCCGTGCACTGCGAGGTGACGGTTTATTGTTCTTTTTGGCTGATTTTGGTTTCTTGCCGACGGTCATGTCCACCGCCTCATCAGTCGCGAAATCGAATAAATCCAGTGCCTTGGCCATGCTCATACTCCAACGAACAAGACCATGTATACGGTATGCCTGGCTGGATTGACAACGAGATATAGTAGTTTAATGGCAATAATTCGACCCTTTGTCGTATTCTTCGCCCTCGCGATGGCGCTTCCGTTATGGCTGGCCGCAGAGAAGCCAGCGCATGGCGAAGAGATTTGGTATCCAGTGCCGCGCCCGCAGATCGACGGCGACAGGGCGACGCTCCGCGTGGCCCATGCGGTCAATTCGCGTTTCTCGCATATGTCCGAAGCACAATTGGAGATTCTCCTTGCGGAAGCCAACCGCGTTTCAATGGACCATTTCGGTATCGAGCTTATTTTCAGCCAGCCGGAGAGTATCGACATATCTGAACTTTTCGCCCTGCGGCCGGACATCGCCGACGATGAAGTTATGGAATGGGTATATGACTTCAAGCGCCGCACTGGAGATCGCGACAGATTGGTCGCCGACCTGCTTGAGAGATTGCAGGCCAACGAAACGCAACTGGTCGAAATCTTTGACTACGCCCTGCCGCACCTGACCGCGATGCCGCTCGGCGACCGGGCGCAAGACCTCGCCGCAGCCCTGACCGAAACATTGCTCAACCGGCTCGGTGTATGGCGCGTCTTGCCGGCCAACGACCGCCGCGCAGTGATCGACGATAGCGTCTATAACGAGTGGACCTATTGGGACACGCTGGCGCATGGCGCCCTGCCCTACGATATCGTCATTACCAATCAATTGGTCGCAAGTGCCGAATATTATGGCATGGATGTTCACTCAGCGCTGCGCGGCGGCATTACGGTGGGGACCACCAGCTATAGCCGCGACGGCCCGTTCCATACTTATGCCTTCCTCAGCACCTTTCCCTTCGCCAACGACTATCGGCCAATCGTCGATCTGCGCGGCGGTGCCCAGTACAATGAAGAGCAAGCCGCGCGATTGGCCGGCGCCTACCTGGCCCATGAAATCGGCCATGTTCTCCTGCATCTCGGCCATCCCTTCAACCGCTCGGCTTGCGTGATGAACCCGGCCCAGCTGCTCGATTTCCAAGCCTGGTACGACAATCTGGACGCCGAACGCTGCGCCTTGGGTTCGACGGCCGAAATGGTCCCCGGCGCGGCGCAGCTTTCCTACAACGCCACCTGGGTCCTGCAATAAACTAAAATTGACAGGCGGGCTGCCGCGCGTTCCCCTACACTCGGCAACAATGTCGGACGGGGAATAAGTCGTCATGGATAGCGAACAGCTTCGCCAAACCGGCGAAGATTATTTGATCCGCAGTTCTCTTTTGTCGGATGTCGTCGCGGCGGCCGGCGGGCCGGTTTTCGTGCGCGCCGAGGGCAGCCAGGTTTGGGACCGCGACGGCAATTCCTATCTCGATTTCAATTCGGGGCAAATGTGCTCCTGGCTCGGCCATAACAATCCGCGCGTGACCGAGGCGGTGAAGAATGGGCTCACGCAACTGACCCATGCCTCCTCCGTCTATTACAATGAGCCGCAGGTGCTGCTTGCCAAAAAGCTGGCGGAGACGCTGGATCCGCCGCTGAGACGCTCGCTCTTTATTCAATCAGGCGCCGATTCCAACGAGGCGGCGGTGCTCTTCGCGCGCCGCGCCACCGGCAAAGGCGCGATCGCCGCGCTGCATCTTAGTTTCCATGGCTATTCCGACGTATCGCGCGCCATCAGCTACATCGCGGCGGCGCCCAACCACGGGCCGACGATCCCCGACCTCCACGCCATCCCGACGCCTTACGCCTATCGCTCGCCGATCGACAGCGAAGGCGACGACTGGTGGCGCACGCTGCTCGATATCTCCTTCGATACCCTCGACCGGCAATGCGCCGGCAATCTTGCGGCCGTGATCGTCGAGCCGGTGATCAGCGCGGGCGGCGTCATAGAGCTTCCCGCCGGTTATCTCAAAGAACTAAAGCAAAGATTGGAGGCGCGCGGCGCCCTACTGATTTTCGACGAAGCGCAAACGGGTCTTGGCAAGTTGGGCAGCATGTACGCCTATCAGGATTGCGGCGTGATGCCTGACATCATCACTGTGTCGAAGCATTTCGGCGGCGGCTTGGCGATCAGCGCCATGGTGACAACGGACGAAATCGAGCAAAAGGCGCTCGCTGGCGGCCTGTCGTTCGGGCACTCCCATTCTTCCGACCCGATCGGCTGCACCGCCGGCCTGGCGAGCCTTGAAGTCATCATGGAAGAAGACGTTCCGGCCCGGGCGTCGGCGATCGGCATCTATTGGCAGGAGCGCATGCGCGATTTGCAGCAGCGGTATGAGATCATCGGCGATGTACGGGGCCGCGGCTGCCTGCAGGGCATCGAACTGGTCCGCGACCGCGCCAGCAAGGAGCCGGCGGACACGGAAGCAAACGAGATATTCCGCCTTTGCATCCAGCACGGCCTGTTATTCTCTGTGCGCGGCGCGCACGGCAATGTGGTTCGGTTCGTGCCGCCCGTGACTACGAGCGAAAGCGAGATCGACCAGGCAACGGAAATTCTCGAAAGCGCACTGCGCCAGGTGATTTGACATGCCTTTGAAGGTTCAAGTTTTTTCCGATTACGTGTGCCCCTACTGCTTTCTGGCGGAAGGCCCACTAAACGAAGCCGTGGCGGAGCTTGGCGGCGAAGTGGAAATCGAGTGGATGCCGTTCGAGTTGCGCCCCTACCCCACACCGACGTTGGAGCCCGAGGGCGATTATCTGCAAAGCGGTTGGCGGGATTCGGTATACCCCATGGCCGAGCGCATGGGCGTTAAGATCGTGCTTCCGCGCGTCTCGCCCCAGCCCTATACGCGGCTCGCCTTCGAGGGGGCGTTGGAGGCACGCGATCAAGGCAAGGCCGACGCCTATAACCACCGAATGTTCACCGCCTTCTTCCAGGACGAGCTGGATATCGGGAATGCCGATGTGCTGAGCGAATGCGCCGCCGAGATCGGCTTGGACGAAAAGAAATTCCGCGCCGCGCTGGACAATCGCACGCACCAGGATACATGTGAGGAACAGCTTCAATTCGGGCGTGACATTTTGGCGATTAACTCCGTTCCTACCTTCGTGATCGACAATCGCATCGGCATCCCCGGCATGGTGCCGAAAGACGTGCTGGTATCCGTTTTTCGCGAACAGTCCGCCGCGCTTGCCGAATAGAAGACACATGCGAGCCCCGCTTGGCTTAGCGGCGTTCATGGCCGGCAAGATATGTTGACCGGTTTGCACCGCTCGCCATCTCCTTACGTTCTGGTCGCCTGCGGCGGCCTGATCCTCCTGATCGGCATGGGAATGCGGAACACATTCGGCTTGTTCCTCCAGCCGATGAGTCTGGACCTCGATTTACCGCGGCAAGCGTTCTCGCTCGCCATCGCCATTCAGATGCTGGTTTGGGGAGTGAGCCAGCCAATATTTGGCGGACTTGCGGACCGATACGGTGCGGCGCGGATCGCGCTGCTGGGCGGATTGTTCTATGTCGGCGGCCTGCTGCTGATGGCCAACGCCACGGGCCCCTGGGCGCTGCATGGCGGCGCCGGTGTGTTGGTCGGGCTGGGAATCAGCGCGGCGGGTTTCGCCGTGGTTCTCGGCCCGGTCGGGCGCGCCTTTCCGCCGGAAAAACGCAGCATGGCGCTCGGCATCGCGAGCGCCGGCGGATCATCCGGTCAATTGGTCATGGCGCCGATCGCCGGCGGCTTGATCGGCGATATCGGTTGGGTGGGTGCCCTCCTGGTATTGGCGGCAATTGCCGCTCTGATCATTCCGCTCGCGTTCGGCGTCAGGGGCAAGAGTGTGGCGGATGCCGTCTCCGCCAACAGCCTCAGCGAAGCGCTCAGCGAGGCCTCACGGCATACGGGCTATTGGCTGCTATGCGGCGGGTTTTTCGTCTGCGGCTTTCATGTCACGTTCATCGCCACCCATTTGCCGCCCTTCCTGTCCGACAACAATCTGTCGCCGATGATCGCAGCAACGGCCATCGCCTTGATCGGATTGTTCAATATTTTCGGTACGCTTGCTTCGGGTTGGCTAGGTGGGAAATTCCGGCAAAAACACGTTCTCAGTTTTTATTACCTCGCGCGCGCGATCGTCATAGGAGGTTTTCTCGTCTTTCCCGTGACCGAAACTTCGGTTCTGGTATTTGCCGCGTTGATCGGTTTTCTATGGTTGGGCACGGTGCCGCTTACGAGTGGTCTCGTGGCGAGTATCTTCGGGCCGCGCTATCTCGGCGCACTTTTTGGCATCGTCTTTTTCAGCCACCAGATCGGCGGCTTTCTCGGGGCCTGGCTTGGCGGCTATCTTTTCGACCTGACCGGTTCCTATGATTTGGTTTGGATGATCGCCATAGCTCTCGGCGTCATGGCGGCGATTCTGCATTGGCCCATCGCGGATAGCCCAATCACCCGCGCTCAAGGCGCTGCGGCTAAATCCTAAATCGGTGGAACGAGGATCAACAGCGAGGGATTCACACCATGCATAGATTTCACAACCCGCAAAATATTGCCGGTCCGTTTGGGCATTACGAACATGGTGTCGAAACCGCCCTGCCGGGGAGGCTCCTGCATGTCTCGGGGCAAACCGGCGTTGCTCCCGACGACAGCGTGCCCGAGGACATCGCAGCGCAGACCGAACTGGTCTGGCAAAATATCTGCGCCATTCTCGAAGTGGCAGGCATGACGCCCCAAGACATCGTAAAGACCAACAGCTTCATCTTGGATCGCGCTCATGTGCCTGTGCTGGCGGAGATGCGTAAGCGCTTCCTCGGCGAAGATCATCGCGCCACCTCGACCACACTTGTGGTCTCTGGCTTGGTACGCCCTGAATGGCTGGTCGAAATCGATGCCATTGCATTGGCGCGATAATTGTTGGCAAATAAATTGTACAATTCATTGAATTAATTAAGTTTTCACAGAATTAACGGGATGTAACTAAACCTTTATTAACGCTCTGATGCCAGGATGTGGCCCATGATTCGAGAAGGTGTCTCCTCATGACCCCATCCGACCTCGTCGACACGTTGGAAAGGCACGGCCAGTGGCTCGCCAATACGAATGGCGGTGCGCCAGCGGATTTGGCGCTGCAAAACCTGTTTGGCTATGACTTGACCGGCGTCCAGTTGCACAAGGCCAAGCTGACGGGGGTCGATTTCAGCCAAGCCATTCTCTCGCGCGCGGATCTCAGTAAATCGGACCTGTTTGGCGCGAATCTGCACAATGCCAAGCTTCAGGACGCATCTCTAAAAGGCGCCAATCTTCGAGGCGCGCAGCTTCGCGGCTGCGATTTAAGTGGTGCCGATCTTTCCGGCGCCGATCTGCGGGACGGCGGCCTGCTCAGGGCCGACCGAAAGGAGGGACTGGCATTTCTTAATCCCGAGCAGCGTATTCTCGAGACCGAAATGGCGGATCTTTCGGGCGCCGACCTTTCCGGTGCGCAATTGTCGGATTCGGCCATCGTGCAGACCGATTTGTCGAACGCGATCATGCGCGGCACGAACCTCTCCGATGCGGATCTCAGACACTCCGATTTGAGCGGTGCGGATTTAAGAGGGGCCGATTTGAGCGGCGCCAACATGGAAGGCGTGAAGCTGGTCGGCGCGAATCTGAGTGGCACCGATCTTACCGGCACCAATCTGACAAATGCCGACCTGCGTGGCGCGGATTTCGGCAATGCAGATACCTCTCTGGCAAATATGGAAGGCGCCGAATTCCTCCGCTCCAAGGAAAATCTTCCGAAAGCCATTCAAGATGTACTGCACAAGCATTATCTCTGGATCGAAAGCAATGGGGCCAAGGGAGAGCGCGCGGATTTGTCCGGCGCTGACCTCTCCCATACCGATCTTGGCAATGTGAATTTGAGCGCGGCGGTTCTCGCCAGCGCAACCCTGGAAAAAGCCGAACTGACCGGTGCCTCGTTTCTCATGGCCGACTTGACGAGTACCAATATGAACGGTGCAAACCTGGCCGAAGCAATTATGGCGGGCAGCAACATATCCCGGGCAACGTTTTCAGATGCCAATCTGACTAATGCCAATCTGGGCCCAACGGATTTGCTCGATGCAAAAGGCAAGCCAACTGGCAGGGAATGGCCGACAAACCTGACCGAGGCCGATTTTTCGGGCGCGAACTTATCCGGCGCGAACCTGCGCGACGCCCTCATCGCGGGCGCGGATTTTACCGGTGCCATCCTTGTCGACACGCGCTTTGGCGAAGCCGACATAAAAAGCGCCGTGATGGAAACTTCAGTCGCCAAGCAGCTAATGGGCGTCGCATAAACCCCAGCACCCCTCCCTATCGCCGATCGAACGATAATTTTGCACGGGAAAGCCCGTAAGCATTGATTTCCTGCGCCGTCAGGAGCACAACCTTTCATTAGATAATAATCAAGCACGACTCGGTGCGATGGGTTCTGTTCTCCTCCTGGGATTTATGATCGGCTTGCGGCACGCGCTGGAAGCTGACCATATTGCCGCCGTCGCCTCCCTGACAACGCGCTCGAAAAGCCTCTCTGCCGCCGCCCGGCTCGCCGCCGCCTGGGGGCTCGGTCACACATTGATGCTTTTTGCCGTGGGCTCGGTGGTCATCGGCCTCGACCTGGCTATGCCGGAGCGCATTGCCCAATATTTGGAACTGGGCGTCGGCATCATGCTGGTTTGGCTTGGCTATGACGTTCTCCGCCGTCTGATCCGCGAACGCATTCACTTTCATTTCCACCGGCATACGGAAGGCGTGACGCATTTTCATGCTCATTCGCATGCGGGCGAGGCAGAACACCGCCGTTCGCCACACGATCACCGCCACCCAAATATGCGCTCGCGCGCCTTCATAATTGGCCTGGTGCACGGCATGGCTGGCTCGGCGGCGCTGATCCTGCTCACGCTCGGTCAGTTCGAATCGCTCTGGCCGGCATTTCTATATATGGCGCTATTCGGGCTCGGCACCATGATCGGCATGGCGCTGCTCTCGGTCGCGATTTCGCTACCGCTGATGCGGCTCTCGCGAAGCCTCACCTGGGCGCACAATGCGCTCCACGCTGTCACCGGCACGGCGACCGCCGGAATTGGCGCCTGGCTTGTTTACGACATTGGAATTGCGGGCGGACTGATCCTGGGCTGAGCGTTCAACGGACACGCCAACTGGATTTAAGTCTGAGTAGAGAGGGCTTTCACCAGTTCACGCAGGCGCTGACGCAGAAGCGGGCTTTGAATTCGATAGTAGGCGCGCACCAGCTTTAGGGTTTCCTGGCTGGCCATCGGATCGCCCTCGAAGGGCTGCGGCGCAACATCGGCCAAGCCCGGCGCCTTCCTCCCCGAGATATTGGACGGCAAATCGTCGAAGAAATAGGGAATGGGAACGTCGAGCACTTGGGCAATCTGGTACAGGCGGCTCGACGAAATGCGATTCATGCCGCGCTCGTATTTTTGCACCTGTTGGAACGTCGTGTTGATCGCCTGACCGAGCTTCGACTGGCTAAGACCCATCAAGGTGCGGCGCGCACGAACACGCTGCCCCACATGAACGTCGATCAGATTCGGTTCGTTCGCCATGGCCAATCCATACCTCAGTTCGATGAATTAGTGAAGCCGTTCCCAATATACCTTTATTGCGTGCAACGCCAAGATTGCGTGTCGCGAAATCAGGTGAATGGCTCGATCGGTACGAAGCCTGCCCGCCGGTAATCGGAGGGTCGCTGACACGGGTTCTGACAAAGCGATTAATTTGCCGGATCCCTGAATCCCACGATCATTGGTTGCAGACGCAACCAACCCAACGCGTCTTGCTCAAGCGCGGCAATTATCCCGGACATCTCCGAGCCCATGTCCCGGTTCGGGGAATTTGGTTAAAGGCGGCCGCTGCGGGGGGCCTCTCCCGAATGATTGGTTAGCGGTTCGGCAGGGCAATTCGCTCCAAACACGCAAGGCCAACACCTAATCACCACCGACCATATTAATAAATATTATTATCCCTTTATAACAATTGGATACGGGTAATTCTTGAATCAATTCATAAAGAAAACTCAATGCAGCCAACGGAACAAAATATCCGAGATAGTGGCAGCACTAGTAATTATTATTCTTCTAAAAATCATGCTTGAAATTTAAAATAATATTGTGTACACCATTAACAATGTGAATATCGTTCACACGGCGCGAGGGAGCGAATCAGTTCAACGAAACTGTCGCTGTCGCTCGTGAATACCGGATATCCGCAATCAAAAGAAGAAACTCTGAGCAAAATCAGGATTTTCTTTTAAAGCCAAGCGGAGATGAATCAATGCGGCCTTTGACCTTTACACTCGACACCCAAACCGGCGACGACGGAATGGCGCCGGTGACGATTACGATTACCGAAAACGAAGACGGTAGCCTCACCTTTACGGTTACCAGCGAAGGCGACACCGATAACCTCATTGGCGATCTCCGGGGATTGTTCTTCGACGTCAATGACGATTCGCTGCTCGGCACCCTTTCGGCAACCGGCGACGATATTACCGATGATATCGACCAATCGGGCAGCGTCACCTCTCTTGGCGGCGATGCAACAGTGAGCGGTGTTCCGGACAGCCCCTATGAGGTCGGCATTGAGTTTGGCACCGCCGGCAAAGCCACGGACGATATTCAAACAACCAGCTTCACCCTCTCATCCAGTCTGCGCGGCCTGACCCTCGACGATATCGCGCTCGAGAGTTTTGCCATACGCCAGACTTCGGTCGGTGAAGCGGATGGCGACCGCGAAGATTCCGACAAGCTTTTCGGCACCGCGCCCTTCCCGGTGAACGCGATCGACGATGAAGTCACGGTTCTGGAAGATGAAGTCGGCACCGGCAATGTCTTCGCCAACGATCTCGACGAGGACGCCGGCGACGCCGATGAGGACGGCATTCCCGATGGCCTGACGATTACGGCGATCGATGGCGACAATTCTCTGGTCGGGCAAACCACTGAAATTGCCGAGAGCGTCTTCGTCACGGTAAATGCCGACGGCTCCTACACCGTCGACGCGACCGACGCGGATTATCTGTCCGTCGGCGAGACGATCGTCCACAC
>CAZUVO010000042.1:21080-21502 GCA_964623955.1 uncultured Rhizobiaceae bacterium
GGCGGCACCGATAGCGCGGTTTTCACGATTACCGTGGTCGGTGTGAACGACAACCCGGATGCCCAGCCGGATTTCAACGAGACCGACGAAGCGACGCCGGTCGGCGGCAATGTGCTGCCCAATGATTCGGATATCGATCAGCTCGACAGCATCGACGTCAGCGCGGTCAATGGCGTGGAAGGCGATATCGGCAACGAGATTACGCTAGATTCCGGCGCCTTGCTGACGCTGAACAGCGACGGTAGCTATAGCTACGATCCCAACGGTGCGTTCGACAGCCTGAATACCGGCGAGACCGCGCTCGACAGCTTCACCTACACGATCTCCGACGGCAATGGCGGCTTCGATACCACAACCGTCGAAATCACGATCAACGGCATCAGCGATGGCGGCGGTGGTGGTGGCGGCGAAGGTGGCGGCGG
>CAZUVO010000042.1:21524-22881 GCA_964623955.1 uncultured Rhizobiaceae bacterium
AGGAAGGCGACGATCATTTCGGCACCTTCAGCAACAAGAAAGGCACCGCCGAGCACGATATTTCCAATGTCGTGTTCTATCTGCAGGACGATGAGGGGTTAATTTTCAAGGTCAAAGTCGATGGTTGGGACAGTGATGAATCCGATCTCGACAATGTCGATTATCAGGCCTTCGTCGATTCCGAATTCTCCGATTCCGAGCTCATCGCCGTCTCGATCAAAGCCGGCAGAAATCACAATGACGATCTCGGCCCGGGCGAGGGGCAGCTCTTCCTGCTCGATGGCGATGAGGATATCGATTACGAGGAAGGCGGAGAGGTTCCCGATCCGCTGACCGAAGAGATTCTCGCCGCCAAGGCCGATATTACCTACGACTATAGCGACGATCTCTTTATCGGCTGACACCGTCGGCCCAGCGTTTGACGTATGAAACGCTATTCACGGCTGTCTGCCGGAAAAGCGCCGCCCAATCCCCCCGGGCGGCGCTTTTTATTTGTGTTACGTGCCGCCCTCGCGGGGAGCGGCGAACTGGCGGATCTGCTGCATGAGATCCTCGGCCTCGACGGTGCCGAATATCTGCACCGGCAGGCCGGCGCGCTCAAGCCCCTCCGCCGTCCAGGTATTGCATGTGTTGAGCAGGTGAAATTCGCCGGTCGCCGGATAGAAGCGACTGAAGCTGTACAGGCCCGGGATGACGGACCGGTCCGCCTCGCGTGCGAAGCTGGCGTGGATATGTTCGATGAGGCGATCAAATCCCTCGCGTGAGATGCGCAGCTCAATAATTTCATTGCCGGGAAACACGTCTTGCGGATGCGCCGTCAAACCAGCCAGGTGAACCACCGAGGCCGTTGGTATGAGTGCCGCGCGAAGAGTCATGCCCAGGGTTTTGTCCGGCGCCGGATAATATTCCGCATCGCCCCACCCGAAGCTGAGATAGCGCGCCTGGGGGAAATCACCGGCTTCCGGTATCGCATCGGCGGGAATCAGGGCGCGCGGCACGACGATCTCGGAATGCCAGCCATTGCTCGTGATGTGGATCGCCACACCGCCAGCTTCCGGCCGCCAATCGCCCGCCGATGATTCGCTCAAGCCGGTTTGCGACGGTCCGCAGGCGGCAAGCCACAGGCCTACAATTACCGCCAACAGCCATCCGCTATGAAACCTGCCTCGGAACATCACCTTTCATTCGCTGTCGCGAATGCTACGCCACGTCCCGCTGCCCGAAAATGGCAAATATCGGGAGCGTCGGAAACACCAATGGATTCGGTATGGACAATAGAAAAACTGGGGCGAGTGAGGGGATTTGAACCCCCGACCCCCTGAACCACAATCAGGTGCTCTAACCAACTGAGCTACAC
>CAZUVO010000043.1:0-16345 GCA_964623955.1 uncultured Rhizobiaceae bacterium
AGGGGGCGGACGCCCCCGCCCGGCGCTTGAGGGGCAAACAAAAGAGCGCCCGAGCTTGTGCGAGGTGAGCCAAGGGGGCGGATGCCCCCGCCCGGCGCTTGAGGGCTAATTAAAAATTCCGCCGGCTCAGTCTTGCTCGGTGGCGCGGAACAGTTTGACGATCTCGCGGGCGATCTCGCGGACATCGTCGTCGCCCGGCTTGTACCAGACCAGGGTCCAGGCCATCGCGCCGATCAGGGAGAGGCGGAGATATTTCCGGCTCGCGTCCGGGGCGAGGGGCAGATCGTCGATCAGCTGGCGGAAGATATTCTCATATTCGTCGCGCGCGGCGACCATGCGCTGACGCAGTTTTTTCGAATGGCGGCGGGGAAACTCGGTGGCGACGACGCTGCCATATTCCTTGGCCGCGTGGAGCGCTTCAAGATGCGCCGTGCAGGCCGCTTCGAGGCGCGCCCAGGGCTCGCTTTCCCGCGCGATCGCCTCGGCGACCTTGGTCTTCACCTTGCTCAGACCCTCGTCATGAACGGCGCCGAGCACTTCCTCCTTGGACGCGAAATGATAATACATCGAGCCCGGCAGGATGCCCGCCGCGGTCGCGATATCTCGCACCGACGTGCCCTCGTAGCCGGAGCGGCTGAAACATTCCGCCGCCGCGTCGAGGATCAGCGCGCGGCGATTGTCCTTGCTGCGATTTTCCTTTCGCTTTCCGCTCGTTGCCGCCATGTCCGCCGTTGGAATTGTTTCTAGGATTCGGGCGGCCAGCCTAACAAATGATCATTTGGCGGAAAAGACCCGCCGGCGGGAAAGGGGTGGGACGGAGTGAAATTAGCCGGCGCTGTCGCGGCCGAAGGCGAGCGAGACGGCGGCGCCGTCGCGCCTCACGGTAACGAAGCGGTTATAGCCCACGGGCTGCCAGGCACTCCAGCCGCCATCGGGCCACTGCACGCGGATTTCCGCCTCGCGTTCGCCGCCGAGGCCGAAATGGTGCCAGCCCGCCTGGCCGCTGGCATGGCCGCCGCCGATGGTCACTTCCTTGCGCCACATCGCGGCGCCCGCGCGGATTTCGATCCAGGCGCCGACGGCGTTGCGGTTGGCACCGTCCTGGTGCAGCGCGACTTGCAGCCAGCCGCCGGTCTCGGCGGTCCGGTTGTGCAGAATCTCGGCATTGGCGCGGCGGTTGACGACGACGATATCGAGCCTGCCGTCGAGATCGAGATCGACCAGTGCGGCGCCCCGGCTGCGCGCCATGCCGCCGGCCCCGGCATCGAGGCCGGCCTCGCGGAAGCCGCCACCGGCCTGGCCGAGGAGGAGATTGTTCGGGTCCTCGATCGCGCCTTCCTCCATCTCGTCGACATTGCCCTTGGCGATGAAGAGATCGATCCGCCCGTCATTGTTGAGATCGGCGAACTGGGCGTGCCAGGCGGTCGACACCTTGTCCTGATCGACACCGGCATAGGGACGCGGCGCATGCACACCCATGGCGGCGGCAATGTCGGTGAAGCGCGGCCCGGAGGCCGGGCCCTCGCCGAGGGTCGCCAGCTTGTTGGCCATCATGTTGGTGAGGAAATATTCCGGAAAGCCGTCGCCGCTGACATCGTAGCTGGCGATGCCCATGCCCCAGATATTGACCGTCTGCCAACCCTCCTCCGGCCTGTATAGCGCGGGCTGCGGTTGCAGCCGCCAGAGCTGCTCCTCGCCGGGCGGCAGATAATAATATTGATCGTTGCTGACCCTAAGATCGCGCTTGCCCGAGCGGTCCCAATCGGAAAACAGCATGGAGAGCGCGCAATAGCCGGGCGTCAGCGTAATCGGCCGGGCGTAGCGCGCCGCGTCGGGCGCGGCCGGGCGCAGGAGATAATTGTCGAGGCAGGTTTTGAGGCCGCTCTTGCGGTTTTGATTGTCGACGCCGAACGGCGCGTGAATGGCGGCCCAGACATCGCGATCGACATAATTGCCGAAGGCGAGCGTCGGGAGATCGTGGCCGGCTTCCCAGGTGGCGCTGAAGGCGGTGGTCCATTCCGCGCCGCCATTGAAGCCGAATCCGGCATCCGCCAGCCCGAAGCGGCAATCGCCGAGGCCGCGATAGAGCCTGTTTTCGCCGATCCGGAGCACCGCGAGGTCCATATGGCCGTCGCCGTCGAAATCGAGCGGATAGGCGCCGGTGACGGCGAGATCGTGGGGAGCGTCTTTTTCGAGCGGCGTAAATGCAAGGCGTTCGCCCGCGCGGCTGTCGTTGCGGAAGAGTTGCGCCGGGTTGCCGCCGCCGGCGAAGAAGAGATCGGCGTCGGCGTCACCGTCGCAGTCGAAAGCAGCCACGCCGCCGCCGGTAAAATGCTCCCACTCGCCGCCATATTCGTGGCGGACGCCGGCCTTGCGGGCGACATTTTCGAAGCGCGGCTCGGCCGGCCGGAAGCGATATTCCTTTTCGCCATATTCGAACGCCCCGGCGCCGCCAGTCATCAGAATGGCGCCGCCGGTCATCAAAAAGATGCCGGCAAGAAGCGAGATGAAAAAGCCGCCGAGGCCGAATTTTCCGGCTGCCAACATTGTCACTACCACAAATGGTTAGCGTATCGGCACCATGATGCCGTTAAATTCGCGTCTCGAAAAGGGGGTTGAGTCCGCGCGAGGGCGTGCGGAAATCAGGCCGTTCGGCCTCGCTTATAGAGCCGGACAGCGAATTTATGCAGTTTGTCGATGGCGCCGGCGAGGCCATCGGGCAGGAAAATCATGAACAGCAGAACCACGATGCCGAGCCCGACATTGCGCCAATCGGAGATTTCCTTGAAGGCTTCGTCCGCCAGCATCAGCAGGAAGGCGCCGAGGAGCGGCCCCCACAAGCGTCCGATACCGCCGACCACCAGCATGGAGATGAGGAATAGGAGAAGCGGGAAGCCGAACAGATTGATGCCGACCGAGCCGAAATGCGCGGAGTAGAAGCCACCCGCGACGGCGCACATGAAGGCCGACAGCGCGAACACCAGAAGCTGATATTTATACTGGCTGATGCCGCGCGAGCGGGCCAGTTCCTCATTGTCTCTGAGCGCGCGGAAGGCGAGGCCCATGCGGCTCTGCGTGATCAAATAGGTGACCAGCAGGCCGATCACCAGGAGGCCCAACATGGTGTAGTAATCGCCTGTCAGCCAGTTGCGCCCGCCGAGCACCGCGCGCCAGCCGAACGAGCCGAAATCGCCGAGACCCTGTGAGCCGCCGGTGAAGGAGACGCAGCTTTTCGGGTCCTTGATCTTGTTCAGCGCGCTGCACGCCGCGTCGGTCTGAATGAGCACGAACATCATCTGCGAGACCGCAAGTGTCAGCAGCGCCACATAGATGCCGCGCAAGCGCAGACAGGCGAGGCCGATCAGGATACTCAACAGAATCCCGCCCACACCCGCGACCGGGAAGGTGTACCACAGGTTCCACTCCAAATAGCGCCCGAGAAGCGCCGTGGAATAGGCGCCGAAGGCGAATATCGCGACCTGGGCAAGGGAGAAAATACCCGCCAGGCCAAACACCATGTTCCACTGGCTGACGACGGTGGCGTAGCAGTAAAGAATAAGCACGGTGGCGAGGACCCAACGCGCCGGGCCCATAAAAGGAAAGGCGCACGCAAGCGCGAGCAGAATCACGAAAATAATGAGATCGCGATATTTATAGAGTGTAGCCCACATCATTGTCGCGCCACCGTCGAGCGGCCGAAGATACCGGCCGGTTTCCAAATGAGGGCGAGGATGACCAGGATCAGAATCGCCGTGAAGCCGTATTTATCGGCAATGAGAACCTTGACCGTCGCTTCGACCATGCCGATGAGCAGCGCGGCGTAGAGCGAACCGGTCAAATTGCCCAACCCGGCCAGCACGATGACAATGAAGGCCTTCAACATCAAGGCGCCGCCCATGAGCGGGTGAATTTCCTTGAACGAACTCAGCATGATGCCGGAGACGCCGGCAAGCGCGCTGGCAAGCGCCAGCACGGTGATATAGACGTTCCTGACCTGCACGCCCATGAGGCGCGCGGCGTCGCGGTCTTGCGCCACGGCGCGGATCGCGCGGCCATATTTCGTCCGCCGGAGGAACATCGCGAGCAGCAATATCAGGAACAGCGCCGCGCCCCAGATAATGATGCGCTGATAACTCACCGGCACTGTGGCGACGAGAAAGGAATCGGCGCCCATGGAGAGCGGCTGGGCATAGGGCGAGGTGTGAAACAGCTCACGCAGCAGTTTGAGGAGGCCCGCTTCCATCGCCATGCCCATGCCGAAAGTGGCGATGATGATCGTCGTCTCGAAATCGCGCTGCTTGATCATCCAATGGGCGGAAATGAAATAGACCATGGCGCCGACAATACCGCCGCACAGCATGGCGAAGGGCGCGGCGAGCACCAGCGGCATGCCGAACAGCTCGGCCCACATGAGGGCGAAATAGGCGCCCAGCGTCATGATGATGCCATGCCCCATATTGAGCATATTGAAAGCGCCCCACACCAGAACCAGGCCGACCGCCGCCAGCGCGTACATCGCGCTGAAGGTGAAGCCGCTCACCAGGATCTGAACAAAGAAATCCATGCTGTCAGAAACTTTCCGTTGCTCGGCGGGGGTGCGCTTTCATGATCATCCGCCGAGATAGGTTTCAAGCACTTGCGGGTTCGATTCGAGTTCCTTGCCGCCGCCGTCCCATACGATTGTGCCGGTATCGACGAGATGAATGCGTTCGGCCAGGTCGATGATGCGGCTGGCGTTTTCCTCGACCAGCAGGATCGTCCGGCCCTGCGCCTTGAGGTCGCGGATAATGGCGTAAATTTGGTCGATGACGATGGGCGCGAGGCCGAGAGAGGGCTCGTCCAGCATCAGAATCCGCCCGCCCGACAGCAGGCCGCGGCCGATTGCCAGCATGCGCCGCTCGCCGCCCGAGAGGGTGCGCGCCATTTGATTGGTGCGTTCCTTCAGGCGCGGCAACAGGGTGTAGATTTCCTCGACATTCTGTTCGAACGCGGCATTGGCCTGCTTGAGGTAGGCGCCCATGCGGAGATTGTCGAACACCGACATTTCGGGGAACAGCATATCGCCCTGCGGGATCATCACCACGCCGCGCGCGACGATGCGCTCCGCCTCCATGCCGTCGATGCGCTTGCCGTCGAAGGTAATTTGTCCCGCAGTTGGTTTGACGAGGCCCGCAATGCAGCGCAGCAAGGTGGTCTTGCCATGGCCATTCGGCCCCAACAGAGTGATCAGCGCGCCTTCCGGCACATCGAAGCTAATGTCGTTGAGGACATTCTGCCCCTCATAGCCGGCATGGAGGCCTTCTACTTTGAGCAGCGCCTCAGACATTTTTCGCCGCCCTTTCGTCCATCATATGCTGCAAGCGGTCGGCCGTCCCTTCGCCGAGATAGACCTCCACCACCTTGCGGTCGCTGAGCAGCCCCTGGCTGTCGCCTTCGTAGATCTTTTCGCCGTGATGCATGATGACGACGCGCTTGGAGAGCTGCAATAGAAAGCGCATGACATGTTCGATCAAGATGATGGTCACGCCCTCGGCGATGAGGCCCTGGACGATCTCCATCACATCGTCGACTTCATGCGGATTGAGGCCGCCGACCGGCTCGTCGATCAGCAGAAGCTTGGGTTCGGTGGCGAGCGCGCCGGCCATCATCAAAAGCTTACGGTCGAGCACCGGCAAATCGCGCACGATGAGGTCGGCGCGGTCCTGCAGGCGGCAAAGCTCGAGCGCGCGGTCGACCCGCTCGCGCATGGCATTGTTATAGGTCATGCGCGGAAACCAGCCCTTGTCGCCGAGCCCAAAGGAGGCACCGACAAGCGTGTTCTCACGGATCGACATGGTCTCGAAGCCGGCATTGAGCTGAAATGTGCGGGAGATGCCGAGATGGCAGATCGCATCCGGCTTCTTGTTCGTGATCGACGCACCGTCTAGCTCGATGGTGCCGCTCGTCGCCGGATTGATACCTGAAATAACGTCAAGAAAAGTGGTTTTGCCGGCCCCGTTCGGGCCGCCAATACCGATCACGTCGCCCGGATAGACATCCAGGTCAAAATCATTGACCGCCGCCAACCCGCCGAAATATTTGAAAACATTCCGGCAGGCCAGCAACGGCCGAGTTTCTTCATTAGACATTGGTCAGTTTGTTGTTCTGACTTCTTTATTATTCCTCCCCTTTATTACTTGAGCCAGGGCGGGTTCATCCATTCGGCGCTGTCATAGGGCTCAGGCGCCACGAAGACAACGTCCTTGGTCCAATCCTGGCACTGCATGATCAATGTCGGCATGCCGAGCGAGGTGTCGTTGGTCTCCGCCGGATACGGCGCAGCCGCTTGGCCCCACATAAATTTGATGGTGCCGACGACGCCACGATAGATCTGCTCGCGCAGGAAGTGGCAGACCTTCTTATTTTGCTCGATGCCGTCATAAGGCGTGCCACTGCCGCCCGCGCGGGCCGCTGCGATCGCCCAGGTGAAGTAGGAATCATAGACCTGGCCGGCCGCACTCGGCGACGCGTCGGCGCCGTAGCGGTCGCGCGTCTTCTTGTAGAAGGCGAGGCCGATTTCATCCTGCAACGTGCCGATCGTGGTCGAGCAGAACACGCCATGGCCGGTTTCCTTGACGATGTCGAGGAAAGCACGGAGCTGAAGCGCATACTGCACATAGACCAGGCTCTGGGTCGGGTTCTCGGCAAAGCCGGTTACCAGACCGGTCTGATCGGACGGCAGACCATGGGTCGCGGCGATCACGGCCGGCTCTTCGGCGCGCGATTTCACCAGCGAGGGACCCCAGTCATCGACCGGCTGAGTCACGACATCGTCGATCGTCAGTTCCCAACCGAACTGCGGCGCCGTATCACGGATGCCGGCGGCGATGGTGATGGCGTAATCGATCGAGCCGGAGAACAACGCGATCTTGTTGTTCGGCCGTTTCCATTTGCCGGTACGCTCAAGCTCGTCCAGGAAGTAGATCAGGCCCGGGCCGTAATAATATTCGGACGGGTCATCCTGGAAGATGCAGTAATAGCGGTCCGGATTGTCGCGCACCGCGAACTGATGGCCATACTGCGTGTTGTCGTGGAGATACGGGATGCCCGCATCGGCGACGGTGTCATATTCCGCACGCACCGACAGCGAGTTATAGCCGTTGATGATGGCATGCACATTGTGCCGATCGATCAGACGGCGTGCCGCCGACGTCACGGTCTCCGCCGTGATTTCCTTGGTATCCTCGAAATGGACTTCGATCGGACGGCCCAGAACGCCGCCATACTCGTTGATTTCCTCGACCGCCAGTTCGATACCGTACTGGAAGTTACGCGCATCGTCCGCGCCCCAGCCGGTGAAAGGCAGCATTGCGCCGACCGGAATCGGCTCGCCGTCCGCCCGGGCGCCATTGTTGAGCGCTACCAGCGTGTTCGCCCCGGCCACGCCCATGGCGCCGATGGCGACCGAACCGGCAGTGGACATGAAGCCGCGCCGTGTCGGATTGAGGATATCAAGCCCACCTGTGGCCTTCATTTCCTCGTCGAATTTTTGCTTTTTGGTCTGCTTTTTGCGGTTATACCACTGCATGCGAAGCCTCCCGTTGGTCGGTTGCGATTTTCCCGCCATCTCCGAAGGTCCGGCGGTGAATTCGAGGCGCTTTCCACGACCTGCCGCACAGCAAACGCCGCGCGAGGCCGGAGCCAACGCTTCAATGGTTCTTATCCTGTATCATTCGAAACGAAATATCCAGACGAACCGGGCCGATTTTTTTAACTTTTGTGCGGATATTTCGCTTGACGAAAAGGAATCTCCGATCAGCGATTGGTGAAAGGCTCCAGCGATTCAATATAAGCGAGCACTTGGTCGAGCGGCTCGACATCGCAATATTTCATATCGAGATCGAACAGGTTCCATTCGACCGCCGCCGGCACCCGGTCGCCGACGCACTCTTTAACCACCACGCTGCGAAATCCCTCGCCGAGGGCGTCCTCCACCGTATGGCGCACGCAGCCGGCCATGGTGACGCCGGTGCAGATCAGCGTGTCGATGCGCGCGGCGCGCAGGATCCCACCGAGATGGGTGCCGGCAAAGGCGCTCGGGCGTTTCTTGACGATCAGCGTATCGACGCCCGCTTCCGGCGGAATGCGCGAATCGATTTCCGTCGCCTCGCTGCCGATCATCAAATCCTCGAACGGCGTTTTGAGCGGAAAGGCGCCCATGTCGAAACGGCTGCAAAAAGCCGTGGTGGTGTAGATGATCGGCAGCCGCTTGGCCCGCGCGGCGGCGTTCAGGCGCTGCACCCCGGGGATGATCTGCTCGTCCATATCGTTGCACGAGAAGCGGTAGCCCGGCCGGGTCCAGGCATTGGCGAGGTCGATATTGAGGATCGCCGGGCGCTCGCCATAGCCTGAGCGCTGGTTCCAGCCGCGCTTGGCGTAGAGATCCGAATCGGCGTCGAAGATCGTATCGAGCGCCGCCCTGACTTTATCGTCCACCGCCATTTATCCCTCCTCTTGCCGTAAGCCGGAACGGTAACGCATATTTCACCCCTAAAGAAACGGCGGAATGGGGAGGGCGCGATGTCCGAGATAGAGCTTTGTTATATGAGCGCCGGCGAGGCGCTTGCCCGCTTTCGTACCAAGACGCTCTCCCCGGTCGAGCTGATGCAGGCCGTGGTGGCGCGCTGCGACGCGGTCAATCCCAAGCTCAATGCCTTCACCTATACGTTCTTCGAGCGCGCGCTCGATCAGGCGCGGGCGGCTGAGGAGCGATATGCCACGGGCGACGCGCGCGCGCTCGAGGGTCTGCCGCTGACGGTTAAGGATTTTCATGCGGTTGCCGGCGAGGTCACCACCCTCGGCTCGAAAATCTTCGAACATAATGTGCCCGAGCGCACCGCGCCGACCGTCGCCCGTCTGTTCGAGGCCGGCGCCATCATGCATTGCCGCTCGACGACTCCGGAATTCGCCTACTCGCCGGTGACCCGCTCGCCGCTTTGGGGCATCACGCGCAATCCGTGGAATCTCGACTATACGCCGGGCGGCTCGTCGGGCGGTGCCGGCGCCGCGCTCGCCGCCGGCATGACCTTCCTCGCCGACGGCACCGACGCCGGCGGCTCGGTGCGTATTCCGGCTTCGGCGTCGGGCATCGTCGGCTACAAGCCGCCCTTCGGGCGCAACCCGCTCGACCGCGACCACCCGCTGGAGAGCCTGCTGCATTACGGGCCGATGACGCGCAGCGTCGGCGACGCGGCGCTGATGCAAAATGTTATGTCGGGCGCCCATCCGGACGATATCTGCTCGCTCCGGGAGGCGCTCGTCATCCCCGAGGCGCTGGAGGGCATCATGGGCTGGAAGGTGGCGCTCTCGATGGATCTCGGCTTTTTCGAGGTCGCGCCCGAGGTGCGCGCGCACACCCTCGCCGCGGCGGATGCGTTCCGCGAGATGGGCTGTACGGTGGAGGAGGTCGCCCTCGGCTGGAGTTACGACATCCACGATCCCTATCTCGAATATTGGGAAGGCATGGCGGCGACGACTTTGGCGCAATTTCTTCCAGAATGGCGCGACCGGATGGACCCCTATATGGCCGGCATCATCGAGAACGGCGCCGGCCACACCGCGGCGACGCAATATAAATGCAATTTGGTGAGGGGCCAGATGTATCAGGCGCTGGCGCCGATCCTCGAGCAGTATGATGTGCTGATCTGCCCCGCGCTCTCAGTGCCTTCGGTCAAGGTCGAACATGATCCGGCGGATGCGGATTTCACCATCAACGGCAAGCCGACCGAAGCCTATCTCGGCTGGAACATGTGCTACCCGTTCAACATGGTGAGCCAGTGTCCGGTGATCTCGGTGCCGAACGGCTTCGCGCAAGAGACCGGCGTTCCCATCGGCCTGCAGATCGCCGCGCGCTCGTTCGACGATCTCCGCGTCTTCCGCGCCGCCGCCGCCTTCGAGGCCGCCCGCCCGTGGAAAGACTTCCGGCCGGAAATCCGATAGCGGTTCAGTCCGCTTCGGAGTCCAACACGCCGCGCACCCGCTCGAGTATCATTTCCCGGGTAAAGGGCTTCGTCAGCAATTCGACCCCTTCATCCAGCTTGCCTTGGTGAATGATCGCGTTTTTCGCATAGCCGGAAATATAGAGAACGCGAATTCCCGGCTGGGCGGCACGCGCTTCTTCGGCGACATCTTTCCCCGTCATGCCGCCCGGCAGCACCACGTCGGTGACCAGGAGATCGATCCGTTCGGACGCGAACAGCGCGCGCGCCTCTTCGCCGTCCGCCGCTTCGAGAACCCGGTAGCCGGCGCCGGAAAGGGCGTTGACGACGAATTCGCAGACCTCCGCGTCGTCCTCGACCACCGCCAGGATTTCATTGCCCGAGGGCTTCGCCGCCGCCCGCCGCTCAGGATCGCCCGCGACCGCTTCGATATTCGCCTTGGGCAGATACAGCTTGACCGTCGTGCCATGGCCGACCTCGCTGTAGATCGCGGCATGACCGCCGGTCTGTTTGGCGAAGCCGTACACCATGCTGAGGCCGAGGCCGGTGCCCTTACCGATTTCCTTGGTGGTAAAGAAGGGGTCGAAGGCCCTGCGCATTTCCTCCGCCGACATTCCAGTTCCGGTATCGCTGACGGCGACCAAGACATATTGGCCTGCCGTCAGTTCGTCATGCCGGGCGGCGTATTCGGCGTCGAGATGGGCGTTCGCCGTCTCAATCGTGATTTTGCCGCCGCCCGGCATCGCGTCGCGCGCGTTGATCGCAAGATTGAGTACCGCATTTTCCAACTGGCTTTGGTCGACCATGGCCCGCCACAGGCCGCCCGCCAACACGCATTCGATTTTGATCGTCTCGCCGAGGGCGCGGCGCAGGAGCTCCGTCGCGTCGGGAATCATTTTGTTGATATCGGTGATCTTCGGACTGAGTGGCTGGCTGCGCGAAAAAGCGAGCAGGCGGTCGGTGAGGTCGGCGCCGCGCCGCGCCGCGGCAAGCGAGGTACTGACGAGGTTGCGGGCACCGGTATCTTCGCCGATTTCGTCCTGCAGCAGGTCGAGGTTGCCGAGTAGGACGGTCAGCAGATTGTTGAAATCATGCGCGACACCGCCGGTCAACTCGCCAACCGCTTCCATTTTTTGCGCCTGACGAACACGTTCTTCGGTCTCGATGCGTTCCGTGATATCGCGCAAAGCGCCGACAAAGGTGCGCTTGCCGCCGATCCATGATTCGCTAACCGCGAGCTCCAGTATGACCGTCGAGCCGTCCTTGCGCCGGGCGACGATCTGGCGCGGCGGCGCACCGATGATCTTGGCATTGCCGGTGCGGACATATTGCGAGATGTAAGCGTCATGCAGGCGGCTGTTTTCTTCGGGCATGAGGCATTTGATGTTCTGTCCGACGATTTCATCTTCCGAAAAGCCGAAGATGCGCTCCGCCGAGGGGTTGAAGCTTTCGACCGTACCGTTTTCGTCGATGGTCACGACGCCATCGGCGACATTCTCCAGGGTGGCGCGCACGCGATCCGCGCTTTCTTTTTCCGCCAATTCGGCGCGTTTGCGCTCGCCAACATCGACGACAGTGACTTGCGTCGCCTTTTCGCCTTGCCACAAAATCAGCGCGACGCGGCATTCCAGCCAGACTTGCTTTCCATTCTGCCTGACGCCCTCAAGCTCGAAGACCGCCGGGACATCGTCTCCGCGCCGCCGATCGATCTCGTAGCGCCGCATCCGGTCGTGCTCCTCGGGCGCGCAAAGCGTCATCATGGAATCGAGTTTCAGCACGTCCTCCGCGGTGTCGTAGCCGAAAATTTTCGCGAAGGCGGGATTGACGAAGATCGGATTGAAGTCACGGTGGATGGCAAGCCCCAACACCGAGCCCTCGATGAGGTCGCGGTAGCGCGCCTCGCTTTCGCTCAGCTTGCGGTAGGATTCGTCAAGGCGCGCCGCCGAGGCGATAAGCGCCGAGTTCAATTGGTCGATTTCGTCGCCCGAGCCGGTCGGCAGGTCGAACGGCGCGGCCTGGCCGGTGCCGGCGAGTTCGAGACCGTGGGCGAACCGCGCCGATTTTTCGAGGCGGCCGGCGACGAGTAGTCGAAAGATGAAAAGCAGGAAAGCTGCGACCAGGAAGGTCTTGACGGCGTTGCCGGCAAGGATCGTAACGACCCGGTCGAGCAGTCTGTCATACACATCATCGATACTCGCCGCGATCTCCAAATGGCCGAGCAGGACGTTCTCGTCGTCGCTTTTATGATAAAGCGGTAACCGGGCAGTTTTGACCCGCTCCGAAACCTGTTCGCCGGCGGCCCAGCGCGTTTCGCGGTCGACGATGATGCGCAAGGATTCGAAATCCGGCAGAGCGAGCAAGCCGTCAAGCTGCGTCTGGACCTGGGTTTCGTCGAACACCCAGACGCTCTGCTCCAGCGACTGCAGGCGCGATTTGCGAATGAGTTCGAAGGCGTCGTCGATATCGCTGACGGAATGGTCGTACTCGTTGTAGAGCTGCGCCGCGGTAATCACCAATGTCACGATCGAGCTGAACAGAATCGTCCAGGCGATAAGTTTCTTGCTTATCCTGTTCCGGGTGAAAATTTTTGAAAATTGCGACGCCATGATGGTTCTCGCCCGTCGGCAATTCGAACGCTATTCGACGCTTTGCTCGTAAATTAAGTCGTATGTTCCGTCGCGTTTCATCTCCCGCAAGGCTTCGCTGGCCGAGCCGATCAGGTTGCGGTGCCGTTCATGCAAATAGAAGAACTTGTCTCTGCGGGCAAGCGGCGGATGGTGCGCGCGGATATCGTCATAGCCGAGCTGTGCCGCGAGCCAAATCCCCGGCAGCCTGGCATAGAGCGCGACGTCGACGCGATCGGCATCGAGCAGACGAAACAATTGTTCCGCCCCGCGCACCTTGACGATCTCGCGGCCCTGGGCGTTGGTCTCGAGAATTTTCCATCCGTTGATGAGGGCGACACGATGGCCCCCCAGATCATTCCATTCGGAAATCCGGATATCGCTACGACGGGAAAATGCGACAAAACTGAACACCGACGCCCGCTCCTCGAACGGCACGATATTGGGATAGATGTCCTGCAGGCCCATGATGCGCGAAAGCACACCGTCATGGCGGCCGGAATTCAAGTCCTGCATGCCGCGCTCCGACGGCACATGGACGATTTTGATCGCGATGCCGAGGCGCGAAAAAATCTCCCTCATCAACAGATCTTCCAGGCCGTCCCGGTTCTCGGTCGTATAGGGCGGCAGGACCGGCGTGTTGATGGTCAGCGTCCGCGGTGTCGGAGCCTCATCGGCAAATGCAGTAACCGGCGCCAAGAGGAAAGCCAGGACGACGACAAATTTGAAACCGGGGAAGGACATCTAAACCGCCATTGGTGATCTTGGAATTGTAGTCGCTATTTTTTAAACATAGATCAATAGATTAGCCTTTCCACGTCATTAACCATTTTAGGTGGTACACCGACAAAGGGAATGCGCTGGTTCTCACCACTCTCCGTGCGCCGCGGACCCCAATGTGGTTTAACAAAAGTTTAACCATAATGATAATATGAATAAAAGGCGCGATCGGCGCTCCGGCGCATGTTTGTGGCGCTATTGAGGGGATCGTACGAATGACACCGGCGAACGAGGCGGGTCTTGTTCCCTGGCCGGAATATCTCTCTCCGGCCGACCGAGCGGACGGTTACCGAAAATTATATCCGCGCGGCGTCTTGGCCTTTGCCCGGCAGCGAGAAATATTGCGCCGGGTCATCGTTGCCACGCGGCCCGGCAGTGTTGCCTGTCTCGGCGCCGGCGCGCTGCACGACATCCCCTACCGCATGCTGGTGCGGGACGGGGTCGAAATTCATTTGGCGGACTGGCAGGCCGAGGCGATGGAAACCGGCCTGGCCGAAACCATCACCCGGGCGGTCGCGGGCGGTCCGCCGGCCTGTCTCTACTGCAGCTTGAGCGACGAGGATGCGCGGCGTTATTGCCGCAAATTCCGCCCGCCGCGCGACGCGGCAGAGAAGCGCTGCGCCGCCTTCGTGCCGGAGCCGGCGGAGGCGGCCCACTGCCGGGAATATGTGCGCGGCGCGGCGCCGCAGGTTCATGTCGCAGACGTCACCGGCGGCTATGCCAACGCTTTTGCCGAGCGCCTCGCCGAAATTCTAGTGGATGCGGAAAGCTGGCGTCAGGCGCTCGGCCGGGCGCGCGCGGCGGTGAAGGCGGCACGCAAAGCTAGCCGCCCGCTCGCCATCGCCGACGGCACGATCGATCTGGTGACCTCGGCCATGCTCGTCTCGCAATTCGAGCATGAGCCCTACAGCTATTTCTCCCGCCAGACTCGCCGCCGCCTGGGTGAGCCGCGCGCCGCCGAGGAAACCAAGCTTCAAGCCAGCATGGAGGTGCTGCGCGATGAGCTTCTGCTGCGTCAAGTGGAGCGCCATTGCGACGAGATCCTGCGCATCCTCAAGCCCGGCGGCCGCTGTTTCATGTCGTTTGAAATGTTCCACTTCGACCGTGACGCCGGGCGCTGGTTCCTGGTCGCACCGATGCACAACGCACTTGCCATTATCGCCGAACGCTTCCGCTTCGATTTCGACATGCTCGGCGACGACGGCGCCATGGCGCTGTTCGAACATGGCCCGCGCCGCTCGATGGTGCAATGTTTTGTCTTGGAGCGCGGCTGAGCTTTACGCCACTATGACGGCTCCGGCGAAGGAGGGGATCATGCCGCGAGGGTTCGATCCACAAGGCGCGCGCCTGCCGATCAAGCTGGATGCCGCGAGCAACGGCGAGTTCAGCCCCATCCCGCTCGATGCCACAAGCCGGCGCGCGAACGATCTGGCGCAAGCGCGGGCGAGCGACAATGCGCGGCGGCTCGGCATCAGCCGACGCGCTTTCATGGTCTCGGCCATGGGTGCCGCCAGCACGCTCCTCGCCTTTAACGCCGCCAACGCCGATGCCGGGCGCTCCGGCGGCTATTTCGATCTCGACCGCACCGCCGCGCTCGATGCCGGCGCGGCCGGCGAAGCGCTCGGCGGTCGCGAATTCGTGTTCGACGTGCAAGGCCATTTCGTCGGCGCGCATGGCATCGGGCGCACCGGTCTCGGCGATTCCGATCAGTTTATCAAAGACATTTTCCTCGATTCCGACACCGACATGATGGTGCTCTCCTTCATCCCGTCGCGCCGCGAGAAGGAACTCTTGACCATCCGCGAGGCGGACGAGACGCGGCGTATCGTCGCCGAACTCGAAGGCAGCCACCGCCTGCTCCTGCACGGCCGCGCCAATCCCAATCAGCCCGGCGATCTCGACGGCATGGACGAGCTTGCCGAGCGCTGGGGCGTCGTCGCCTGGAAGTGCTACACCCAGTGGGGCCCCGACGGAGAGGGATTTTTCCTCGACGACGAGGCGACCGGCATCCGCCTGATCGAAAAGGCGCGCGCGCTCGGGGTGCGCAATATCTGCGTCCATAAAGGCCTACCCTTCGGCCGGCGCTCCTACGAACACAGCGTGGCGAGCGATATCGGCATCGTCGCCAAACGCTATCCGGATGTGAATTTCCTCGTCTATCATTCGGGCTTCGTTCCGGGCCAGGCGGAAGGGCCTTACGACCCGGCGCGCGGCGAGGGCGTCGATGCGCTGATCCGCTCGGTCGAGGAAAACGGCGTCGGGCGCAATGCCAATGTCTATGCCGAGCTCGGCAGCACCTGGCGCTACAATATGCGCGATGCGGACAGCGCCGCTCATATCATCGGCAAGCTGGTCAAACATATCGGCGAAGAGAATCTGCTCTACGGCTCCGACTGCATCTGGTACGGCTCGCCGCAGGACCAGATCCAGGCGCTCCGAACCTTCCAGATCTCCGAGGAGTTCCAGGAGAGATACGGATATGCGCCGATCACGCCGGAGCTTCGCGCTAAAATATTCGGCCTCAATGCCGCCGGCGTCTACGGCGTTGCCGTGGACGACGTCCTGAGAACCGCCCGCCACGACGCCATCATGACGCGCCGCGCCGAAGCCCGCGCCGAGCCCGACCCGCACTTCCTCACCTTCGGCCCCAAGACCCGCCGCGAGTTTTTGGCGAATCTGAGAGCGCGCGGCGGCCGGGCGGTGTAGGCGCGCCCCCCTTGAATTTTCATGCCAACCTCCCGAGACTTGGGTGTCGTCAACCGAGAGGCAGGCAAAGGGCGTGACTTCCGACTATCCGCGCGATCTGTATGGCTATGGGCCGAACCCGCCCCGGGCGGAGTGGCCGGGGGGCGCGAGGCTCGCGCTGTCGCTGGTGCTCAACTATGAAGAGGGCGGCGAGAACACGATCCTGCATGGCGATGCCGGGTCGGAGCAGTTTCTCGCCGATATCGGGCCGGCGGCGAT
>CAZUVO010000043.1:16355-22864 GCA_964623955.1 uncultured Rhizobiaceae bacterium
CAACACCGAATCAATGTTCGAGTACGGCTCGCGCGCCGGCTTCTGGCGTATCCATCGCCTCCTTACCTCGCGCGCGGCGCCGCTCACCGTTTACGGCGTCGGCATGGCGCTCGAACGCAATCCCGTCACTGCCAAGGCGATGGCCGATGCCGGCTGGGAGGTGGCCAGCCATGCCTATCGCTGGATCAATTACGGCGCTATGGCCGAGGAGGAAGAGCGCGAACAGATGCGCCTCGCCATCGCCGCGGTCGAGAACACGGTGGGCGAGCGCCCGGTCGGCTGGTATTGCGGGCGGGTCAGCGAGAACACGCGGCGCCTCGTCGTCGAGGAGGGCGGCTTTATCTATGATTCCGATGCTTACGCCGACGATCTGCCCTATTGGAACCATGAGCATGGCCGGCCGCATCTGATCCTGCCTTACAGCCTCGACAATAACGATCTGCGCTTCTCGACCAACGGCATCTTCACCGGAGAGGATTTCTTCGACTATATCCGCGACGGCTTCGACCTGCTTTACGCCGAGGGGGCGGACGCGCCGAAGATGATGTCGGTCGGCCTCCATTGCCGGCTGATCGGCCGGCCCGGGCGTATCGACGGCCTCGCGCGCTTTCTCGATCACGTGCAGGCCCATGACGATGTGTGGCTCACCTGCCGGCGCGATATCGCCCGGCATTGGATCGCCACCCATCCGCCGGAGGCGGCGGCATGAGCGATTATCCCCGCGACATGATCGGCTTCGGCGCGGAGCCGCCCAGCGCCGACTGGCCGAACGGCGCGCGCATCGCAATCTCTTTGGTGATCAATCATGAGGAAGGGGCGGAGAGCAGCATCCTCCATGGCGACGCGCAGTCGGAGCGCTATCTCTGCGATCTCGGCGGGCCGGAGGCGGTGCCGGTCGTCGGCGGGCGCGATCTCAACGCCGAATCCATGTTCGAATATGGCGCGCGCGCCGGCTTCTGGCGGCTCTGGCGCATGTTCACCGAGGCGGACGTGCCGGTCACGGTCTATGGCGTCGGCATGGCGCTCGAACGCACGCCGGAAGCAGCCGCGGCAATGGTCGAGGCGGGCTGGGAAGTGGCCGGCCATGGCTATCGCTGGATCGATTACAAGGACGTGTCCGAAGCGGTCGAGCGCGATCACCTGACGCAATGCATCGACGCCATCGCCAACACCACCGGCGAGCGCCCGGTCGGCTGGTTCAGCGGCCGGCGAAGCATCCATACCCGCCGCCTCGTCGTCGAGGAAGGCGGCTTCCTCTACGATTCCGACGGCTATAGCGACGATTTGCCCTATTGGAACAATAACGATCTCCGCTTCGCCACCGGCGGCGTCTATACCGGCGGCGATTTCTTCGCCTATTTGCGCGACAGTTTCGACACGCTCTACGCCGAAGGCGCCGAACATCCCAAGATGATGTCGATCGGCCTGCACAATCGCATCATCGGCCGTCCCGGCCGGGCCGGCGCTATTCTCAGATTTCTCGATCACGCGGCGCAGCATGACGGCGTGTGGTTCGCCCGGCGGCGCGACATCGCCGAACATTGGCACGCCCGGCACCCCTATACATCGGCCTAAGCATGATGGACCTGGCGTGTACGCACCGGTATTCTCGGCGCCGGACACAACAAACGGGGAGCAAGCGACATGGCATATAGCGCCACAAAGGCCGGCCTGAGAAAGGCGTTCGACGATTGGACCAATGCGCTCAATGGCGGCGATCTTAAAACATTTTACGCCTTCTTCGACGCGCGCTCGGAAATTCTCGACGAGGATTTTCCCTGGCGCATGAACAAGGAAGAATTTATCGACCATATCGCTTTTCACGCAGGCCTCGGCGGCAATGCCGCGCTGTGGGAGCATTTCAAATGGATCCCGCGCGATATCGAATCCAATGTCTGGCACAAGCACACCGGCCAGGTCAGCGGCTTCTCCACCTTCCGCGGCAAACCGGTCGATGCCGGCTTCCGTCAGCGCTTCATGGGCTTCTCCACCAACTGGTATCACCATGGCGGCAATTGGAAGATGATCAATTGGCATCAAAGCCCGCTGATGGGCCGCATCGAGGGGGCCTCTCCCAGTTGAGCGCGGCATGAGCAAGCCCGACGAGCAGGCGCGCGCCGCGGCGGGCGCGGTGGACGAAGCGCGTCTCTGGCGGCGCATGATGGATATGGCGGCGTTCGGCGCGACGCCGGCGGGCGGCGTCAACCGCGCCGCCTTTTCGCCCGAGGATATCGCGGCGCGGAAAACGCTCATCGCCTGGGCCGGCGAGTTCGGCTTCGCCACCGCCACCGACGACATCGGTAACTTGTATGTGCGCCGCGCCGGCGCGGAGGCGGACGCGCCGCCGGTGGTCACCGGCAGCCATCTCGACAGCCAGCCCAAGGGCGGCAAGTTCGACGGCGCCTATGGCGTGGTCGGCGGCTTCGAGGCGCTGGAGGCGATCGAGCGCGCCGGCACCCAGACCCGCCGGCCGATCGAAGTGGTCGCCTGGAGCAACGAGGAAGGCGGGCGCTATCAGCCGGGCTGCATGGGCTCGGCCATCTTCGCCGGCGATTATCAGCTTGGCGACGCGCTTACCGTCGTCGATCCGGAAGGTATCGTGCTCGCCGACGCGTTGAAGGAAACCCTCGATTCGACGCCGGGGATCGCGCAGCGCGACATGCCGTTTCCCATGGCCGGCTATATCGAGGCCCATATCGAGCAGGGCCCGCGCCTCGAGAATGACGATCTCACCATCGGTGTGGTGTCCGGCGTGCAGGGCCTCACCTGGTATCGCATCGAGGTGTTCGGCGAGGAGGCTCATGCCGGCACCGCGCCGCTCCAAGGCCGTAAGGATTCGCTGAAAGCCGCCGTCTCCATGGTGGCCGCTCTCGAAGAGCTGATGCATGACGAGAGCGACACGGTGCGCTTTACCGTCGGGCGCTTCGAATGCGGCCCCGGCGCGCCCAGCACGGTGCCGAGCCATGTGCTCTTCACCGTCGATTTCCGCCATCCCGATCTCGCCACCTTCCTCGATCTCGGCGGCAAGATTAAGGGCGTGTGCGAGGCCAATGCACGCGGTTGCGACGTTACGGTCGAGCGCTTGATTTATTCCGAGCCGGTGGTGTTCGACAGCGGCGTGATCGATCTCGTGCGTGGCAGTGCCCAAGCGCTCGACCTGGCGCATATGGATATGGTCTCCGGCGCCGGCCACGACGCCATGCATGTCGCGGCGCTTTGTCCGACGGGCATGATCTTCGTGCCGTGCGAAAAGGGCCTCAGCCATAACGAGGCGGAGAACGCCACCGCGTCCGATCTTGCGGCCGGCGCGCGCGTCCTCGCCGCCAGCCTCGTCGACTTGGCGAACCGCTAGGAGATATGGCCAAACAGCGCACGGATGTCGTAATCGTAGGAGCAGGCAACGCCGCTTTGTGTGCCGCCCTCGCGGCGGCCGAAGCGGGTGCCGAAGTGGTGGTGCTGGAGGTCGCGGGCGAAGCCGAGCGCGGCGGCAATTCCGCCTATACGGCGGGCGCCATGCGCGTCACCTATGACGGTGTCGGTGACGTCCAAAAGCTCATCCCCGATCTCGGCGAAGCGGAGATCGAAAGCACCGATTTCGGCAGCTATTCCTTCGACGATTATTTCGACGATCTGGCGCGCGTCACGCAATATCGCGCCGACCCGGACCTGGTGGAAATTCTCATCCGCCGCAGCTTCCCGACCCTCGAATGGATGCGCGGCAAAGGCGTCCGCTTTCAGCCGAGCTATGGCCGCCAGGCCTTCAAGGTGGATGGCCGGTTCAAATTTTGGGGCGGCCTCGCCGTGGAAACCTGGGGCGGCGGTCCGGGCCTGGTGCAGGCGCTGTTCGACGGCGCGGCGGCCGCCGGCGTGCGGGTGATCTACGAGGCCCGCGCCCGCGAACTCATGCTTGAGGGCGGCCGCGTCACCGGCGTGCGTGCGACCTTACGCGGCGGCGAGACGCTCGAGGTCGCGGCGGGCGCGGTGGTGCTCGCCTCGGGCGGCTTTGAATCGAATGGTGAGATGCGCGCGCGCTATCTCGGCCCGGGCTGGGACCTCGCCAAGGTGCGCGGCACGCGCCACAATATGGGCGATGGTATCCGCATGGGGCTTGAGGCCGGCGCCGAGCCCTATGGCAATTGGTCCGGCTGTCACGCGGTCGGCTGGGACATGAACGCGCCGGGCTATGGCGATCTCGCGGTCGGCGACGGCTTTCAGAAACACAGCTATCCGTTCGGCATCATGATCAACGCCAAGGGGATGCGCTTTCTCGACGAGGGCGCGGATTTCCGCAACTACACCTATGCCAAATATGGCCGCGAAATCCTCGCCCAGCCGGGCCAGTACGCCTGGCAGATTTTCGACGCCAAGGTGGCGCATCTGCTGCGCGACGAATACCGCATCCGCGAGGTCACCCGCGTCCAGGCCGACAGCATCGCCGATCTCGCCGCCAAGCTGGAAGGCGTCGATGCGGCCGGCCTGGAGCGGACGATCGCCACGTTCAACGATGCGGTACGCACGGATGTGCCGTTCGATCCCAATGTCAAAGACGGGCGTGGCACAGAGGGGCTGGAGGTGGCCAAATCCAATTGGGCCAATCCCCTCGACACCCCGCCCTATGAGGCTTACGGCGTCACCTGCGGTATCACCTTCACCTTCGGTGGCCTGCATATAGACGATGCGGGCCGCGTGCTCGATACCGCCCAGGACCCGATCCCCGGCCTTTATGCGGCGGGCGAGCTGGTCGGCGGCCTGTTCTATTTCAACTATCCCGGCGGCACGGGCCTCACCTCGGGTGCGGTGTTCGGAAAGATTGCCGGCTCGGGTGCTGCGGCCTATGTGACTCCCAAATGAGATATTTGCTCGTTGCCCTCCTGCTCCTCTTCGCGGCGAACCCGTCTTTCGCCGAGGGCCGGGGCGGCCTCGCCGTGCAGGAGGTGGCGGACGGCCTGACCGCGCCGCTTTACGTTACCGCGCCAACCGGCGATGCGCGGCTCTTTATCGTCGAACAGCCCGGAATGGTGCGGATCGTCGAGAAGGGCCGCCTGCTGGACCGGCCGTTTCTAGATATTTCCTCGCGCCTGCGCTTCGGCGGCGAGCGCGGTTTGCTCAGCCTCGCCTTCCATCCGAACTATGCGCGGAACGGCTATTTCTTCGTCAATTATTCGGAGAAGGTGAACGGCGCCACCCGCATCGAGCGCTACCGCGTCTCGGACGATCCCAACCGCGCCGACCCCGCCTCGGCGCAATTGATCCTCCGCGTCGAGCAGCCCTATTCCAATCATAATGGCGGCCATATCCTGTTCGGCCGGGACGGCATGCTCTATATCGCCATGGGCGATGGCGGCTCGGGCGGCGACCCCAAGGGCAGCGGCCAAGACCGCACGACCCTGTTGGGCGCGCTCTTGCGCATCGATATCAACCGCGGCGTCCCCTATGCCATCCCGCCGGACAATCCGTTCGTCGGCGATGCCGGCGGGCGCGACGAGATTTGGGCCTGGGGCCTGCGCAACCCGTGGCGCATCGCTTTCGATTTTGAGACCGGCCTGCTCTATGTCGCCGATGTCGGCCAGGACGATTGGGAAGAGGTGACTATCGCGCCGGCTTCCGACGCTGGCCTCAATCACGGCTGGAACATCATGGAAGGCAATCACTGTTTCCTGGAGCCCGATTGCGATGCCACCGGTCTCACCGCGCCGGCCTATGAGTTCAGCCATGACGATGGCTGCTCGATCACCGGCGGCCTGGTCTATCGCGGCCAAGCCATGCCCGCGCTCCAAGGCCAATATTTCTTCTCGGATTATTGCGCCGGCTTCCTGCGCAGCCTGCGCTATGCCAGTGGCGCGGTGGCGGAGACAATCGAATGGGCCGCCGGCGATCTCGGCCGCGTCACCTCATTCGGCGAGGATGCCGCCGGCGAACTCTACATCACCAACTCGGGCGGCCAGGTTCTCAAACTGGTTCCGGCGCCTTAGAGCAAATCCCGAGCAGGTGGAATCACCTGCGACGACGCATTTGTTTGAATAAAAAGAGCTAGAGCAGTTCGCGTGAGCGCAAGTGAACGTGAAATGCTCTAGCGTCGCCGCTTCACTCCGCCGCTTCGCCGAGCTTGGCGATGTTGTCGTTCCAGTGGTCGGCGGTGCGCATTTGGGTTGATTCGCGGAACTGCTCGGTCGATTTCGGCATCAGCTCGCCGGTGCCCCAATCGACGATTACCGCGTAACGCCGCACCATATCGATGTTGTCGATTTCACCCTTGCGGTAGCGCTCGGCGACATCCGCCGGGTCTTCCGTCAGCCAGCCGCGCCGCGCCTTGGCGATCTCGCGCCGCGCCGCCTTGGTAGCCTCCGCATCGACCTCATATTGCGCGAGATCGATATCGATTACCTTCAAGACCACACCGTAATCTTTTTCGGCGCGCTCGATGGAGACGTAATCATCCTCTACATCGAGCATCACCGCTGCCGGATCGCGCTCCAGCGGGTCGCCGAGGCCGCCGCCGCCGGCGGTCG
>CAZUVO010000044.1:0-22723 GCA_964623955.1 uncultured Rhizobiaceae bacterium
GCCCGCGCGCTCGGCGCCGACGACGTGATCAATTACGAAAAAGAGAATATCGGCGACGCGGCAAGGGCGCTTACCGCCGGACGCGGCGTCGACCTCTGCCTCGAGATGATCGGCGGGCGCATCCTCGTCGAATCGGTCGATGCCCTGGCGGCCGGCGCGCGCATGGCGACCATCGGCGCCCATGGCGGCGAGCAGGTCGAGTTGGATTTCGTCGAGTTCTTCCGCAAGCACATCACCGTCCATGGCTGCGGCCGCTCGACCAAGGCGCAGGTCGAGCGCGTGCTGGATTTAATGGCGCAAGGCAAGCTCACGCCGGTGGTGCACAAAACTTTCGGCCTCGACGAAGCCGCCGCCGCCCACGAGCTGATGGAAAGCCGCAACTTCTTCGGCCGTATGGTGCTGACGCGTTAACAGGGTAGGGCGTGGAGGTCCCGGGCTGGCGGGGAAATTAGCGCGGCTTGCAGTGCGCTTTGAGGTCGAGGCCGACGGCCATGCCGAAGCCCTCGCGGGCGATGCCGTCGGCGGAATCCTGCAGGGTTCCGAGCAGATTCTCCAGCAGGCGCGCTTCTTCGCCGCTTAGACCGGCCATGAGCTTGGCTTCGTAAGCGCGCGCGACGGGCACCGCCTGGGCGTGAATCTCGAGGCCTTCCTCGGTGGCGTAGAGCAGCCCGCGCCGGCGGTCGCGCTTGTCCGAGCGGCGCTCGATGCGGCCCGATTCCAGAAGGCGGGAGACGGCGCGGCTGACCCGCACCTTGTCCATCGCCGCCAATTCGCACACCGCATTGGCGGAGACGCCGGGATAGCGGGCGATCACCGTGAGCACGCGCCATTCGGAAATTGTCAGGCCGAAGCGCACGGAATAAAGCCGCGCCAGGCCGCGATTGACCAGGTTGGAGAGGGTCGCCAGCCGGTCCACGGTCAATGAATCGGCGGTGCGCGTATCTTCGGCCCGATGGGCCGCCATCGCCATGTCCTGCGCGCCTGACTTTAGGAGTTTCGTCGACATCCGGTTATGATCTCTTTCCTATCATTCATGTGTGCAGTGTTAGCGGATAATCAACGTTTGCACCGGATTCTGAAGTGATGGCGATCACATGAGCGACAATCGTTAATGGCCGATGGCTGATCTCTGGGAAAACCCGCAGGGCACGGACGGCTTCGAATTCGTCGAATATACGGCGCCGGACACGGGTGAGCTTGCCGCGCTGTTCCGCCAGCTCGGATTCCGCGCCGCCGCCCGCCACCGCTCCAAGGATGTCACGCTGTGGCGCCAGGGCGGCATCAATTTCATCGTCAACAGCGAGCCCGACAGCTTCGCCCAATCCTTCGCCCGGGTGCACGGTCCCTCGGCCTGCGCCATGGCGTTCCGCGTCGCCGATGCGGGCAAGGCGTATAGCCACGCCATCGATCAGGGCGCCAAACCCCATGCCGGGCCGGTCGGGCCGATGGAGCTCAACATCCCGGCGATCCGCGGCATCGGCGGCAGTTTGATTTATCTCGTCGACCGCTATGGCGAAAACTCGATCTATGACGTCGATTTCGCGCCGATCGAGGAAGCCTCAACGGCGGCGCCCGACCGCGGGCTCACGACGATCGACCATCTCACCCACAACGTGATGCGCGGGCGGATGGACGATTGGGCCGCCTTCTATCAGCGCCTGTTCAATTTCCGCGAGGTGCGCTATTTCGATATCGAGGGCCAGGTCACCGGCCTCAAGAGCCGCGCCATGACCAGCCCGTGCGGCAAGATCCGCATCCCGATCAACGAATCCGCCGATGACAAATCGCAGATCGAGGAATTTCTCGAAGCCTATTCCGGCGAGGGCATCCAGCATATCGCCCTCGGCGCACACAATATTCGCGCTACGGTGAGCGCGCTCCGCGATGACGGGGTGCGCTTCATGGCGGTGCCGGACAGTTATTACGATATGGTCGACGAGCGCCTGCCCGGCCATGGCGAGGATGTCGCCAGTCTGCAGGACCTCCGTATTCTGATCGACGGCGCGCCGACGGAAGGCCAGGGCCTCTTGCTGCAGATCTTCACCGAGACGGTGATCGGGCCGATCTTCTTCGAGATCATTCAGCGCAAGGGCAATGAGGGCTTCGGCGAAGGCAATTTCAAGGCGCTCTTCGAATCGATCGAGCGCGACCAGATGGAACGGGGGGTGTTGTGAGCAAAGGCAAGACCATCGCGCCGACCCATGTCGAGGGCCGTTCGTCGCGCCAGGCCCATGCCGATCTGCCGGACGGCAGCTATGAGCGCGAATTGGGCCGCGAGGGGTTCTTCGGTCCGGCGAGCCAGATGTATCACGCCCATCCGCCGACCGCCTGGAGTGCCATCGACGGCCCGCTGCAGCCGCGCGCCTTCGATGCCAACAAGATCGCCGGCGCCACGGCCTGCCCGTGGGACGCGCAGCTCATTTTGAGCAACGCCCATGTCGCATTCTCGCAATGGCGGCTCGACGGCGCCATGCCCGATCTCGCGCGGAGCGGCGATGGCGATGTGCTGCTCTTTATCCATGAAGGCGCCGGCGCGCTCTTTTGCGATTACGGCCATCTTGCCATCCGCGACGGCGATTATGTCGTCCTGCCGCGCGGCACCATGTGGCGCATCGAGGCGGCGGGCGCGATGACGGCGCTGGTGATAGAAGCGCTCGGCAGCGCCTATGAGCTGCCGGATCGCGGCTTTGTCGGCGCCCATGCCCAGTTCGACCCGGCGGTGCTCGATATCCCCGCCATCGACGATGCGTTCCGCGCCCAGCAGGGCGAAACGGAATGGCGGGTCCGCGTCAAGCGGCGCGGCGCGGTCAGCACGGTGAGCTATGGCTTCAATCCGCTCGACGCACTGGGCTGGCATGGTGATCTCGCGCCGGCCCGGCTCAATTGGCGCGACATCCGCCCGCTGATGAGCCCGCGCTATCATTTGCCGCCCTCGGCCCACACCACCTTCATTGCCGGGCGCTTCGTCATCTGCACCTTCGTGCCGAAGCCGATGGAGCGCGATCCGGGCGCGCTCCGCGTGCCCTTCTTCCACAATAATGACGATTATGACGAGGTGCTGTTCTATCATGGCGGCAATTATTTCGGGCGCGACCATATCGGCACGGGCTGGCTCACCTTCCATCCGGCCGGCCTCACCCACGGCCCCCATCCCAAGGCCCTGGCGGCGGACAAGACCAGCATGGACAAGGAGCATGACGGCGTGGCGGTGATGATGGATACGCGCGATGCGCTCGACGTGGCGCCCTTGCCGGACGGCGTCGAGTGGAGCGATTACGTCGATAGCTGGAAAGGCTATTTGGAAAAGGACGCGCCGGCATGAGACTCGCTTCGCTCAAGGAAGGCGGCCCCGACGGCAGCCTGATCCTGGTCGACCGCACGCTCACCCGCGCCGTCTCGGCGACGACGCTCGCGCCTACCTTACGCGCGGCGCTCGACGATTGGGAAAATGTCGAGCCGGGCCTGCGCGCCCTGGCGGTGGAATTGGAGATCGGCAGCGTCGTGCAGGGCGTCCCCGTCAAATTCTCCGCCCTCGCCGCGCCCTTGCCGCGTGCGGCGCAGTTCCTCGACGCGAGCGGCTATCTCAATCATATCGAGCTCGCGCGCCGCGCCCGCGGCGACAGCCTGCCCGAGACGCTGGAGACCGACCCCTTGATGTATCAGGGCGCGTCCGAGCCGCTCGGCGGGCCGCGCGATCCGATCTATGCGGCGGACGAATCCTGGGGCATCGATTTCGAAGCCGAATCGGCGGTCATCACCGGCCCGGTGGCGATGGGCGCCGGCGCCGAGGAAGCGGCCAAGAGCATCCGCCTGATCATGCTGATCAACGACGTCTCGGCGCGCCGCTTGGTGCCGGCGGAGCTCGAGAAGGGCTTCGGCTTTATCCATGGCAAGCCGCCCACGGCGTGTTCCGCCGTCGCGGTCACGCCGGACGAGTTGGGCGACGCCTGGGACGGCGCGCGCCTCCATGGCCGAATCAAGAGCAAGCTCAATGGCGAGGTGATTGGCGATCCCGATTGCGGCGTCGAGATGCATTTCGGCTATCCCGAACTTATCGCCCACGCCGCCAAGACCCGCCCCCTCGGCGCCGGCACGATCCTCGGCTCCGGCACGGTCTCCAACAGCGACCGCGCGCGCGGCTCGTCCTGCCTGTTGGAGCGCCGTATGATCGAAAAAGTCGACAAGATCGACCGCCGCACCGAGCTCATGCGTTTCGGCGATGTAATCCACATAGACATGAAGGATGGCGAAGGACAGAGCCTATTCGGCGCGATCAAGCAGCGGATGGAACAAACATAACAAGGCCCTCTCCCCAGGGAGGAAGGGCCTATAGCGGGTGAAGGGGAGCGGTCATGAAATCCAGTCTCGTCTATTCGATGCATGGCTTTGAATATAACGATCCGGTGCGGACCTATCGGGAGACGGTCGAGCAGGTCAAGCTGGCCGAGGCGCTCGGCTTCGATGCGGCGCTGATTTGCGAGCATCATCTTGTCGATACCGGGTTCTTTCCCGCACCCCTGGTGGTCTGCGCCGGGCTCGCGGCGGAGACCTCGCGCATCCGTCTCGGCACCGGCGTGCTGTTGCTGCCGCTCTACGATCCCCTGCATGTCGCCGAGCATGCGGCGATGGTCGATATCGTCTCCAACGGGCGCTTCATTCTCGGCGTCGGCTACGGCTACCGCGAAGAAGAATTCGAAGGCTTCGGCATACCGCTCGCCGAGCGCGCCTCGCGGCTGAGCGAGGGCATCCAAGCCATCCGGGCGCTGTGGACCGAGGAGGTGACCAATTTCGAAGGCAAGCATTTCCGCTATAAGAACGCGACGCAACGCCCGCTGCCGGTGCAGAAGCCGCATCCGCCGATCTGGCTTGCTTCCAAGGCGGAGGGCGCGGTGCGCCAGGCGGCGCGTATCGCCGATAGCTGGTTCGCCGACCCGGTGACGCCGTTCTCGGTGCTTAAACAGCGCCTCGCCGCCTATAAGGAGACTGCCGAGCTAGTCGGCAAACCGACAAGCGATTTCGAGTTTCCTGTCTTCCGCGAGGCCTTCGTCGCCGAGACCGATGACAAGGCCTGGGAGGCGGCCAAGGAGGGTGTGCTTTATATCTACAAGGAATATCTCGAATGGGGCCATCTCCTCGACGAGGAGGGCCGCCCGGTACCGCCGGACGCGCCGGACGCGCTTGAGCTTTTGCGCAAGCGCTTCCTCATCGGCAGCCCGGAGACCTGTATCGAACATGCCAAGCGGGTCAAACAGGAGCTCGGCTGCACCAATCTGGTGATCCGCACGAAATTCCCCGGCATCGCCCAGGACAAGGTGATGAACTCGATCAAATTATGGGGCGAACAGGTCCTCCCGGCGATCGCCTAACCGGAATTGCCGTCGCAGCGGCCGCCCCGAGCCGCGATGATTCTGTTCGTAGTTTGTTAGTCAATTTGAATTAGCATCCTGGGTTATGAGCAAATCAGCCGAGAATACCCAGAAAATCAGCCTGCAGCTTCCCAAGCGGCTGCTCGACGCCGTCGACAAATGCCGTTCCGGCAAGGATATGAGCCGGTCCGAGGCTGTGCGGATGTTGATCGATCACGGCATTACGCTGCGCGGTCTGATCGACGAAAACGCGCAGAAATCGATGCAGCCGATCGCCCGCCGGAGCGCCTGACGGCTTTACGATCCGGTGCGACCCGGACTCCTATTTCCCCAGAAATACTACGGATTATTGCCTGTTTGTGGCAAACTGATGCCTACGTCCATGACGGACGGCGATCAGGAGAATGAGCTATGCCACAAGCTGAGACAAATGGCGGAATACCGGGCCTGCGCGGCGCCGAGCATGTTGCCTATACGGTGCCGAATATGGAGGAGGCGGTCGCGTTCTTCCGCGACGTGCTGGGCTGCGAGGAGTTTTACGACCTCGGCGCGTTCGGCGCGGACGAGGGCGAATGGATGACCGAGAACCTCAACGTCCATCCGCGTGCGCGGATCCAGAAGATGCGCATGCTGCGCTGCGGCCACGGCACCAATATCGAACTGTTCGAATACCAGTCGCCGGACCAGAAGACCGAGATGCCGCGCAACACCGATCACGGCGCCAGCCACATCGCCTTCTATGTCGACGATATGAAAGCCGCGGTGGCGCATCTTAAAAAGCATGGCGTGCATGTCTGCGGCGAGCCGAAATTCATGAAGGACAATCCGGAAGCCGGCACCTGGTGGTGCTATTTCGTCTCGCCCTGGGGCATGCAGTTCGAATTGGTGAGCTACCCGGACGGCAAGGCCTACGAGAAGGATTATGCGGGCAAGCTGTGGAACCCCACCAACCCGGCAGCGTGAGAACAAAATCCTCTCCCCTTAGGGGAGAGGGCTGGGGAGAGGGGAAGCCCTAAGCGCGAAGCGCTAAGCGTGATATTCGCCAGTCCCGCGCTGCAGCACCACATCCTCGGGCAACACCGCGCCCGGGGCGATATCCTCGGCGCCTTCCAACGCGGCATAGATCGGCGTGAAATCGCGCTGGGCCAATTCGAACAGTTCGCGGTAGTCGCGGATGACGAAATAGCCCGCCTGATAATCGTCGATGCGGTAGTCGGTCCGGAGCACCCGTTCGAGGTCGAATCGAATTCGATGCGGCGAGGGGCTTTCCAGGCTGAAGCGTACCTCGCCGGCGGAGGAGACGATGCCGGCGCCGTAGATGCGGAGACCCGTCGCGGTCTCGATCAGGCCGAACTCGACCGTATACCAATAGAGCCGCGACAGGCGCTTGAGGGCGCCGAGGCCTTTTGCCTTCAGGCCGCCTTCGCCGTAGGCCTGCATATAATCGGCGAAGACCGGGTTCATGAGGAGCGGCACATGGCCAAACAGGTCGTGAAACACGTCGGGCTCCTCGAGATAATCCATCTGCTCCGGCGTGCGGATGAAGCGCGCCACCGGGAAGCAGCGGTTCGCCAAATGGCGGAAGAACACATCGTCCGGCACCAGGCCCGGAACGGCGGCGATGCGCCAATTCGTCGCTTTGGCGAGGATTTCGTTGAGGCGCTCGAAATGGGGTATGCCGCCGTCGAGGATCGAGAGGGCATCGAGATTGGCGAGGAAATCGAGCGACACGCGGCCCGGCATCAAGCGTCTCTGGCGCGCGACGAGGCGGCGCCACATCTGGTGCTCCCCGGGCCCGTAGGCCTGCCAGTCCTGCTCGATGGTGTGGTCGTTCCAGGCGTTTAGCATGTCGAACAGCATTCCACTCCAATTTGTTTAAATTATGTCCAGCCTAGCCGATTCGGCCGGGTAAAATTTTTCAAAAATGCTGTAAAATGACGTGAATACGCAAAAATTTTCCAAAAATTCTATATTTTATGATAAATTCTCATTATGGACATGATGGATCGGAGAATTCTTCGCCTTCTCCAGCAGGACGCCTCGCTGACCACCGCCGAGATCGCCGAACAGGTCGGCCTGTCGCCTTCGCCGTGCTGGCGGCGCATCAGGCAATTGCGCAAATCCGGCGCGATCCTGCGCTCCGTCACCCTGCTCGATCCGCGCTCGGTCGGCTTCAATGTGATGGTCATGGCGAGCGTCAGGCTCAGCCGCCACAGCCGCGAGGATATCGACGCCTTCGAGCAGAAGGTGGTGGAACTGCCGGAAATCCTCGAATGTCACGCCATGAGCGGCGAGCGCGATTTCGTGCTGCGCATCGCCGCGCGCGATATCGACAGCTATCATTTGTTCATCCGCGACCGCCTCATCCACCTGCCCTATGTCGCCTCGGTCAATTCGAGCTTCATGCTGAAGCGGGTGAAATATTCCACCGCCTTGCCGATCGACGAAATCCCTGCCGGCCAGGAAGCGCCGACGGCCTGAACCGTCAGGCGTGCCGGTGGACGGTCTCCGGGCCCTCGCCGCCGATCCTGGTGGCGACAAATCCGATCACCAGGCCGATAACCGCGCCTTCCGCGGTGAACCAAAAGGGCGATTGGAAGGTTCCGTCGGTGCCGAACATGTCGATCAACACCGCCTTCATGCCGTCATAGGCGAAGAAGGTCAGCACGAAATTCATCCAGGCGCCGATGAACGGGGCGCGGATCCACCAGGGCATGGGAAGCTCGAGGACCGGGTGCCAATTCAGCACGCCGAACATGCCGATCACGGCGCCGAGCGTCGGATACCACAGAAGAACGCCCCATCTCAGAAACTCGTCCGCTCCCGGTGCCAGGACCGGCATGAGGAAGAAGCCCAGAAGGCCGAAGGCCAGGCCGACCGTCTTGCCGATGGCGATGCGGGTAATCAGGGAAGGGTTGCCAAACATGGGAATTTCCAATCATTCCGTTGGAGAGGCATGATCAGCCTAGCGCGCCACAGCGCCGATCCCATTGATTTCGGTCAACGTGGATCTGTTGTGTATCTGTAGTGAAAAAAAAGTAGATTTTTTCATATATGTAAAATAACCTCTCGGCATGTCGATACGTGGCGCAGAGCGTCTGAGATATCCGATCGAGATGGCCGGGCCGGTGTCCGCCGCCGATTATCTCGAGGACCGGCTCGGCCGCCAGGTGCGTGAATTGCGCAACGCCAAGGGCGTTACCCTGCAGACCCTGGCCGATAAGACCGGGCTTTCCGTCGGCTATCTCAGTCAGATCGAGCGCGGCCGCTCGCAATTGTCGGTGGCCAATCTGATGCAGATCGCCGCCGCCCTCGATGTACATCTCAACTGGTTCTTCCAGAATCCCAACGATGCCCGCGCGGAGGAGCGCGATATCGTCGTGCGCGGTAGAAACCGGCGGCGTATCCGCATTTCGGGCGCCGGGCTGACGGAAGAATTGTTGCTGCCGTCGCTCGCCGGGCCGCTCGAAGTGCTGATGAGCGTTATCGAGCCGGGCGGCGAAAGCGGCGAAGGCTACAGCCACAAGGGCGACGAGGCGGGGGTGGTGATCGAGGGCGAACTCGAGCTTTGGGTCGGCGAGCGCTATTTCCATCTCCAGGCCGAGGACAGCTTCTCTTTCGCCAGCTCGATCCCGCATCGCTGGCGCAATCCGGGCGATGTCACCACAAGGGTGGTCTGGGTGATCACCCCGCCCTCCTATTGAGGCGCTAATTCGAGGCTTCAATTTTGTGAAAAAATTTCGTATTTTTTCATTCAACAAAGAAATAACGGCAAAGGGAGACGGCAAATGAGTATCAAGATCGGCGCGCAATATCTTTGCGAGGATTTCCCGACCTATCTCGAATCCGTCAAGGCTGCGGAAGAAAATGGCTATGCCCGCGCCTGGGTGGTGGATTCGCAAATGCTGTGGGAGGACGCCTATGTCTATATGTCCTGCGCCCTCAACGAGACCAAGCGCATTCAGCTCGGCACGGCGGTGAGCAATCCGATCACCCGGCATTACACGGTCTGCGCCAGTGCCGCGGCGACCCTCGAGCGCCAGCATCCCGGGCGCATGCTGCTCGGCCTCGGGCGCGGCGACAGCGCCATCCGCACCCTCGGCTATAAGCAGCTCGCCACCGCCAAGATGGAAAACATCCTCAAAAAGGTGAAGGCCCTGGCTGCCGGCGAGGCGGTCGATGAAGGCGGCATGGAGGTGCGCATCCGCTGGGCGCACGAGAATGTGCCGATCATGTATGCCGCGACGGGGCCGAGGAACCTTCGTCTCGGCGGCGCCCATGCCGATATCGTCATGCTCCAGGTCGGCACCCATCCCACCGCCGTCGGCTGGGCGATCGAACAGGTCCATGCCGGCGCCAAAGAGGCCGGGCGCAATCCCGACGATGTCGAGATCTCGCTGCTTTGCGGCATGTGGGTCTCGGATAACCAGCGCGAGGCGCTGGACAAAACGCGCTGGTCGGCGGCCTGTGCCGCCAATCACCTCGACGATGTGGCGCGCCGCGTGCCGGACGCGCTGCCGGAACAGCTCGCACGCGTCGTCTCGGAGCGGCGCGATCATTACGATTATTACGAGGGTCATCTCGATTCCGAGGCGGACCACACGGAGTATCTCACCGACGAAATGATCGGCGAATTCGCCATCGCCGGGACGGCGGCGGAGTGCCGCGCCCGGGTCGAGGCCTTGCGCGATCTCGGCGTCGGCGAAATCTCCACCGCCTATCTCAACGGCCAAATGGAACAAATGGCCCGCGTCGGCAGCGAAGTCATCCAACCGCTTGGCATCGCAGCCTAACCAAAAGGGAGAGACAGCGATGAGCAACGACACCACATCGACCGTGCCTTTCGATGAAGCGCATTGGGATTTGACGCCGGGCCGCACCGTACTGGTGATCATCGATCCGCAGAACGATTTCCTGCATCCGGAGGGCTGGTATGCCGAGAAGGGCATCGACATCAGCCATATGCAGCGCTCGATCGAGCCGCTCAAGCAATTGATCAAGGATTGCCGCGCCAAGAACATTCCCATCGTCTGGACGCGCCACGGCACGAAGGGCGTCGAGGATGGCGGGCCGTTCATGCGTTTGCGTCCCTTCCTCGCGGAAGGCGGCTTGCGCCAGGGCACCTGGGGCTATGAGGTGCTCGAAGAGCTCGGCCCCCATGAAGACGATTGGTATGTCGAGAAGACCCGCCTCAGCGCCTTCTTCCAGACCAATCTTGAAAGCGTGTTGCGCGCTCTCAACGCGGACACGGTGCTCTATACCGGCGTCCTCACCAATCAATGCGTCGCGGCGACCTCGAAGGATTCGACCTTCCGCGATTTCAAATCCATCGTCGTCGAGGAGTGCACCGGCACGACCTTTCCCCATCTCCACGATCCGGCGATCGAGATGATGCGGGTCGGCTGGGCCGAGGTGCGCGACCTCGAATCGACGCTGAGCGAAATCCGCCAGCTCGCGCCGGCCGGCTGAGCCGGACCATGGCGCAGGACCTGCCGGGCACGGCCGAGGTCGTCATTATCGGCGGCGGGGTGATCGGCTGCTCGATCGCCTATCACCTGACCAAGCTCGGCATTTCCGAGACGGTGCTGCTGGAACGCCGCCAGCTTACCTGCGGCACCACCTGGCACGCCGCCGGGCTGGTCGGCCAGCTGCGTGGCTCGAACCGCATGACTCAGCTCGCCAAATACACCGCCGAGCTCTATCGCGATCTCGAGGCCGAGACCGGCCAGGCGACCGGCTTCAAACAGCGCGGCTCGATCTCCATCGCCACCCATGAGGGCCGCTTCGAGGAGCTCAAGCGCAACGCCTCCATGGCCAAGGTGTTCGATCTCCAGGTCGATGTGATGACGCCGGAAGAGGTCAAGGAGCGCTATCCGCTGATCTCCGTCGATGATGTGGTCGGTGCGGTGGGCATTCCGTCCGACGGCCAGGCCAATGCCATCGACGTAACGCAAGCGCTCGCCAAGGGTGCGCGCACCGGCGGCGCCGTGATCCGCGAGAATGCCCAAGTGACGGAAATCCTCCATGACGGCGAGCGGGTGACCGGCGTACGCGTCGGCGAGGATGTGATCATGGCCGACGCGGTGGTGCTCTCCGCCGGCATGTGGACGCGCGATCTCGCGGCCTCGGTCGGCGTCCATGTGCCGCTCCATGCCTGCGAGCATTTCTATATCGTCACCGAGCCGTTCGACGCGCTGACCCCGGATCTCCCGGTGCTGCGAGACTATGATTCCTGCGCTTACTACAAGGAGGATGCCGGCAAGCTGCTGCTCGGCGCCTTCGAGCCCAAGGCCAAGCCGTGGGGCATGGACGGCATCCCGGAGGATTTCTGCTTCGACGAGCTGCCCGAGGATTTCGAGCATTTCGAGCCGATCCTCATGCGCGCCATCGAGCGCATGCCGGCCTTGGCCGATGTCGGCATCCAGACCTTCTTCTGCGGCCCCGAAAGCTTCACGCCCGACGTGCGCTACCATCTCGGCGAGGCGCCGGAGCTCGGCGGCTGCTACGTCGCCGCCGGCTTCAATTCGATCGGCCTGCAATCCGCCGGCGGCGCCGGGCTGGTCGTCGCGGAATGGATCCGCGACAAATGTCCGCCGGTCGATCTGTGGGAAGTGGATGTCCGGCGCAACCTGCCGTTCCAGAGCAACCGGCGATATCTCCGCGAGCGCGTCAGCGAATCCCTCGGCCTCCTTTACGCCATGCATTGGCCGTTCCACCAGAACGAGACCTCGCGCGGCGTGCGCCGCTCGCCGGTGCATGACCGCCTGGTTGCCCAAGGCGCCTGCCATGGCGTCGCTTTCGGCTGGGAGCGGCCCAACTGGTACGCGGAACCGGGCAGCAATCCGAAATATGAATACAGCTATGGCCGGCAGAACTGGTTCGAACCCTCAGGCGAAGAGCACCGCGCGGTGCGCGAGGGCGTCGGCCTGCTCGACCAATCCTCCTTCGCCAAGTTCCGTCTGCAGGGCCGGGACGCCGAACGGGTGCTCAATCAGGTTTGCGCTAATGATGTCGCCATGGCGCCGGGGCGTCTGGTTTATACCCAATGGCTCAACGAGGCGGGCGGCATCGAGGCGGATTTGACCGTCACCCGCCTCGCCGAGGACGATTTTCTCATCGTCACTTCCGGCGAGTTCCAGGTGCGCGATTTCGACTGGCTCACCCGCCACATTCCCGACGATGCCCATGCGGTGGCGACCGATGTCACTTCCGGCCTGGCCATGATCAGCATTATGGGCCCCAAGGCCCGCGATCTGCTGTCGAGCCTCACGCCCGACGATCTCTCCAACGACGCCTTCCCCTTCGCCACCAGCCGCGAGATCGAGCTCGGCTACGCCCTGGTGCGCGCCTCGCGCATTACCTATGTCGGCGAGCTCGGCTGGGAGCTCTATATTCCGAGCGAGTTCACCCTCGGGGTCTATGATCTGCTGGTCGAGGCGGGCGCCGATTTCGGCCTGCGCCATGCCGGCATGCATGCGATGAATTCGCTCAGGATCGAGAAGGCCTACCGCCATTACGGCCACGACATCACCGATGACGACACGCCGATCGAAGCCGGTCTCTCCTTCGCGGTGAAGCTCGACAAGCCGGACGGCTTTATCGGCCGCGACGCGCTCCACAAACAAAAGGAGAGCGGCGTCACCAAACGCATCGCCCAGTTCCTGCTCGAAGAGCCGGCGCCGCTGCTCTATCACAATGAGCCGATCTGGCGCGATGGCGCGCTGGCCGGCTATGTCCGCTCGGGCATGTATGGCCACACCCTGGGCGGTGCCGTCGGCCTCGGCTATATCGAGCATGAAGACGGGGTGGACGCGGACTATGTCCTCTCCGGCACCTATGAAATCGAGGTGGCGGGCGAGCTTTATGCCGCGAAACCGTCGATCAAGCCGCTTTACGATCCCCGTTCGGAGCGCGTTAAGGCGTAGTGCGGTTCCGCCGCGTGAGTTTGCGTCGGTACCGATTAAGCGGAAGAATAAGGCCATGAAGACCTATCATGGCAGTTGCCATTGCGGCGCCGTCAAATTCGAGATCGACGCGGATTTGTCGAAATTGGCACGTTGCATCTGCTCGATTTGCTCGAAGAAAGGCGCGCTCTTCTGTTACGTGCCGCCGCACCGCTTCCACCTGTTGCAGGGGCAGGACGCGCTGACGCTCTACCGCTTCAACACTGAAGTCTCGCAGCATCTGTTTTGCAAACATTGCGGTATTCATGGCTTTGGCCGCCCGCGCTCGGCGCCGGAGGAATATGTCATCAACGTTCGCTGCCTCGACGATTTCGATCTCGAAACCGAAAGTTACGAGATCAAGACCTATGATGGGCGAGATTGGCAGACCGCCTCCAAGGCACGCCTGGAAGACTTTTAGGCGCGCCGCCGCGGCGTGAGCCTTGGCTTGCGCCGCTTGGCCCCAAAAGGCTAGCATCCGGCCCTCGCGGCTCCTTTAACGGTTTGAGAACGCTTTATGAATTGCCCGGCTTGTGGCGCGGAGACTCCCGAAGACAATCGCTTCTGCGGCGCCTGTGGCGCGCCCCAGGTGCTCACCTGCTCGGGCTGCGGCACGGATAACCCGGCAGCCAATAAGTTTTGCGGCGGCTGCGGCGCGCCGCTCCAGGGCCAGCCCAAGCCCGAACCCGCCAAGGCGCCTGAGCCCGCGCCCGAGAAAGCGCCGCCGGAGGATGCCGCCGAGCCCGCGGGCGAGGCCGCGCGCCGCCAGCTTACGGTGATGTTCTGCGATCTCGTCGGCTCCACCGCGCTCTCCGGCCAGCTCGACCCGGAGGATCTGCGCGAAGTGATGCAGGCCTACCGCGAAACCTGCGCCGAGATGATCGAGCGTTTCGACGGCTATGTCGCGAAATATCTCGGCGACGGGGTGCTCGCCTATTTCGGCTATCCCCGCGCCCACGAGGAAGACGCCGAGCGTGCCGCGCGCGCCGGCCTCGCCATCCTCGACGCCATGGCGGAATTGAATATCAAACAGGCGGAGCGCATCGAAGCGCCCCTCGAGACGCGCATCGGCATCGCCACCGGTCTCGTGGTGGTCGGCGATATGGGCGCCGGCGAGACCCGCGAGAGCATGTCGGTGATGGGCGAGACGCCGAATATCGCCGCCCGCCTGCAAGCGCTCGCCGAGCCCGGCCAGATCGTCGTCGGCGCGCTCACTCGGCGGCTGATCGGTTCAGCCTCGGCGTTCGAGGATCTCGGCGAACATGAAGTGAAGGGGGTGGCGCTGCCGCTCCGCGCCTATGCGGTGCGCGCGGAGGAGGATGCGACGGCGGAGGACGATGCGCCGGCGGATGCGCCGCTCCTGGGTCGCGAAGTGGAAATGGCGCGCCTCGAAGCGGGCTGGCGCGACGTGAAGAGCGGCCAAGGCCGCATCGCGCGCCTCTCCGGCGAGCCCGGCATCGGCAAATCCCGCCTCATGCGGTCGTTGCGAGATATCGTCGCGGCGGATGGCGGCGCCTGGGTGGAGTGCCATGGCTCGCCCTATCACGGTAGCACGCCCTATCACCCGCTGATCGAATTGCTGCGCCGCTCCGCCGGCCTGGAGCGGAGCGACGCCTCGGCCGCGCGCCTGCGCAAGCTGGAAGCGCTCCTCGCGAGGCTCAACCTCGATGCCGGGCTGCATATGCCGATCCTGGCGGCGCTGCTCTCGCTTGAGGATAGCGGCAGCTACGCCACGCCCGAACTCAGCCCGCGCGCCTGGAAGGAGCGCACCCAGGCGACGCTCCTGGCTTTTCTCACCGCCATCGCCGGGCAGCAGCCCGCGGTGCTCGCGGTCGAGGATCTGCACTGGCTCGATGCCTCGTCCCTCGACATGCTCGATCTGCTCGGCACGGAAATTGCTGGGTTGCCGCTTCTCCTGCTGGTCAGCCACCGCTCGGATTTCAGCCATGCCTGGCCCGAGGAGGCAGTCGATTCCGCCGATATCGTCCTCAAGCGGCTCGACAGCGACGCGAGCGGCGCGCTGGTCACCCATATCGCCGGCGACAAGAAACTGGCGCAGGATGTGGTTGCGCAGATCGTCGTGCGCACCGACGGCATCCCCTCCTTCATCGAGGAGGTGACCAAGACGATCCTCGAAGCGGGAATCCTGAGCGAGCGCAAGGGGGAATGGCAGCTCAAGGGCAGCTTGCCCGAGCGCCTGGTCCCGGAGACGCTCAAGGATTCGCTGACCGCGCGGCTCGACGGTCTGGCCGACGCCAAGGAACTTGCCCAGATCGGCGCCGCCATCGGGCGCAGCTTCACCCATGAGCTGATCGAAGCGGTCGCCAAGGTGGAGGCGGCGGTGCTCAGCGCCAATCTCGGCACCCTCAAATCCTCCGGTCTGATCGATACGCTGGGCGAGGCGCCGGAGGCGATCTACAGCTTCAAGCAGGCGCTGATGCAGGAAGCGGCCTATGAGACACTCCTGCGCCAACGCCGGCAGAATTTCCATGAACGCATCGCCCAGGCGCTCGAATCCACTTTCCCGGAAATCGTCTCTGCCCAGCCGGAACTCCTGGCGCATCATTACGGCGTCGCCGGGCGTAGCCGCAGCGCCATTCAATATTGGATGCAGGCCGGTGCGCGGGCGCGCAGCAGGGCGGCCGAGAGCGAAGCCATCGCGCATTACACCACGGCGCTCGAGCTACTGGAGAAGCTGCCCAACTCCGCCGAACGCACCCAGCAGGAACTGACCTGCTGGACCGCCCTCGGCCAGGCCTATCTGATGACCCGGGGCTATGCCGCCGATCAGACCCGCGCCGCCTTCGAGCAGGCCTTCGAGCTGAGCAGCAGCGTCAAAGACACGGAGCAGCAATTCCTCAGCGCCTGGGGCATTACCGCCTATCATTTCATCCGCGGCGACATGGCGCGCTCGCTCGACCTCAGCGACGAGCTCCTGAAGCGCGCCGAAGCCACGGGCAATCAGAATTTCCGCGCCGTGACGCTCGGCAGCCGCGGCATCATTCTCTACTCGCATGGCGATTTCGAGCGCTCGGCCGATCAGGTCAAGCGCGGCCTGGCGCTATACGGGCCGGAGGAGCAGGTCGAGATGGCGCGCCGCTTCGGCCTCGACGTCGCCGTGTTGAGCGCCGCCTATGGCGGGCGCAGCCAGTGGATCCGCGGCTATCCCGATCAGGCGATCGACATGGTCGAGCGCTCCGTGACGCTGGCGCGCGAACGCGCCCGGCCGTTCGATATCGCCACCGCGCTCACCACGGGCGCGGGCTATGCCCGCCTGCTGCGCGGCGAGGTTAGCGAAACCCGGCAATACGCCATGGAAGCGATCGAGATTTGCGAGGCGAACCATTTCCCCTATCTCGAGGCGCGCGCCTTGATCGAGCTCGGCTGGTGCCACTTGCAGGAAGGCGATATCGACACCGGCATCCAGCGCATGGAAGACGGTATCGCCAAGTTCCGCGCCACCGGCGCGCTCACCACCATGCCGGCGGCGCAGGCGCTCCTCGCCGAGGCGCTCGGCGCCGCCGGGCGGGCGGAGGAGGGGCTCGCCGTGGTCGATGAGACACTTGGCGCCATTGATGAGAGCGGCGAGCGCGACAGCGAGGCGGAGCTGCACCGTATCCGGGGCGTGCTTTATCTCGCCAGCGGGGAGACCGGCGCCGAGGCCGAGGCCTCGTTCGACAAGGCGCTAGAGGTCGCGCGCGAGCAGAAGGCGCGCGCCTGGGAGCTCCGCGCGGCGACGGCGCTCGCCAGGCTCTATCACGACAGCGGCCGCACGGAAGAGGCGCGCGATCTGCTGGCGCCGCTCTTTGCCTGGTTCAAGGAAGGGCTGGAGACCGCCGATCTCCGCGCCGCGCGGGCGCAATTAGAGCTTATGCAGGCGACGGCGCAAGACGGCGACAAGGTGCTGATCCAATACACCATCCGCGCAGAGGGCGGCAAAATGCTCGACCGCACCAAGGCGTCGAACCCGGCGGAAGTCACCGTCGGCGGCACGGAGCTCCTGCCGGTGGTCAGCCTGGCGCTGATCGGCATGGTGCCCGGCGGCAAGACCGAACTCACGCTCACCCCGGCGCAAGCCTTCGGCGAGCGCGACGAAGCGCGCATGATCCATGTCCCGCGCGCCTCGATCCCCAAGGAAGCCGAAGCCGGCGACATCTACACCATCGAGCATGAAGGCCAGCCGGTGCTGATCACCGTCGTCGAAATCGAGGATGAGTTCGCGACCTGTGATCTCAATCATCCGTGGGCGGGGCAGACGCTGAAGTATGAGATTAAACTGACCAAGATTCTGCCCAGTGATTAAGCCTCTCTTCCCCGGGGGGAAGAGAGGTTGGAGAGTTGGGGCGAACTTAGCGCGCGGCGCGCGCTTGGACTCCCCCATCTTCCCAACCCTTCTTCCCCTAAGGGAAGAAGGGCTTATACGAACAATTCCTTCAACCGGTTCTTCTGCAGCTTCCCCGTACTCGTCAGCGGCAACTCATCATGCGCCGCGAATTTCACCCGGCGCGGCACTTTGTAGGCGGCGAGGGTTTCGCGGCAGAGGGCGACCAACTCCTCCGCTTCGACCGGCGCGCGGGCGACGATGACGGCGGCGACAATTTCGTCGCGCCGTTCGTCCTTGAGGCCGGTGACATAGGCGAGCTCGACCGCCCCGTGGCCGAGCAGAACCTCTTCGATTTCCGCAGGCGAGACGTTGATGCCGCCGGTCTTGATCATCTCCTTGGTGCGGCCGCGGAAATAGAGATAGCCGTCTTCGTCGTAGAAGCCGAGATCGCCGGTGCGGAAATAGCCCTGCTCGTCGAACGCCTCGGCGGTTTTTTCCGGGTCTTTGTAATAGCCCGGCGTGACATAGCCCTTGAGGCGGATTTCGCCGGTCTCGCCGGTCGGCAGGCGCTTGCCGGTCTCATTGTCGACGATGATCATATCGTTGCCGGGGAGCGGCGTGCCGATGGTCTCGCTGCGGTGCGCCAGTGTGTCGTGGGCGTCGTTGAGCGAGCAATTGCCGTAGGTCTCGGTCAGGCCGTAGACCTGACATATTTCCGTCACGCCGAGATCGACGAGGCGACAAATCTGCTCGGGCGAGCCGAGGGTCGCGCCGGTGCGGAGCGAGGAGATATCGCGCGTCGCGCAATCGGCATGCTCCTCGAGCGCAAGCGTCATGTTGGGGGTGCCGTAGAAGATGGTGCAGCGTTCTTGCTCGATCAGGCGCAGCGCCTCGCCGGCATCGAAATGCTCCTGCAACACTATGGCGGCGCCATGGCTCCAGACGGCAAAGAGCGCGTTCTCGCAGCCCAGGCCCCAAAACAGCGAAACGGCGAGCCACAGCCGGTCGTCTTCCCGCAGGCGGAGGCGCTCGCCGATGCCCCACATGTTTTCGATCAGCGCGAAATGCTGCAGCAGCACGCCCTTCGGCAATGCGGTGGAGCCGGAGGTGTAGAGCAAACAAGCGATGTCCGCGCCCTCGACGGCCGCTTGCGCCGCGTCGATCTCCGCATCCGGCACATCGGCGCCGAGGTGCAGCAATTCCTCGTAGGGCGCCATGCCTTTCGGCGGCGCGCCGTCGGCGAGGCAATAATAGTGCTCCAGGCCGCTTAGGTCGTACTCCTCGGCCCGCGCCTCTTTCATGAGCGCAGCGTAATCACGCTTGAGGAAGCGGTCGGACAGGATCAAGAGCTTGGTCTCCGAATGGCTGAGCTGATAGGCGAGCTCGCGCGCCGTTGCCCAGGTGTTGGCCGCGACCATCACGCCGCCCAGCGCCATGATGGCGAAATCGGCGATCAGCCATTCCGGGCGGTTGCCCATGAGGATCGCCACCTTGTCGCCGCGCCTGACGCCAACCGCATGGAGGCCCTTGGCGAGGGTGCGCACGGCTTGGCGGAACTCGGCCCAGCTATAGCGCGCCTCACCGCCGACCAGTGCCTCGCGTTTGGGGTGGCGTGCCGCCATTTCGTCGATCAGCGCCATCGCGGTCTTGGCTTTGGGCATCTCCATGGCCGGCGCGCTCATACCGTGGCGACCGGCGTCGCCGGCGAGCCGACCGCGCCCGGCATGCGCAAGGGCGGCGCGGTGAGGAGAAATCGCGTGCGGCCATTCTCATGCAGCCAGGCGGCAAGTTCGCTGAGATGCCACAGCTCGCCCAAGGGCACGCCGATCTTGAACAGGCAATGCTCGTGCAGCGGCAGCACCGGGCCGGGCTCGGTCATCTCGCGCGGCACGGAAGAGGATTGCTCGACCGCGACATTGTCCGAGATAAGCGCGGCGAGGCCGCTTTCGCTGATCCAGTCGAGAAGTTTTTTGTCGTCGCCGTCGAGCACGGTGCAGACGGCGCCGGCGGGTTCGGGCTCGGGCGCATTTGCCGCATCGACAAGGCGGTCGGCGAAGCCGGTATGGAGGCAGACGAGATCGCCTTCCGCCACGCTGACGCCATCCTTCTTCATGATCGCCATCAACTCGTCATAACCGACGGCGCGGCGCTCATCGCCGCAATGGCGGCGCAGATCGATCATCACGCCGCGCCCCTGAACGCAAGTCTCCGCCATGTTGTCGATGCCGAGATTGACCGCGCCGACATCGCCATAGAGCGCCTCGCCGGTCTCCTCCGAGACGACCTTGAATCCGTTGTAGTAGACATGCTCCGCCTGGCCGTCGCCATCGGCGTCAAACATCGCGCCGATATGAGAGAAGCTGTCCCATTGCGTCGAATATTGGCTGTGGATCAGCATCGCGTCGTCGCACAGGAGATCGGTCTGCAGCGGATTGTCGCGCCGCGCCGGGCCGTCGAAGGCGATTTCGCCCTCGCGAATGACCGGCTTTATTTCCGGCGGCAGGCGGCTCGGATTGATCGCATTGCCGCCGGGCAGGGTGAGCGGCAGGCTGAGGCAGAAGGTCTTGCCGAGGCGCACCTCCTTCACTGCCTCCAGCACCCGCGCCTCGGTCAACAGATTGAGCCGGCCCAACTGATCGTCCGCGCCGAAATCGCCCCAGTTCGAACCGTCGGGCCGAACCTTCCACCGCTTGCTCATACCGTCTCCCTTACTTGTTGCCGGCGATTATGCCGCAAACGCCCGCATGGTACAGTGTCTCCGGGAGGGCGAATCCATGCGCGAAGTAAAAGTGGCGGCAAATACCGAGGACGTGCTCGGCGAAGTACTGGTATGGGACGCGGATAACGGGCAGCTCTGGTGGACCGACGTGTTCCGCCCGGCGATCCACCGCCTCGATGCGGCGAGCGGCAATGTCGAAAGCTGGACGCCGCCGGACAAGGTGCATTCCTTCGCGCTCAGAGAGGCCGGCGGGCTGGTCATCGCCGGGCGCAAGGGTTTCGCGCTGTGGGACCCGGAATCCGGCAGCCACACGCCGCTGCATGATCCGCGCGACGACCCGGAAGGCACGATGTTGAATGACGGGCGCGCCGACCGCCAGGGCCGTTTCTGGGCCGGCACCATGGACAAGATGCTGGAGCGCCCCTCCGGCATGCTCTACCGCCTGGATGCGGACGGCACCAGTCACGCGGCGGCGGACGGCATTACGCTCTCGAACGGCGTCGCCTTTTCGCCGGATGGCGGCATTCTTTATCTCGCCGACAGTCTGACGAAAAACATTTACGCCTACGATCTCGACGCCGACACCGGCGCGCTCGCCAACAAGCGCATCTTCGCCGAGACGGCCAAGCTGCCCGGCATCCCGGATGGCGCCACTGTGGATGCGGAAGGTTTTCTGTGGAGTGCGCGGTTCGACGGCTCCCGAGTGGTGCGCCACGCGCCGGACGGCAGTGTCGCGGACGAGATCGAGCTTCCCGTCTCGCGCGTCACCTCCTGCGCCTTGGGCGGCCCCGGCCTCAAAACCCTCTACATCACCACCGCTTTTTTCCGCCTGACGGAGGAACAGCGCGCGAAACAGCCTCTCGCCGGCGCGCTCTTTGCGGTGGAGGTGGATGTGCCGGGCGTCGCGGAACCGCGCTATCGCGGCTGAAAACGCGGCAAGGTTACATCGTCGGTCACATCGTCGAACACCACTTCGACTTCCATGCCAACGCTAAGCTCTCTGTTATCGACATTGACGATATTCGCCGTGAGGCGCGGGCCTTCTTCGAGGGTGATCTGGGCGGCGTTGTAGGGGAGGTCGTCGCGGAAAGCTTCGAACCATTCGCGGTGGACGATTGTCCAGGCGCTGACCGTGCCGCGCCCCGAGGCCTTGCGCCAGCCGAGATCGTCGGAGAAGCAGAACGGGCAGACCGGGCTCGGCGGCAGATGCACCTTCGAACAGGAATTGCACTCGGCGAGCAGCAATTCATGCCGCCGGCACCCTTCCCAGAAAGGCTCGGTATCGGGGGTAATGCGCGGTAGCGGTTTCTGGCTGAGTTCCATGCGGGTTAGTTCCTGAAAACCAAAGAATCGCCCCAGCATGTGCCCCATTGCAGATGGCTGGCGCCTTCGATTTGGCGTTCTCCGCAGGCGCCGCGCAATTGGCTGGCGATCTCGTAGACCGAATTCCAGCCGCCGATATGGCTTTCGCACAAGAGGCCGCCGGAGGTGTTCATCGGCAATTCGCCGCCGAGCTCGATGCGCCCGCCCTGGACCCAGCGCGCTGCTTCGCCCGGCGGACAGAAGCCGAAGCGTTCCAGCACGAAGAGCGGCAGCGGCGAGAAGGCGTCATAGGTATAGAGGCCATCTATGTCCTCGCGCTCAATACCGGCCATGGCGTAGACCGCGAGGTCGCGTTCGTCGGCGGCCACGCGCTCGTTGGACTGCTGGTTGAGGCCCATGCCGCGCGGCGAAAAAATAAATTCCTCGCGGCCGCTTCTGAGGCCCTGCATGCCGGAGATGTAGATGGGTTTCTCCTTGAGGTCGCGGGCGCGCTCGGCGCTGGTGACCAGGATCACCACCGCGCCGTCGGAAATCAGGCTGCAATCGAACAGGCGCAGCGGGTCGACGATCATGCGCTGGCTGTGATGGTCATCGACCGTAAGCTCGCCCATGCCGTTGGTGTAGGCCGCCGGGTTGAGCTGGGCGTGCTTGCGGAAGGCGATGGGGACGGCGGCGAGCTCTTCCGTCGTCGCGCCGTAGAGCGACATATAGCGTTGATAGGCCAGTGCCGCGCCGGCGGCGGGGGCTGTGAGGCCGTAGGGCGGGCTTTCGCCGTGGGTGCCGCCGCCCTCGCGCATGCCCTCCATGTCGCCCGGGCCGCCGAGGATATCGCGCTCGCGGGTGAAGCTGATGGCGGTGACGCAGGCGACGACATCGGCCATGCCCGAGATCACCGCCAACGCCGCATGTTGCAGCGTATAGGCAACAAAGCGGCCATGGGTCCACATCTGGTTGACGTAGCGCACATCGAGGCCATAGCCCTCGGCCACCTGGTCGTAATCGAGGCCGAGCGGCCAGCCCATATGCATCGACAGGCCATCGATATCGC
>CAZUVO010000045.1:0-22701 GCA_964623955.1 uncultured Rhizobiaceae bacterium
AATATGAGATGGACGATCTCATCGAGGGGCCTGAATTGGGCGGCGCGGCGACCTATATTGAAACCGCGACCAAATCGGACATCAATCTGTTCATTTGAGCGCGCGGACCGACAACCCAGATTGGGAGACAGAATTTCAATGGCCACCCAAACTCTCGACACCAAGGGCATGAACTGCCCGCTTCCCATCCTCAAGGCCAAGAAGGCGCTCGGCGGTCTCGCGACCGGCGATACGCTTGAGGTGCTCGCGACCGACCCCGGCTCGGTCAAGGATTTCGAGGCGTTTTGCCGCCAGACCGGCAATGAATTGCTCGAATCAAATGAGGATAGTGGGATATTCTCGTTTCTGATTAAGAACTCGGCGTAGGCGCTCCCCCGCACGGCGGCGGGGCGTTCCGCGCCGGCGGAAACGGTAAGTTATCGGGTGGTTCGGTTGGGCTGGTTCCAGCAAGTCACGAATATTGACCCGTTCGACGAGGCGCCGCTCGATGCGGCGCTGGTCGAGGCGTTCGAGCGCGACGCCGCGGAAGCACAGGCGGCGGCGCGTGCTGTGCGCTTCTATACGCCGACCTTCAAATCCTTCGAAACCAGCGAGCTCAAAGGCTGCGGCAAGAACAGCTTTCCCGCCTTTTCGATCACAGGCTCGGCCTGCGCATTGGATTGCGATCATTGCCAGGCCAAGATCCTCGAGCCGATGATCGCGGCGACCGATCCCGAGACCCTCGACCGGCGGGTGCGCGATCTGGTGATGCTGCAGGATCTCAAGGGCTTTCTTCTCTCCGGCGGCTCGAACCGGCGCAACGAAGTGCCCTATGAGCGCTTCCTGCCGACCGTCGAAAAACTGAAGCACGATTTTCCCTATCTTCGCATCGCCGTGCATTCGGCGCTCCTCGACGAGGCCCGCGCCAAGGGGCTGGAGGCCGCCGGCGTCGATGTCGCCATGACCGATGTGATCGGTTCGCAAGAGACCATCCGCGATGTCTATCATCTCGACCGCCCGGTGGCGGATTTCGAGGCGACCCTGGCGGCGCTGCGTGCGACAAGCATGGAGATCGTGCCGCATATCGTCATCGGCCTGCATTACGGCGAGATCAAGGGTGAGCTCACCGCGCTCGATATGATCGCGCGCCACGCGGTGGACGCGCTCGTGCTGGTCGTCGTCATGCCGCATTACGCCGCGCCCGCGCGCCCCTTTGCCACGCCGACGCCGGGCGATATCGCGCCGGTGTTCCGCGCCGCGCGCCGGCGCATGCCGGACCTTCCGGTCCTCCTCGGCTGCGCCCGCCCGCCGGGCCTGCACAAGCTCGCCACCGACAGCTATGCGCTGATGGCCGGCCTCGACGGCATCGCCTTTCCCGCCGAGGGCATCAAACAGGTGGCGGATATTCTCGGCCGGCCCGTGTCGCAGGAACATGCCTGCTGCTCCATGGCGGTCGACGGCGCCTGGCAGTCGAACACCCGCGCCGGGTGCGCCGCGTGATGTTCCCGGCGAACCCCGATATCGCGATTATCGGCCTCGGCCCGGCCGGCGCCATGGCGGCCCATGCGGCGGCGCGCGCCGGGCTCGATGTGCTGGCGCTGGAGCGTAAAGAACAAGGCGGCGCGCCGGTGCAATGCGCCGAATTCGTGCCCAAGATGGTGGCCGGCGATTTCGGTGATCTCGATCCCATCGCGGCGCAAACCATCCGCCGCATGCTCTCCTTCGTCGAACAGGAATCAGCCGACATCAAGGAACAATTTCCCGGCGTGATGATCGACCGCGCGCGCTTCGACGCCACCTTGGCCGAGCGTGCGCAGGCAGCCGGCGCCGATTGCCGCTTCGCCACCGCGCTGCGCCGCGTGACGCCGGACGGCGGCATCGAACTGGCCGACGGTACGCAAATCCGCGCCCGCGTGCTGATCGGCGGCGACGGGCCGCGCTCGGCGCTCGGCCAGGCGATCGGCGCAGCCAATAAGGCATTCGTCGAGACGCGCCAGATTACCGTGCCGCTGCTGGCACCCCATGACGGCACCGATATTTTTCTCAGCGCCGAGATCGAGGGCGGCTACGGCTGGCTATTCCCGCGTGATGAGGTGGCCAATATCGGCCTCGGCGTGCGGCCCGAGGCGCGCCACCGCCTGAAGCCCCTGCTCGAAGATTTGCACGAGACGCTGATCGCGGAAGGCCGCGTCGGGCGCGAAATTCTTTTCGTTACCGGCGGCCCCATTCCTGTCGGCGGTCCGGTGACGCCGTTTGGCTTCCTCGGCGAGACGCCGGTGCTGCTTGCCGGCGACGCGGCGGGGCTGACCAATCCGGTGACCGGCGCAGGCATCTCTTCCGCCGTGCAATCCGGCGCGCTGGCCGGCGCCGCCGCCGCCGAATGGCTGGGCGGCGACGAAGACGCGCTCGCCGGTTATGCCGAAGAGTTTGAGGATTTGTTCGGTGCCTCGCTTCGCCGTGCGCTCAAGCGCCGGCGGGATGTGTTGGCCGCCTATGACAGCGGCGGCAAACCGGCGCCGGGCGATCTGCGCCAGGGCTGGGTTGGTTATGCCGAATATTGGGCGGCCTGAGCGATGAGCTGTAACGATATGCCGAAGACCCCGGTGCCGGATTTCATTGCCGGTGATGGCGACGTCAATTCCGCCCAGGCGATGCAGCCGCGCGCGCCCGAAAGCGTGCCGGCGGCGCGGCGCAACGGCGCCGAAGTACGCGGCAGCGACAAGGCGCCGGAGGGTTTCTACGCACCCAACCGCAATATCCTCACCCCGCATATGCGCTCGCCGGACTATGTCCAGATATCGACAGCGGCCGCCATCACCCTCGGCGTGATGAAGGGATTGATGCACCGCACCTCGTGTACGCGCTGCCTCAATTTGTTGCTCACTTACCCCGAGGGCTGCCGTGCCAATTGCGCCTATTGCGGCCTGGCGCGCCACCGCGAAGGCGACCGCGATTATGCCGACCGCAATTTCATCCGCGTCGACTGGCCGGCGGTGCCTTACGAGGAAGTGCTCGATATCGTGGCGTCGGGAAAGGATGGCGGGCGCTTTCACCGCATGTGCATCTCGATGATCACCCACCCCAATTCTGACCGCGATACGCCGGACCTGCTCGGGCGCTGGGTAGCAAAGGTGCCGCATATCCCGGTCTCGATCCTCTCCAACCCGACGACCATGACCCGAGCCGATGTCCAGGAGCTGCACGATCTCGGCGCCGATATTTTCACCGTCGCCCTCGATGCCGCCGAGCCCGAATTGTTCGAGCGGGTGCGCGGGCGCGGTGTGCAGTCGCCGCATAGCTGGGACAAATATTGGCAAATCATCGAAGCGGCGGCGGAGATCTTCGGGCCGGAGAAGTTCGGCGCCCATCTCATCGTCGGCATGGGCGAGAGCGAACATGACGTGCTCACCCAGGTGCAGCGCCTGCGCGATATGGGCGGGCATAGCCATATGTTTGCTTTTTTTCCGGAGCAGGGCTCGCTGATGGATCATCTGCCGGCGGTGCCCCGGCCGCAATGGCGGAGGGTACAGCTCGCGCGCTATCTCATCGATTACCGCGACGTCCGTTTGGAGCGCATGGGCTTCGACGATGACGGCAAGCTGGTCGATTACGGCATCGGCGAGGCGGCGCTCGAAAAAATTATCGACAGCGGCGTGCCGTTTCGCACCTCCGGTTGCCCCGGCAAGGAGGCGGCGGATATCTCGGCCTGCGACCGGCCTTACGGCGATTCGCCGGTGCGCGATATCGCGAGCTATCCCTTCGCTCTCAACAAGCGCGATATCCGCAAAGTGAAAAAACAGCTTCGCGGAGATGGCTGAGCCGCGCGGCCCCCGCCGCTTTAGGGTTATCGATACCGGCATCCGCGACGGCCGATCCAACATCGCTTTCGACCGGGCGCTGATCGACGCGCGATTGGCGGGCGAAATCCCCGACACCATCCGCTTCCTGCGCTTCCGCCCCGCCGCGCTTGTCGGCGTGCACCAGATCCTCAGCCACGAAGTGCGCCTCGACTATTGCCGGGAGCACGGCATTCAGGTCGGCCGGCGCATCACCGGCGGCGGCGGGCTCTATCTCGACGAAGGGCAGATCGGCTGGGAGCTGGTGTTCGCCCGCGACACGCTCGGCATTTCCGATCTGCAGGAGCTCACAAGGCGCATCTGCGAGGCGGCGGCGGACGGTATCAACCGCATGGGCCTCAGCGCACGCGGCCTCGAGGCGCGCTACCGCCCGCGCAACGATATCGAGGTCGACGGCCGCAAGATCAGCGGCACCGGCGGCATCTTCGACGGCGATGTGCTGTTCTATCAGGGCACGCTCCTCATCGATTTCGACCCCGCCGACATGATCGCCGCCCTCAAGGTGCCGGTCGCCAAACTCGCCAAGCGCGATCTCGATTCGGCGCGGAGCCGAATCGTGACCTTACGCGAATTGCTCGGCGACGATCTGCCAACCCTCGATGAAATTTACGCCGCGCTCCTTGCCGGCCTCGCCGACGGCCTCGGCATCACCCCCGAATGGGGCGAAATTTCCGCCGACGAAGAAGCGCGCGCGCAAGAGGCTCATGACGAGGAAATCGGCAGCGACGAATATGTCGCCTCCCTCGATGCGCCTGAGGTCGCGGGCAATATTCAAAGCGCCAGCCTCACCACCAAGGGCGGGACCCTGCGCGCCGATATCCGCCTCGAAGGCGCGGATGGGACAATCATCCGCGAGGCATTGATCACCGGCGATCTCTTCGTCACCCCGCCGCGTACCGTGTTCGATCTCGAAGCCCATTTGCGCGGGGTCGCGGCGGACAAGGCCGGTGCTGCGGTCGAGGCATTCTTCGCCGCCGATGGACCCGGCGCGGGCGCCGATCTACTCGCCCTCGCGCCGGCGGATTTCCGCGCATTGATCGAGGCGGCGCTGCGCCAGATTAATCTCTCGGTCGGCGGCGCGCGCCTGCGCGGCCATCTCATCGGCCCCGATCCGGGTGAGGCGCCGACGCTCGTCTTCCTGCATGACGGCCTCGGCTGCGCCCGCCTGTGGCGCGATATCCCGCACCGGTTGGTGGCCGCCACGGGCCTCGGCGCGCTGCTCTATGACCGCCAGGGCTGCGGCGATTCCGATCCGCTCAGCGGCGCGCCGGCGAGCCGCGATTATCTGCGCAGAGAGGCGCTCGACGTGGTGCCGGAAATCCTCAACGGCGCCGGCATCCGCCGGGCGATCCTGATCGGCCATAGCGATGGCGGCACCATCGCGCTGGCCGCCGCCGGCGCCTATCCCGAGCTGGTCGCCGGCGTCGTCGCCGAGGCCGCTCATCTTTTTCGCGAGGACAAGACGCTCACGGAAATCCGCGCCCAGGTGAAGGATTTTGCGCAAGGCGATCTCCGCGCGCGGCTCGAACGCTATCACGGCGCCAAGGCCGGCCCGACCTTCGACCGCCTGGCCGATATCTGGCTCGGCGATGGTGCGCGCGATTGGGGTATCGAAGATCTGGTCGCGCGCATCCGATGCCCGGTCCTGGCGTTACGCGGCGAGGACGACGAATATTTCTCCGCCGCGCAAAACAAAGCCATCGCCGAGGCCGTGCCCGCCCCGGTGACATGCATCGAACTGCCGCGCGCGGCCCATGTGCCGCATCATCAGGCGCGCAAGGCCACCCTCGCGGCGATGGCGGAGTTTGTGGCCGGCATCAAGCCCTAGACAATCCCACCGTGGCGCGCACTATTGCAGCGCCATTTGGGTCAAGGGGAGCAGGGGAGGCGCGATGAATTCGCCATTGCGCGCGGCGCCGGCGGAGGATACCGGGCGGCCGGCAATCGACTGGCGCGCCGCCGAATATCTCGACGGCGACGCGCTCGACCGCGAGTTCCGCCGCGTCTCCGCCGTCTGCCATGAGTGCCGCCGCTGCGAGGGTCTCTGCGACAGTTTCCCCCGGCTGTTCGAGCTTATCGACGATCATGCCGGCAGCGCGCCCGACAAGCTGGCGAGCGGCGATTTCGCGTCGGTGGTCGATGCCTGCACTCTTTGCGACATGTGCTATCCGGCCTGCCCCTACACGCCGCCCCATATCCATGCGGTCGATTTCCCCAACCTGATGGCGCGCTACCGCGCCGGGCAGCGCGCGCGCGGCCAAGGCAGTGGCTTTTTCGCCGAGGCGCTGGGCCAAACCGACCGCAACGGGCGGTTCTTGGGCCTTCTCGCACCACTCGCCAATTGGGCCGCGCGGCGCGGCAACCGGTTGACCCGGCCGCTCCTCGAAGCCGTCGCCGGCATTCACCGCGAGGCGGATTTGCCGCGCTTCCATGCAAGGCGCTTTACCCACCGCGCCGCCGCGCCGTCCGCCATCGACCGCGCCGCGCCGGCGGCGGGGCGCAAGGCGGTGCTCTACGCCACCTGTTTCGTCGAATACAACAACCCCGCCATCGGCCTCGCCGCCCAGGCGGTGCTGGCAAAGAACGGGGTGGAGACCGCCATCTGCTATCCCGCCTGCTGCGGCATGCCGCAATTCGAGCGCGGCGATATCGCCGGCCTCAGCGCCCGGGCGCGCCGCATCGCCGCCGAACTCGGCGGGTGGATCGACAAGGGCTATGACGTGGTGTCGCTCATGCCGTCCTGCACCCTGATGCTGCAAACCCTATGGCCGCTCTATGCTTCGGACGATCCCGCCGTGAAGCGCCTGGCCGGGAACGCCAGCGATATCGTCGATTATGTTCTCGCCATCGCCCGCGATGAAGGGCTCGCCGAGGGCCTCGCGCCGCTCCCGGGCGGCGTCGCGCTGCATCACGCCTGCCATGCCCGGGCGCGGGGCGTCGGGCGCAAATCGGCGGCGCTGCTGCGCCTCATTCCAGCTAGCGACGTGCTGGTGACGGAGGGCTGCTCCGGCCATGGCGGCACCTGGGGGGTGATGAAGGAGAATTTCCCCGCCGGCATGAAGATGGGCGAGCGCGTCGCGCGGCGCATGGCCGAGGGCGGGCGCCGCCACCTCGCCGCCGAATGCCCGCTCGCCGGCGACCACATCGCCCAGGGCCTGGAGCGCATCGGCGAAACCGCCCCCGGCGCGGTGCGCGCGCGCCATCCCATCGAGCTCCTCGCCATGAGCTACGGCATCGGATAGTAGGGTGCCGGTGGACGAGCACAGCATAAAAACTCTCGCAGCGATGGCGCGCTGCCTATACCCGCATGACGCTTTGCCGGATGCGATTTATAAAAGGGTCGCCGAGACCATCGCCCGCGCGGCGGAGCGGCGGGAATTTCTCCTCGCCGGCGTCGCGGCGCTCGACGCCGGCGGCTCATTCGCCGCCCTCTCCGAGGCGGCACAAACCGAAGCGCTGAAAGAGATCGAGGGCACGCGCTTCTTCGAAGAGATGCGCGCGGCGGCGGTGCGCCATCTCTATAGCGACCCGGAAGTGTGGCGGAAATTCGGCTATGAGGGCCCCGCTCACCAACTCGGCGGCTATATCCGCCGCGGCTTCGACGACCTTCCCTGGCTGCCGGAAAAGGAATGACGGCGATGCGGAACGGCGGCGATTTTCACGACGATGACGATATCCCCACCGTCACCTATCGCCATGACGATGATTCGGTGGTGGTCATCATCGGCTCGGGCGCCGGCGGCGGCACCATGGCCGACGAGCTCAGCCGGAGCGGCATCGCGACCGTCGTCCTCGAAGCGGGCCCGCGATTCAAGGAGAGCGATTTCGAGAATGACGAATGGGCGATGAACGATCTCCTGACCTGGCAGGACAAGCGTCTGGCGACCGGCTCCTCGCCCATCGCCAAGGGCTTTCCCACCGCGCCGACCTGGACCTGCAAGGGCCTTGGCGGCTCGACCCTCCATTGGGCGGCGCTCTGTCCGCGCGGCCAGCCGCACGAGTTCGAGACCCGCTCGGTCTATGGCGAAATCGACGGCGCGGATATCGCCGATTGGCCGATGAGCTATGCCGACATCGAGCCCTATTATGTCCGGGCCGAGGACAAGATGGGCATCAGCGGGCGCGGCGGCCTGCCGTTTCACCAGGGCTCGGCGGCCTACAAGGTCATGGCGCTCGGTGCCAAGCGGATGGGTTATCGCGATGTCGATACCGGCTATTCGGCGATCAATGTCCGCCCGCGCGACGGGCGCAATGGCTGCGACCAGATCGGCTTTTGCATGCAGGGCTGTAAATCCGGCGCGCGCTGGTCGACCCTGACCTCGGAACTGCCGCGCGCCGAAGCCACCGGACGGTGCGAAATCCGCGCCCAATGCATGGCGCTCCGCATCGAGCATGATTCGTCGGGCCGGGTGAGCGGCGTGCTCTATGCCGACCGCGCCGGCAACCACCATCTGCAGAAGGCGCGTCTGGTCTGCGTCGCGGGAAATTCCATCGAGACGCCACGCCTGCTGCTCAATTCGGCGTCACCCCTCTTTCCCGATGGCCTCGCCAATGGCGCCGGCCATGTCGGCCGGCATTATATGCATCACGTCAACGGCTATCTTTACGGCGAATTCGACGAGCCGGTGCGCATGTATCGCGGCATCGTCTCCAACGGCAGCGTGCGCGACGAGGCGTATCACGACCCGGCGCGCGGCTTTGCCGGCGGCTTTAATTTCAGCTCGGTCGGCCTCGGCCTGCCGTTCTTCGCCGCCTTCCTCAGTCCGGGAAGCTGGGGCCGCGACTATACGAGCTGGATCGAGGCCTATGAGCGCATCAGCGGCATGCATATGTTGGGCGAGGATCTCGCGATGGCCGGCAATTGCGTGACGCTGCACGCTGACGAGCGGGATCAGTACGGCCTGCCTGTGCCGTGCATGAACATCGACGACCATGCCAACGACATCGCCCTGAAAAACCACGCCTATGAAAAGGGAACCGCGCTCCTCGAGGCGGCGGGGGCGCGCCGGGTGTTTCAATCGCCGGCGCTGCCGGTGTCGCACAATATGGGCACCAGCCGCATGAGCGCGGCGGCGCGGGACGGCGTGACCAATGGCTGGGGGCAAAGCCACGAAGTCGAAAACCTGTTCGTCTCCGACGGCAGCCTCTTCACCTCATCGCTCTCCGGCAACCCGACGCTGACCATCGTCGCTCTCGCGCTGCGCCAGGCGGATTACATCGCGGAGCAAATGCGCGCCGGTACGCTCTAGGCCGCGCGGTTCAGCGCTTGCGCAGGCCGGCGGTTTCCGCCTCATCGACGAGAAAGTCGATACCGTTCGCCGCCATTTTGAGCGCGACCTTGTAGACCGCCCGCGCGCGCTCGGCGCTCAGCCAGCCGCGATTGACATCCTCGGCGACTTTCTGCGGTTCGCGCGCTTGCGGCTCGCCATAGCCGCCACCGGCGACGCTGCGGTAGACCATCGTTTCATGTTCGGAGAGGCGGGCTTCGTGGAAGGAGGGGAGCGGCTCATCCTCGCCGTTCGACGGTCGCCGCCAATTGCCCGACGGCGCGCCGGCATGGCCGCCAAAGACACCGGCCGCCGGGTTGGTATCGCCGTCGGAGCAATAAAACACGGCGCAATCGCCGCCGAGCGAACGGTAGGCGCCTTCCGTCGCCGGCGCGCCGTTCCACTGCCCCGCACCCATCGAATCCGCCGCCACCCGACGCGATTCCATCAGGATGGGATATTGCGCCTCGTCGACCTCGATGGAATCGAGCACCAGCACGCCGCCGCCATTGGGCGCTTCGTAGGTGAGCCAGCCGTCATGGCCGTGGGTTCCCGGCCCGCCGGAGAGGCCGACGCAGAACTGATTGACATAAGGCACCGGCTCGCCGTCGCGCGCGTCGATGCCGGAGACGACGCCCATGCCGGCGCTGAAATCGCCGCCGCCTTCGGCGAGGCCGTGCGGCACGCCCATCTTTGCGAAGCAGCATTGTACCGCGTTGATCAGCCGGTCGTTTACGTTGGTGGTGGCGACCGAGGTGCCGGCGGGGAAGGTCGGCCGGCCGACGACGCAGCCGTCGCGCAACAGCACGTCGATGCGCCCGGCGCTTCCCGCATTGTGCGGGATCGTCGCGTCGAGATTGTAAAACACGCCGATCAGGCCCGAGCCTTGGGCGCAGGCCTCCGACAGGTTCACCCCACCGGGCACGCAATCGGGATTGTCACGCAGATCGACCGTGATGCGCGCCGCCGCCGGGTCGACGGTCACCTCGGCGGTGATCGGAATGCCGGCGTCCGCAACGCCGGGGATCGGGTCGTGCGTGCTGGTGTGGCGCCAGGTGCCGGCGGGCAGCTCGCGGATCGCCGCCATCACCCGGCGCTCGCCATAGCCCATCCAGGCCTCGACGAATTCGCGGACGGTGGCGATGCCGTAGCGCTGGACGAGCTCCTTGAGGCGCCGCTCGCCGATGCGGCAGGCGCCGACCTGGGCGCGGTAATCGCCATACCACACATGCGGCGAGCGGATCTTGTGGCGGCCGATGCGGACGATGTCCTCCTTGTCGCGGAAATCCTCCTGGATGCGCACGCAGGGGAAATGCACGCCCTCCTGATAGAGCGTGCCGGCATAGGGCAGATAGGTCGTCGGCTCGGGCGCGCCGACATCGGCATGATGCGAGCGCGCCAGCACCCAGAAGAGCGGCGCGCCATCGGCGAACACGGGAACGCAGAGCGTCATGTCGGCATGATGGGTGACGCCGAGATAGGGGCTGTTGTTGAAGAAGGCGTCGCCCTCCTTGACGTCATCGAACAGCTCGGTGATCGGTCGCGTCGTCAGGTCGAGGGCGCTGACATGGATCGGCATGGCCTCCTCGACGCAGATCAGCCGATGGTCGTAAGTGAGAATTCCGCACGACATATCCCGCGCATTGGTGATCACCGCCGACCGGCTGGCGCGCATCACCGTGTTGCTCATCTCGCGGATGATCGCTTCGAGCCGGCGCGAGAGGACCGCCATCAGGATCGGGTCCATGTCGGGGGCGGCGCCGGCGGCGCTCATGCGGATTGCTCCGCAGTCTGGCTCGGCGCCGGGGCGCTCTCGACGCGGCAATTGCCCGCTTCGTCCAGGGCTGCGCGCTGCCCGGCATGGAGGAGGACCGTCGTGGTGCGGCTGTCGAGCGCCGCCGGGCCGTCGATCGCCGCGCCCGCCGCGAGCGCCTCGATGTCGAAGACCGGGACGGCGCGGTAAGCGCGCTCGGCGCCGATAAAGACCTCGCGGGTTCCCCGTTCCGCGGAACTATCGCCGCTACCGGGTGCGCGGTCCGCCGGCACGGCATCGCGCAGGCCCACCGCGCGCACGGTCCAAGTGGTGAACTCGACCTCGTCCGCCTCGTTCTTGATCGTATAGATGCGCTCATGCATCTGGTGGAACGCCGCGCTTAAGCCCGCGATGTCTTTCTTCGCCAGCGACGCGCTATCGAACGGCACGTCGATCTCCCAGGATTGATATTTGTAGCGCGCCTGGAAGGCGTGGGAGAACCGGCGCGCATCCGGCGCGACGCCGGCGCGGTCGAGAAAATCCTCGGCCCGCGCGCGCAGCTTTGCGAGGGTGTCGTTGATGGGATCAAGCGCGAAATCGCGGTCGTTGGTGGGGTGGGTCGCCGAGGCTTCGCCGCGAATATCGGAGACCAGGCCGCCATGGGCGCTCAGGCCCGCCGCCAGGTGCGGCACCATGAAGCGGGCGATGCCGAGGGTTTGCGCCATCTCGCCGATATGGCAGCCGATCGCGCCGCCGCCGGCGACGACATAGCTGTCGCGCGGATCGAGGCCCTCATTGACCGTGATGTCCTCGATCGCGGCGATCATATTCTCATTGCTGGTGACGTGAATGGCATAGGCCGCCTCGGCGAGGCTGAGCCCGAGGCGCTCGGCGAGCGGCTGGATGGCCGTCGCCGCCGCCGCCGCATCGAGGGCGACACGCCCACCGAGGAAATTCTCCGCATCGAGAATGCCGAGCACCAGATTGGCGTCGGTCACGGTCGGGTCGCCGCCGCCCCTGCCGTAGCAGGCCGGCCCCGGATCGGCGCCGGCGCTCTCCGGGCCGACGCGCAGCAGCCCGCCGGGATCGACCCAGGCGATCGAGCCGCCGCCGGCGCCGACCGAGCGCACATCGATCTTCGGCAGGCCGAGGAGATCGTCATTGATCGGCGCTTCCGTGGTGACGATCAGACTACCGGCGCGAATCGCGGAGACGTCGAAGGTGGTGCCGCCCATATCGATCACCACCATGTCCGGCGCAGCGTCGAGGGTGCGCGCCGCGACCGGCGCCAGGGTCGGCCCGCTCATGACGCTGTAGATCGGCCGGCGGGCGATTTCGTCGACCGTCATCATGCCGCCGATACAGTTGGCGACGAGCAGCGAGCCGGTGAAGCCGGCTTCGCGTACCGCGCCGTCGAGGCGCTCGAGATAGGCGCGCATGATGCCGCTGAGCGAGGCGTCGATGGCGGCGGAAATGGTGCGGCGATATTCGCGCGGGATCGGGTTGAGCTCATGGCCGAGGGTGACCGGCGCCTCCGGCCACAGTTCGTGGACGATCTCGCGCACGCGCCGCTCATGATCCGGCTGGACGACGGACCATAACAGGCTTACCGCCACCGCATCGACCGGGCATGCCTTGAAATAGGCCACCGCGTCGCGCACATCGCCCTCATTGAGCGGGGTGAGCTCGTTGCCGCGCGCATCGATCCGCCCGCGCACCTCGCGGGTGCGGTTGCGCGCGACGAACGGCCGGGGATAGTCGAGCTTCCAGTCGAAGGCCCGCTTGCGGGGCGCCTCGCGCAGGGTGAGGATATCGGGATGGCCCGCATTGCAGATCAGCCCGACCCGCGCCGTGCGGCCCTCCACGAGCGCGTTGGTCGCGACCGTGGTGCCATGCACGATGGTGCCGGTGGCGCGCAGAAACTGGCCAAGGTCGAGCCCCTCCGCCGCCGATGCCAAACCCAGCGCATCCATGAAGCCGCGCTCGAACGCCGGAGGCGTCGAGGCGGTCTTATGAATCTCGAGCCCGCGTTCGCCGGCCACAACGCAGTCGGTAAACGTGCCGCCGATATCGATGCACACGGAATAGTCTGCCGACAAACCGGATTTCCTTTCCCTCACTTTGCGAACGTGGCAGAAGATATCCCACCGGCCCGCCCGCTGGCGAGGCTGTTCCATCGCCCTGTTTCGAGTTTCGCCCGACAGAAGAAAGCCCAGCCATGACGAAAAAACCCATCCTCTTGATCGCCCGCGACATGCCTCCTCTCGTCGCGGCGCGCGCCGTCGCGAGCTACGAGGCCAGGCTCAATCCGGAAGACAAGGTTTACATCCCGGACGCGCTGATCGCCGCCGCCGAGGGGGCGGATGGGATGTTAATCGCGGGGACGGAGAAGATGACGCGCGAGGCGTTTGGGCGGCTGCCCGGGAGCGTGAAGATCATCGCTTGTTTTACCGCCGGCTACGATCATGTCGATCTCGATGCGGCGAAGGCGCGCGGGGTCGTGGTGACCCATGCGCCCGATGCGCTGACGGATGCGGTGGCGGATATCGCGCTTCTGCTGTTGCTCGGTGCCGCGCGGCGCGCCGGGGGGGGAGGCGCTGATGCGCTCCGGCGGGTGGGACAATATCCATCTGCTGTTCATGACCGGCACGGAGATCAAGGGCAAGCGGCTCGGCATTCTCGGCATGGGGCGCATCGGCCGCGCGGTGGCGGCCCGCGCCCGCGGCTTCGGCCTGGAAATCCATTATCACAATAGGCGCCGCCTCGCGCCCGAACTCGAAGCCGAGGCGGTGTGGCACGAGACGGCGGAATCGCTCCTGGCGAGTTCCGATTTTCTCAGCCTGCATTGCCCGTCGAACGAGGACTCGCGCAATTTCCTCAATGAAGAAAATCTCGCCCGCCTGCCCGAGGGCGCCATCGTGATCAACACCGCGCGCGGCGATGTGGTCGATGACGAGGCGCTTATCACCGCGCTTAAATCCGGGCGTATCGCCGCCGCCGGGCTCGATGTCTATCGCGGCGAGCCCAACAATATTCATCCCGGTTACGCGCGGCTCAAAAACACGTTTCTCCTGCCCCATATCGGCAGCGCGACGGTGGAGACGCGGAGCGGCATGGGACTCCAGGCGCTCGACAATCTCGACGCCTTCTTCGCCGGCAAGGAACCGCCCAACCGGCTGGTGTGACCCCTGGGCATGACGTTAAGCTGAGCGCATGACGTCCAGCGCAGAAAAATCGTCGCTCGCCAGCCTCTTCACTTGGCCGCTTTTCATGCTGGTGGTCTCCGGCATCATTTGGGGGCTGGTCTTTTCGCTCAACCGCATCGCCGTCTCGGGCGGCATACCGTTCATCGCTTACGTGTTCTGGATGGGTGTGGGCGCGTCGCTATTGCTCTTTCTCCTCGGCCTGGTGACGAAGAGCCTGCCCAAGCTGCAATGGCCGCATATCCGCGCCTATCTCGTGCTGGGGACGATTTCCTTCGGCCTCTCTTATTCCGTGCTCGCCGTGGTCGCGCCGGAAGTGCCGAGCGGCGTCCTCAGCCTCGGCGCGACGCTGACGCCGATCTTTACCTATCCCGCCGCGGCGCTGTTCAAGCTCGACCGCTTCGCGCTCTTACGCACCTTCGGCCTGGTCTGCGGCCTCGCCGCCGTGGCGCTGATTGTCGTGCCGAAGACCAGCCTGCCCTCACCGGACATGGTGCCCTGGGTGCTCCTCGGCATGGTCGCGCCGCTGCTCTATGTCGCCAATGCGATCATCATCGCGCTTCTCAAGCCGCCGGCCTCGGGCGCGCTGCCGCTCGCCTGCGGCACGCTCACCGCCGGCACGCTCTTCATGTTGGTGGTCACGGCGGCGACCGGCGAATGGTGGTGGTTCGAGGGGCCGATGGGCGACGCGGACTGGGCTCTGGTGATGGCGGCCTGCGTCATGGCGCTCGCATTTTATATGATGATCGAGATCATCCGCCTCGCCGGGCCGGTCTATTTCACCACGGTCAATTTCATCGTGCCGCTGACCGGCATCGGCTGGGGTTTTCTGTTCTTTGACGAGAGCCACTCTATTTGGATCTGGGCGGCGCTCGCGCTGATGATCGTCGGCGTCTTCTTGGTTAATCGGCCGAGTAAAACCCGCGCGTGAGTGTGGAAATGCAAATGTGCTACAATCGCCCCGCATATGAGAGGGGAGAACCCGTATGAATGAAGCTACGCCGCACCGCTGGGCAGCGCTTTATCCCGAGCTCGGCACCGGCCCGGTTTCCGCCGAGCCCTGCGTCTCGCCGGAGTTTTACGAGCGCGAGCGGGAGATCGTGTTCAAGCGCACTTGGCTCATGGTCGCGCGCGACGAGGAGCTGCCGAAGCCTGGCGACTATAAAGTCAAGCGTCTCGATGTCGCCGACACCTCGGTCATCGTCATGCGCGGCAAGGACGGCAATGTGCGCGGCTTCCACAATGTCTGCTCGCACCGCGGCAACACGGTGGTGACGGAAACCGGCGACGAAACCTTCGGCTCGAGCAAGGCGGCGGTGATTTCCTGCCGCTTTCATGGCTGGGTCTATGACGCCACCGGCGCGTTGGTCAACGTGCCGGAGGAAGAGCGTTTTTATTCCTGCTTCGACAAGAAAGAGAATGGCCTGACGTCGATCCGCACCGAAGTGTGGGAAGGATTTATATTCATTAATCTCGACCCCACCGGCAGCCAGTCGCTGATGGATTATCTCGGCGATTATGCCGAGCATATGGGCGGCTTTCCCTATTCCGAGCTGACCCAGTGCTACAGCTATTGGACTTATCTCGATTGCAATTGGAAGATCAGCCACGACGCCTTCGCCGAGGCCTATCACGTCCACACCATCCATGCCGGTTCGTTCCCCAACACCTTCTCGTCGGGCCTCGCCAATGTCCGCCTGTTCGGCCCGCATCGGACGGCCGCCGTCTGTCTCAGCCCGTCGGCCCAGCTCCGCCCGGTGCAGACCGTGGCCGACGAGATCGCCGGCGGCTATGCCGGCGCGCATCACACCGGCTCGACGCTCCCGCCGACGGTCAACCCGGACGGCAAGGAGGATTTCTCATTCGAGCTCAGCGTCGTCTTTCCCAATCTGCTGCTGCACATCTCCGAGGGCCTCTGGTTCACCCATCAGTTCTGGCCGCTGGCGCACAATCGCACGCGCTGGGAGGGCAAAATGTTCTACCGCCCGCCCCGGACCAACAGCGAGCGCTGGGCCCTGCAATGCGCCCAGCTCATCGCGCGCAATGCCTGGCTCGAAGACACCGCGACCATGGAGGCGACCCAGGCCGCGCTGCAATCCGGCGCCAAGACGGAGATGATGCTGCAGGACGAGGAAGTCCTCGTGCGCCACGGCTATCACGCGCTCGAGCAATATATGCAGGGCCAGGAGGGCGCATGAGCCGGAGCCTCGAAGAACGCATCACCCGGCTCGAGGATATCGAGGAAATCAAGGGCATGGTGGTGACCTATGCCCGTGGCGCCGACCGCAAAAACGACCCTTCTATCCTTGGCCCCCTCTATACCGAAGACGCGGTGTGGGAGGCGGAAGGCTTCGGCCGCCATGAGGGCATCGAAGCGATCTCCAAGGCGATGGTCGAGGTCGCGCGCGATACGATCCTCTGGAGCCTCCACTATATGGTCTCGCCGGAAATCAAGATTTCGGAGGACGGCAAGAGCGCCGAATGCTTCTGGTATCTCTGGGAGCTCGCCAAGATGCCCGACGACCAAGGCAAGCCGGAGGATAATCTCATCGGCGGCTGGTACGAGACCGAGCTGATCAAAACCGATGCCGGCTGGCGCTTCACCCATGTGACGCTCTGCCTCAAGCTGATCACCCCCGCCCATCAAGCGTGGAAAACCCTGCCCTGAGCCTAGCCCGGAGCCAAGTGCGGCCGGCCCGCGCGGACGAAGCGCCGGCTTTGGCGGCGCTCCTGGCGCGCGCCTTCGCCGAAGATGCGGTGCTCAACTGGTTCCTGCGGGCGCGCCGCCGCCGCCACGCCGCCGAGCTGTTCTTTCGCCAGGTGCTGGCCGACGCTCTGCCGCTTGGCGCGGTCCGGGTGAGCGAGGATATGACCGCCTGCGCCGTCTGGCTGCCGCCCGATGCCGAAAGGCCCGAGGGCAATATGTGGAGCGACCTTAGAAACGCCCTTTGGATGCTGCGCGTCGCTTCGCCCTGGCGCCTCGCCCGCCTCGAAGCTGTCATCCGCATGAGCGAGAAGATTCACCCCGAGGAGAAATGCCACTATCTCTCGCTGATCGGCACCCTGCCGGAGGCGCGTGGCCAGGGCCTGGCCTCGGCGTTGATCGAGCACACCCTCAGCCAGGCGGACGGCGAGGGAATGCCGGCCTTCCTGGAGACCGGCGACGCGGCCAAGGTCGATTATTACCGCCGCTTCGGCTTCGAGCTGACGGGCCAGGCGCAACTGCCCCTCGGCGGCCCGACGCTCAATTTGATGTGGCGCGAGCCGCGCCCGGACTAATATGCGGGAAGCTCGCTAGCCTCGTCTTCGTCGAACTCGGGCGGCCAGGGGGCGTCGGCATCGTCGGGCGGCACGGCGGCTAGGAGGGCGCGGGTGTAACCGTGCTTCGGCGCGGCGAAGACTTCCTCCGTCGCGCCGCTTTCCACCACCTTTCCCTTATGCATGACGAAAACGCGCGAGCAGATATAGCGCACCACCGAGAGGTCGTGGGAGATCAGCAACAGAGAAATGCCGAGCTCATCGCGCAGCCGCAGCAGCAGATTGAGAATTTGCGCCTGCACCGAGACGTCGAGGCCGGAGACGATCTCGTCCGCCACCAAGAGCTTGGGCGCGACGCAGATGGCGCGGCCGATATTGACCCGCTGGCGCTGGCCGCCGGAAAGCTGCGAGGGATAACGCCGCCGGCTGTCGGGCGGCAGGCCGATCTCGCGCAGCAGGGTCTCCGCCTGGTTGCCGCGCTCCGCCGGATCGTGGCTGCGGTGATCCGCCTCCATCGCCTGGGTCAGCAGGCTTTCGACCATGCGCCTCGGATTGAGCGCCGATTGCGGGTCCTGAAAGATCATTTGCAGGGTCTCGAGGCGCTCGGCTCTCGCTTGCGGCGTGTTGAGCCGCGAATCCTTGCCGCGCACGAGAATCTCGCCGCCGGTCGGCTGGTCGAGACCGGCGATCATGCGGGCGACGGTGGTCTTGCCGCTGCCGCTCTCGCCGACGATGCCGATAAACTCGCCCTCGCGGACGGTGAGCGAGACATTCTGCACCGCATCGACCGTGGTACCGCCGGTGAGCCATTTGCCGCGGGTGACGAAGCGCCGGGAGACGTCGATCAGTTCCACCAGCGGCGCATCGCCTGAAGCGGCCATCGGCGCGGGCGGCGCTTCCACCTCGGTGATATCGCGCTCACCGCTGGCGCAGGCCGGCACGCAGAGCACGTCATGGCCGGGGCCGATTTTGAGCATCGAAGGGTCGCCGGCGCGGCAATCGTCGGCATTGACCGGGCAGCGCTGCGAAAAGCGGCAGCCCGCGAGATTGCCGAACTCGGCCAGCCCGGGCATCTGGTCCGGCAAGGTCGGCAGCCGCATGCGCGGCCCGGTGATCGTCGGATTGGCGCGCTTCAGGCTGCGCGTATAGGGGTGGCGCGGATCGGCCAAGAGATTGCGCGCGCCCGAGCGCTCGACCACATCGCCGGCATACATCACCAGGATCTTGTCGCAGACATGGGCGGCGAGGCGGAGATCATGGGTGATCAGGATCATCGCCGTACCGTGCAGCTTCTGCATCTCGGCAATGAGCGCCATGATGCGCGCCTGGGTCATGACATCGAGCGCGGTGGTCGGCTCGTCGGCGACCACCAGCGCCGGATCGCCGGAAAAGGCGAGCGCGATCAGCGCGCGCTGGCACATGCCGCCGGAAAGCTGATGGGGATATTTGCCGAGCAGCGAGGCGGGATCGGGCAGATGCACTTCCGAAAGATATTTGACCGCCAGATTGCGCCGCGCGCGGGCGCCGCGCACGCCGAGGCGTTTCAGATGCTCGTTGAACTGGCTGCCGATGGAGAGCACCGGATTGAGCGCGGTCATCGGCTCCTGCGGCACGAAGGCGATGCGTTTGCCGAGCAGCCGGCGGCGCTTCGATGGGGAGAGGGTGATGAGGTCCTCGCCGTCGAAGATGAGCTCGCCCGACGAGACCGCGAAACCGGGTGGCAGAAGCTGCGAGAAGAGCCGGCCGATCATCGATTTGCCGGCGCCCGATTCACCGACCAGGCCGATCGTCTCGCCGGCTTCGAGCGTGAAGGAAACGCCGCGCAGCACATCGACCGACATGCTGCCGATGCGGGCGCTGAGGGTGATATCGCGGGCGTCGACCAGGCTCATGCTTCAGCGTGCCTTTCCTGGCGGAGACGCGGATCGAGCGTACGGCGGAGACCGTCGCCCAGGAGATTAAAGCCCATCACCGTTATCGTGATGGCGGCGATCGGCAGGATCAGCCCCCAGGCCGACTGATACATATTTTGCCGCGCATCGGCCACCATCACGCCCCAGGCGGAGATATCGGCCTCGACGCTCATGCCGACGAAGCTCAAGATCGCCTCGACGACCACGCAAATGCCCATCTGGAGCGCCATCATGGTGATGATCAAGGGCATCACCGAGGGCAGCACCTCGCGGCGAAGCGTGCGGAAATGGCCGAAACCGAGCAGGTGGGCGGCGGAGATATAGTCGCGCTGGCGCACCACCAGCACGTCGCTCCTGACCACCCGGCAAAACCGCGTCCAGTCCACCAGGATAATGGCGAGGATGACGTTGGAGACGCCGACGCCGAGGCCGAGCATGAGAATGAGCGAGAGGACCACCGGCGGGAACGACATCCAAAGATCGACCAGGCGGGTGATCAGCCCGTCGATCCAGCCGCCGAAATAGCCGGCGATATGGGCGAGCGTCACGCCGATCGCCATGGCGCCCGTCGACGCGATGACGGCGACGACCATGGCCACCCGTGCGCCGTACATCAGTTGCGAGAGAATGCAGCGGCCGAGATTGTCGGTGCCGAGGGGATATTGCGGATCGCCCATGGGGTCCCAGGCCGGCGGCAGGAGATTGCCGAAGAGATCCTGCGCCTGCGGATCGTTGGGCGCGAGCCAGGGGGCGAATATGGCGATCACCGCGACGGCAAGCACGATCCCGCCGCCGATCAACACGCGGCCGGAGCGCAGCGGCGCGGGCAGGCGGCGGATTTTCCAGGCCAGCGCGCTCATTCTTTCCTCAGCTTCGGATTGAGCACGACATAGAGCACGTCGACCACCGTGTTGGAGGCCAAGACGACGACGCAATAAGTCAGCGCCGCCGCCTGGATGACCGGCAGATCGGTGTTGCGGATGGCGCGCACCATCAGATTGCCGAGGCCGGGATAGGAAAAAATCATTTCGATCAGCAGCGTGCCGCCGAACAGGAAGCCGAACTGCACGCCGACCAAAGTAAGCGTCGGCAGCACGCCGTTTTTAAGTGCATGGCGCAGGAGAATGCGCCGCTCGCCGATGCCTCTGAGACGCGCCAGGGTGATGTAATTCTCGATCATCACCTCCGTCAGGCTCGATTTCAGCACGCGCATGATGAGCGGCGCGAAGGCCAAGGCGAGGGCCAGCGCCGGCAGCAGAATATGGCTGAGCGTGCTAAGCAGCAGCGGCCCGTCGGCGGTGATGATGGCGTCGATGAAAACGAAGCCGGTAATGTCCGGCGCGATAAATTCCGGGCCGTAACGCCCGGAAAACGGCAGCAGCGACCATTGCACGCCGACCAGGAGAATGAGGATCAGCGCCCAGAGAAAATCGGGGAAAGAGAGCATGGCGATGCTGCCGACATCGGCGACCACCTCGCGCTTGGTGCCGCGTACATGGAACATATAGAGGCCGGCGCCGAAGCCGATGATGACGGCGAAGAAAAGCGCGAAGAGCGCGAGCTCGATGGTCGCCGGCAGGGTTTCGCCGATCAGATTCAACACGCTGTCGCGAAAGCTGATGGCGTTGCCGAAATCGCCGGTGAAGACATCGCCGATCCAAATGAGATATTGCGTCCAGATCGGCTCGTCGAGGGCGTAGCGGGCGCGCATCGCCTCGACCTCGTGCGGCAGCGCCGTCGGCGAAATGATCATCGAGATGGGATCGACCGGGAGGAGGCGCAGGATCACGAAAATCATGATCGAGACGATCAGCAGCATCGGAATGACGACGATCAAACGCCGCAGCAGAATGCTGAGGATCAGGCGCAGCATGGGCCGGGGCTGCCTGTCGCTGGGGTGTCTGGGCTCAAGAACATAATTGTGTCGGCACGGGTTTTTTTATGCTTAAAATAATTTGTTGTTCGAGGGGGCACCCTGGCGATACCGCGATGAGTTAAGAGCAAGACGGACGGCCAGGCAAGGCGACAGAAAGTAAAGATAAGTTGAGACCCGCCCGAGGGGCCTTGACCCGAGAGACAAGGGGCGGGAACATTGACGGGAATAGGGTGAAAATCAGAATTCGTTGAAAAGCAGGGAGAACAAAAATGATCAAAATACCGGGATTTAAACAAATAGCCCGCCTGGGTGCGGGGGCCGCGCTTGCCGCGGCCATCGCCGTCGGCGCGCAAAGCATGCCCGCCAAGGCGGCGGGGGACAATCTCGTCATCGCCTTCCAGGCGGATGTGCCCAGTTGGGACCCGAGCGTCAATTTCCCAACCGGCCAGGGCATCTATAAATCGGTGTTCGATGCGCCGCTCGCCCAGGACAACAAGCTCGGCTACATCCCCCATGTGGTGACCAAATGGTCCTATGCCGAGGGCGATCCGCTCACCATGCATATCGAGATGCGCGACGATGTCACCTTCCATAATGGCGACAAGATGACCATGGAAGACATCAAGTTCAGCTTCTTCGACCGCCTGTCGGACGAGGCGCATCCGATCGATTTCGCCGGCGTGTGGGGCGCGTTCAAGGAATTCGAGATCACCTCGCCGACCTCGGCGACGATCCGCTTCAACTATCCGATGGCCACCGTGCAGGAATGGTGGAACTTCCTCGGCAGCTATATCGTGCCGAAGAAATATTACACCGAGGTCGGGCATGACGAGTTCGTCAAGAACCCGATCGGCTCCGGCCCCTACAGGCTGGTCGATTATCAGCGCGGCTCGCGTATCGTGCTCGAGGCCTATGACAATTACTGGGGTGGCGCGCCCAAGATCAAGAAGGTGACCTTCGAGATCATCACCGACGCGCCGGCACGCGTGGCTGCGGTGCAGTCGGGCAATGCCGACGTCGCGGTCAATGTGCCGATCCGCGAAGCCATCCGGCTCGGCGGTGAGGACGGCCTGACCGGCCACATCACGCCTTATACGCATGTCTATTTCCTGCAGGTCGCCAGCAAGGGCGTCATGATGGACGACAATGTCCGCGCCGCGATGCATTATGCGGTCGACAAGAAGGCGATCTCCGAGCGTCTCTTCAACGGCAAGGCGCCGGCGCTTTCCTTGACGGTGCCGAAATGGTCCTCGGGCTCGGTCGATGATTACGAGTTCCCGTACGATCCGGACAAGGCGGTCGAGATGCTCGCCAAATCGGGCTACGGGCCGGACAATCCGGTGACCTTCACCTTCTACACCACCAACGGGTCGTTCACGAACGACTTCGATATGGCCCGCGCCATTTCGGGCATGTGGCAGAAGGTCGGCATCGACGTGACGCCGGAAGTGATTGAGCTCAGCAAATATTACGAGCTCAACAACACCGAGAACCAGCCGGAAGTGTTCATGTACAATTGGGACAATTCGACCGGCGATCCGGAGATCTTCACCGGCTATATGATGCATCCGGACTTCCCGTTCGGCTCCTGGCGC
>CAZUVO010000046.1:0-22565 GCA_964623955.1 uncultured Rhizobiaceae bacterium
GTGAACGAATATTCAGCCCGCTATTCCATCCTCGACAAGGAATTCTACATTCCCGCCGCCGACCAGTTGGCGAGCCAGTCGAGCGCCAACCGCCAGGGCCGGGGCGACGTGCTGCAGGGCGCGGAGGCGGCGCACGTATTCGACCTGCTGCGCGAAGACGCCGAGCGCGTCTATGCCCATTACGCCGAAATGCTGAACGAGGGTGAAGACGGCGCACCGGCGGACCCGGACCGCGACGGTCTGGCGCGGGAATTGGCGCGCATGAACCTCACGCTCAACTACTATACCCAATGGTATTGGAAGACCGATTTGCACAATTTGCTGCATTTCCTCGGTCTTCGCGCCGACGCCCATGCGCAATACGAGATCCGCGTCTATGCGGAAGCCATGCTGGATACGCTGAAGCGCTGGGTACCCTTGGCCTATGAAGCCTTCATGGAATATGAAATCGGCGGCGCACGCCTCTCGGCAAATGCGCTCAAGGCGGTCCGGCGGATGATTGCCGGCGAGACCGTCGACCAGGCCGCGAGCGGCATTTCCAAGCGCGAATGGCGCGAACTCATGGCGATATTGGAAATCGATAGCTGAATCTGATCTCCGCCGCCCAATTGCGTAATCAAATTTATTAATTCCGCAATTAACTATTGATTAACCATCATCCTTTACTTTCTGGAGCCGTCGGAGACTGCCCGGGGCGGGTTTATTACGTTCCAGGCTTGGACTAACAAATTGCGAGCGGCCATGAACGTTATCGACGGCAGCCCTTACGCGGAAGAAAACTCTATCTGGCGCAAGGCAGCGATCGGCAGAACCGCGGCTTCACTGCACGCGGAAAGCGTCGCGGCAGTCCATGCCGGAAGCCCGGATATTGCCTTGTCCCTGATCGAAATGGCGCTGGCGGACGGCGCCATCGATCCCATCTATCGGTGCCATCACGCGGCCTGCCTGACCATTCTCGGACGCTATCCGGAAGCGGAGAAAGCCTATTGGGATGTGCTCCGGGAGCATCCGGAAACCATCGAGGCGACGCAAGGGCTGCGCGCGCTTTATCACGCTGTCGGCCAATGCGGCGCCGCGCCGCAGCCGGCCCGCCGCGAGACCTCGCCGCGCCATCAATCGTCGCGCCATTGGCATCGCAAAGCGGCGCAACACCGCCGGCGGGTATAGCGGGTTAAAAACGGGCGCCCGCGGGCGCCCTTTCTACATCATGACAATATTGGGGGACTGCCGCCCGGCGCCCTCTTTTGCCGCTTGGCAAAGCTGCAGGACCTGCTGCGCGATGCCGCGATAGGCCGCTGCGTGCGGGCTTTGCGGTTGCGACATGACGATCGGCTCGCCGGCGTCCGAGGTCGCGCGGATCTCCGCCGCCAGCGGAATTTCGCCGAGAAAGCCGACGCCGAGCTTGGCCGCGGTCTCGCGCGCGCCGCCATGGGAGAAGATTTCGCTGCGCTCATTGCAATGGGGGCAGACAAAATAGCTCATATTCTCGATGATGCCGAACACCGGCACATCGACTTTTTCGAACATGGCAATGCCGCGCCGGACGTCCAGGAGGGCGATGTCCTGCGGCGTCGAGACGACCACCGCGCCTGTCAACGGAACGCGCTGGGCCATGGTCAATTGCGCATCGCCCGTGCCGGGCGGTAAATCGCACACCAGAATATCCAGCTCGCCCCAGCGCACGTCCCTGAGCATTTGCTCAAGCGCGCTCATCACCATCGGCCCGCGCCAGATCATCGGCGTGTCTTCCTCGACGAGGAAGCCCATGGACATGCATTTCACATCGTAATTTTCCATCGGCAGCAATTGCGAATCGCCGAAGGTTTCCGGCTGGCCCGAGAGGCGCATCAGGCGGGGGATGGAAGGCCCGTAGACATCGCAATCGAGCAGCCCGACCCGCGCGCCGCCGGCCGCCATGGCGACCGCGAGATTGACCGCCGTGGTGGATTTGCCGACGCCGCCCTTGCCCGACGCCACGGCAAGGATCGCGCCGATCCCGGGGATATCCTGACTGGCCGGCGGTGGCGCGGCCTGACTGGGGGCGGCTTGACCGGGCGCGGCCTGACCGGGTGGGGGGCCGCCTGCTTGCGCGGGACGCTCCGCTGTCAGCACAGCGGTCACCGATAAGACGCCGGGCACCGCTTCGACGGCGGCCTCGCAGGCTTTGCGCAGAGGCTCGCTCGCGGCGCCTTCCGCGGCGTCCACTTCGATCGCAAAACCGACATTTCCGTCGCGCACGACGACACCGGATATCATGCCCAGGCTGACGACATCCTGGCCATTGTCGTTTTTGCGCACATCTCCCAGCGCCGCCAGGATCGTCTCTCGTGTCACTTCCGCCATGCGCCGGAATCTCCCTCATTGCTTGAACATTCGCCGGCCCCGCCCATATCCCCTCAGGAGGCGTTGGTGCATTGCGCCGGGGAACTGTGTGACATATAAGGCTCCGAGCGGCTTGGGGCAAAGCCGAGTTTTGATATTAAACATGGGACACGGATGAATCATGCCATGGTCTGACCAACGCGGCGGAGGCGGCGGTAACGGCCCCTGGGGACGCTCCCCGGGAGGTCCGCGTGGTGGTGGTGGCGGCGGCGGCGGACGCGGTGGCGGCCCGCGCGGGCCTCAGCCGCCGGATTTGGAAGAGGTGCTGCGCCGCGGCCAGGATAAGGTGCGACGCTGGATGCCTTCGATGCGCGGCCCGCGCGGCATCTTCATTCTCGTTCTCATCGCCCTCGGCATCTGGCTGCTCACCGGCTTTTATCAGGTGAAGCCCAACCAGGAGGGCGTGGTGCTGCGCTTCGGCGAATGGACCAAAACGACCACGCCGGGCCTCAATTATCACCTGCCCGGCCCCATCGAGACGGTGGAGAAACCGGAAGTCACGAATATCAACCGCGTCGAGATCGGCTACCGCACCATCCGCGACAATCGCGGACGCCTCGCTCAGACATCTATTCCGAACGAAAGCCTGATGCTGACCGGTGATGAGAACATCATCGACGTTCAGTTCACGGTTTTCTGGCGCATCGTCGACGCCGGCAAATATCTCTTCAACGTCCGCTCGCCGGACCGCACGGTGAAGGACGCGTCCGAAGCGGCGATGCGCGAGGTCATCGGCAAGACCGATCTCAACAGCGCGCTCTCGGAAGGCCGCTCGGTGCTGGCGGCACAAACCCAGGAGCTGGTGCAGGAAATTCTTGATTCCTACGAATCCGGCATTCTCATTACCCAGGTCGAGCCGCAGCAAATCGACCCGCCGGAGGCGGTGATCGCCGCGTTCCGCGACGTGCAGGCCGCCCGCGCCGACGAGGAAAGAGCCAAGAACGAGGCCGAGGCCTACCGCAACGACATCATCCCGCGCGCCCGCGGCGAAGCGGAGCGCATCCTGCAGGAGGCGGAAGCCTATGAGCAGGAAGTCGTGGCGCGCGCCACCGGTGAGGCGGAACGCTTTATCCTGGTGTTCAACGAGTACCGCCAAGCGAAGAACGTGACGCGCCAGCGCATCTATCTCGAGACGATGGAGAAAATTCTCGCCGGCATGAACAAGGTGCTGATCGATTCCTCGGCCGAGGGCAGCCAGGGCGTGGTGCCCTACCTGCCCTTGCCTGAACTGGAAAGACGCCGCCAAGGCGCGGCGGGGAGCGCGGCACAATGAGCGGACGGGCAAAACTCCTTCTCGCCGGCGTCGTCATCGTGGTGGCGATTATTCTAATTCTGAGCTCGACCTATAAGGTGAAGGAATTTGAGCAGGCGATCCTGCTGCAATTCGGCGAGCCCAGGAAAGTCATCAATGCAAGCGGCACGCACGAGCCGGGCCTCTATCTGAAAACGCCGTTCGTCCAGAATGTCGAATATTTCGAGAAACGCATTCTCGATTACGACGCGCCCGCGGAAGAAGTCATTCTCGGCGATCAGAAGCGCCTGGTGGTCGATTCCTTCATTCGCTACCGCATTACCGATCCGCTGCTGTTCTATCAGCGTGTCCGTTCGGAAGGCGGCATCCGCACGCGTCTCGGCGCCATTCTCAACACCTCGGTCCGCCAGGTTCTCGGCAGCGTCGAGCTGATTACCGTATTGTCCGGCGAACGGACGCAATTGATGCGTTTCATTCTCGATCAGGTGAACAAGCAGTCGAAGGATTTCGGCGTCGATGTCATCGATGTCCGCATCCGCCGCGCCGATCTGCCGGATGAAAACAGCCAGGCGGTCTATCGCCGCATGCAGACGGAACGCGACCGCGAGGCGAAGGAATATCGCGCCCAGGGCGATGAAGCCTCGCAGCGCATCCGCTCGCGCGCCGACAAGGAGAGAACGATCCTGTTGGCCAACGCCAAACGGGAATCCGAAATTGTCCGCGGTCAAGGCGATGCCCAGGCGGTTAAGATCTTCGCCGACGCCTTTGGCCAGGATGAGGAATTTTTCGCCTTCTACCGTTCCATGCAGGCTTACAGCCAGGCGCTCGGAGCCGACGACACGACACTGGTTCTCTCGCCGGACAGCGAATTTTTCCGCTTCTTCGGCAGGGTTTTCGATCGGGACGAGACCTCGGCCGACCGATAGGACGTCTCGCTTCCTATCTGCCCACCGGAATGTCGCAAGCGCCGCCACCGGATATGGCGTGCGCCGTGGTTAGGAAATGTCTGATTTTACCCTGGCTCTTGTCACCGCCGTCGGGCTGGTCTTCGTCATAGAAGGCGTGATTTATTCGCTGTTTCCGAACGGCATGAAACGGATGATGATGGTCGCCCTGACGCTGCCGACCAACCGGTTGCGCTCGATGGGCCTCGCCATGGCGCTGGTCGGCTTCGTCATTGTCTGGCTGGTGCGCTGAGGTTAACGCGGAATTGATGCCGCGTGGTTCTGGCCAGCGGGGATGGGCTGGCCTATTCTAGGGCGCCGCCCGGCGGAGGAAGCCCCATGGGCATGTTATGGACATATGAAATGAGAAACGCCTATCGCCTGATGTTCGCCGCATTGATCGCCGGGTCCCTGCTGATCCTGGTCCCGGTCATCGGCCAGGCGCGCCCGGCGCCCGACAGCTTCGCCGATCTGGTCGAAAAACTCACGCCGGCGGTGGTCAACATCGCCACCTCGTTCAGCCACGACGCCAATTCCTCCGACGGCTCGCCCTTCGAGGACCTGCCGCCGGGATCGGCGCCGGAGGAATTTCACGAATTCTTCAACCGCCGCGGCGGCTCGCCGATGCAGCCGATCACCTCGCTCGGCTCGGGCTTCATCGTCGATCCGAACGGGCTCGTCGTCACCAACAATCACGTCATCGCCGATGCCGATGAAATCACCGTGGTGCTGAACGACAATTCGCGCCTCGCAGCGACCGTCATCGGACGCGATCCGAAAACCGACCTGGCCCTCCTCAAGGTCGAGAACGGCAAGAGCCTGCCCTATGTCGAGTTCGGCGATTCCGACGGCGCGCGGGTCGGCGATTGGGTGATCGCCATCGGCAATCCGTTCGGCCTCGGCAATACGGTGACCGCCGGCATCCTGTCGGCGCGCGGCCGCGACATCAATGCCGGCCCCTATGACGATTTCCTGCAAACCGACGCGCCGATCAACCGGGGCAATTCCGGCGGGCCGATGTTCGACATGAACGGCAAGGTGATCGGCGTCAATACGCTGATCTATTCGCCGTCGGGCGGCAGCGTCGGCATCGGCTTCGCGACGCCCTCGGCCATCGTCGGCCCGGTGATCGCCCAGTTGCGCGAGTTCGGCCAGACCCGGCGCGGCTGGCTCGGCGTCCGCATTCAGTCGGTCTCGCCGGAGATCGCCGAGAGCCACAATCTCGCCGCCGCGACCGGCGCCCTCGTCGCCGCCGTGATCGAGGACAGCCCCGCCGCCGCCGGCGGCCTCGAACAGGGCGACATCATCCTCCGCTTCAACGGCCAAGAGGTGCCCAACCGCCGCGCTCTACCACGCATCGTCGCCGACACGCCGGTCGGCAGCTCGGTGCCGGTGATCGTCTGGCGCGAGGGCGAGCATGTGCCCCTGGAGGTCACCATCGGCCGCCTGGAGGAATATGAACTGGCAAGCGCCACCGCTGCGCGGGCCGGCACGCCGCTCGAAATGGAATTCTCCTCGCTCGGCGTTTCGCTCGCCCATGTCACCGACGAGCTGCGCGAAAAATTCTCCCTCGCCGAGGATGTCCAGGGCGTCGTCGTGACCGAAGTAAGCGAGGATTTGGGCGAAGACGCGGCGCTCCGCCCCGGCGATATCATTGTCGGTGTCGGCTCCGACCGGGTGACCGATCTTTCCGATTTCCGCCTGCTTCTCGACATGCAGCGCCAATCGGATTCGAAGAATATCGTGCTGTTCCGCCAGCGCGGCGAGACCAGCGAATTCGTCACGGTCGAGATCAAGCGAGGCTAATTCTGGCGGCTTCCGCGATAGCCAATTCAGGCACGGGCCTGATCGGGCCGATCGACGCGCTCTTCGCCGCCAAGGATCGGGCGGCGGAAATTATCGCGCCGCCCTATGATGTGGTGACGGTGGACGAAGCGCGCAATTTCGCCGACGGCAAGCCGGCCAATTTCCTCCATGTCTCGCGCGCCGAAATCGACTTCCCGCCCGGGACGGATTCCCACGGGCCGGAGGTTTACGACAAGGCGGCGGCAAATCTCGGCGCCCTGATCGAGAACGGCGCGATGATTCGCGCCGCCCGCCCATCCTATTTCGTCTACCGCATGGAAATGGACGGGCACCGGCAAACCGGCCTCGCCTGCGGCGCCTCGATCGCCGCCTATGAGGCGGGCGCGGTCAAGCGCCATGAACTGACCCGGCCCGACAAGGAAAACGACCGGGTCGCCCATATGGAAGCATTGAACGCCCAGACCGGCCCGGTCCTCACGGCGCATCGGCCGGCGCCCGCGCTTGCCGCCCTGCTGGAGGAAATCGCCGGGCGGCCCGCCGGACCGGATATCGACGCCCGGATCGAAGGCGGCGTGCGCCACATATTGTGGCAGGTCGACGACGCCGACGGCATGGCGCGGATCGACAATGCGGTGGCGGGCCTGGATGCGCTTTACATCGCCGACGGCCACCACCGCTCCGCCGCCGCCGCCCGGGTCGCGGCCACGCGCGGCACCGCCGATGAACGCTTCCTCACGGTCCTCTTCCCGAGCGACCGGCTGTCGATCCTCGCCTATAACCGCATCGTGCGCGATCTCGGAACCCTGGACGAGGCAGCGCTGCTCGCCCGTCTCGACGCGGATTATTCCGTTACCGCCAGCGCCGCGCCGGTGCGCCCGGGCGCGCCGGGGGAGATCGGTCTTTGCCTGGCGTCGGGCTGGCGGCAGCTTGCGCCGCGCACCATGCCAACCGGCGATGCGGCGGTGCTCGAGCGGCTCGACGTCTCGCTGCTCACCGAGCGCATCCTCCATCCCCTGCTCGACATCGGCGATCCGCGCACCGATGCGCGCCTCGATTTCGTCGGCGGCGCGGATGCGCCGGAGCGTATCGCCGCGCTCGTGGCGGCGGGCGAGGCGGCGGCCGGCTTCACCCTGTTCCCGACAAGCATGGATCAGCTGATCGCCGTGTCCGATGCGGGCGAGATCATGCCGCCGAAATCCACCTGGTTCGAGCCCAAGCTCGCCGACGGCCTGATCGCCCATCGGATCGGCTGACCGCCTGGCCATGCGCGGCGACAGCGGACTTATCCTGATTGTCGGCGGGCCCACCGCCAGCGGCAAATCGGCGCTCGCCCTCGACCTGGCGCGGCACTTCCACGGCACGATCATCAACGCCGACAGCATGCAGATCTACCGCGAGCTCCGCATCCTCACCGCCCGCCCGGCGGCGGCCGACGAGAAGGCGGCGCCGCACCGGCTCTATGGCGCCATGCCCGGCGGCGAGCGCTGCTCGGCGGGCCGCTGGCGCGAGCTCGCGCTCGGCGAAATCAAAGCGGCACGCGATGCGGGGCGGCTGCCCATTCTGGTCGGCGGCACCGGGCTCTATTTCCGCTCCCTCCTGAAGGGCCTGGCGCCGGTGCCGGACATTCCGCAAGCCGTGCGCGATGATGCCAAGGCGCTCCGCGCCGAGCTCGGGGCGGAGGAATTTCACCGCCGGCTCGCCGCGCGCGACCCTGAAGGCGCGGCGAAAATCCATCCCGCCAACAGCCAGCGGGTGCTGCGCGCCTATGAGGTCATCGCGGCGACCGGCACGAGCCTCGCCGAATGGCAGGCGCGCCAGACCTTTGATGCCGCCTATGCCGGCCAGGCCGCCGCCCTGGTGCTCGAGCCGCCGCGCGAGGCGCTCTACGCCGCTTGCGACGCCCGCGCCGCGCTCATCGCCGAAGCCGGCGGCATCGAGGAAGTGGCGGCGCTCCGCGCGCTCGGGCTGGATGCGGCGCTGCCGGTGATGAAGGCGCTCGGCGTGCGCGAGCTCGGCGAGTTTCTCGATGGCGGCGTGACGCGCGACCGGGCGGTCGAGAATCTCAGCCGGGCGACGCGGCGCTACGCCAAGCGCCAGACCACCTGGTTCCGCCACCAGATGGCCGAGGCGGCGCGCTTTGCTGCATGCTATAACGCCGCGCGGAAAGACGACGCGCTCAGCCTCGCCGAAAGCCTGCTCGGCGCAAATTAACGAAGGACACACTCATGGTGACGCTCATCCCGACCCCGACCACGATCGAAGCCGCCGGCAGCAAGCCGAAACTCATCGAGGAATATATCGGGCGGGTAAACTCGGGCACCGCGGAGGCCAGCATCGCCCATATGAACAGCCCGGCAGGCTGGGAAGAGCCGGGCCAGACGCCCGAGTTCGACGAGTTCACCCTGGTGCTTGCCGGCACGCTCAGAGTCACCACCCGGGACGGAGAGATCGACGTCGCGGCGGGCCAAGCGGTGATCGTCCCCAAGGGCGAATGGGTGCGCTACTCAAGCCCGCATGAGGACGGCGCGGAATATATCGCCGTCTGCGTGCCGGCGTTCAGCCCGGAGACGGTTCATCGTGACAATTAAGCGAAGCGAACTAATGTAATTAGCAGGGCCGCGGGGGGTAGTGCCTCACTTTGAAATAGGGCGGGGTTGACAGCCGGGATGGGCAATTGGCTGTACTGCCCTCTTGGCGCACACGTGCGGGCTGAGGCAGACTCTCGCGTATGGACAAACTGTTCGATCTTCTCCATTTGGAGTGGCAAGTGATTAGGGGCGCGCCGCGAATTTTCTTGGCCGCCGTTGCGGTCATAGCCGTACTAATTTGGTTTATTGTTGACTTGGCGTATGGCGGGAGAATACAGGGAGCAATCGAAGCTCGCGATAATGCTTCAATCGAATATGAAGCCGCGCTCCAGACCAAACAGGCGACGATTGAACATTTGGAGACGCTCCTAGAAAAAGGAGCGACAGAGGTTGTTGAGGATATAATTGAAGAAGGCGTGACGATAGCGAGAGGAGCATACGTCTTTATTGAGCGAGGCAGTGTCTTCAACGTGACTACCAGCGGGTTGCAGGGCTATGTGCTCGCAATCAACAATGATAGTGAAATTCACGCTCAGATAACAGATTGGCGTGTTGGAATCACTGTCTCAGACACTCCGCCACCAGACGATCTTGCGGACTTTGGTGCAATGCCACCACAAGAAGGCATGGCCGTTATCCGTCCAGGAGGGATAATCCCCGTCTATAGAAACTACGATGGGGCGTTAAGCGAAGCTGATATACAGGCCATAAAATCTGGTGAGAAGCGCATCTACGTTTTTGGTGAGATAAGATATATGGAACCTGGTGCCGCGGAACATGCAACCGAGTTTTGCCATGTTTACTATGGAATGGAGATGTCGGCGCGGTTTGATGGCTACGAGGCCGCGCAAGCGCGCTATTGCGAAAGCCATAATGAGGCCAAGTAAGATGTGGATGGATTAGCGGTAGGTATAGGAGCCAAAATGCCCAAAGGTCCGAAAGGTGAAAAACGCCCCGCCGACGCGGTAGGGGCTGCCGTCATGGTCGCCAAGATCGCGACCGGCGAGATAGAAGAAGCGGAAAAAAAGAAACAGCCAAAGAAACGAGCGTTGAAGCCCAAGCTTGCTCGTCAGAGAAGGGATGCTTGAGCCAGCCTCGCCGGGTCTGCGAATGGGTCCGTAATTTCTTTCGGGGCCCGGTGGCGGGCTCGTATTTTTTTTACTCGGTCAGTAGGTATGTAGTTTCGCCCCCTTCGCTCTCCCTGGGGGGTCAGTAGTTTTGCATCGACCAAATTTTTTAGATCACGGCTAGCGAGATTGTTTGATATGTCGGCGCTTACCCGATAGGACGCGTTTCGTACTCGCAAACCAGACAATGCCTCCAAGAGCGCAAGCGCCGTTCTTTCTGGAAGCATTAAGCCGGTGACTAATTTGTGGAGATCGTTGTAGACGCTTTCAATTTCGCGTGTACGTCGGAGCAACGTTCTCGCTTGACGATAGTGCGCCGTCAAGCAGAAGCGTACCCACGGCTGACAATTGCGTTTTGGGTTCCAGCCACCTCCACCCACTTCAGCAAGTACATCATAATATTCTTGTTGGTTTCGACCTGTGTATTCTTCAATACTTGAGAATATTGGGGCGACAATACCTTCATGGGTTAGCACGGCAGTCTGAAAACATCGTGCGGTTCTGCCGTTTCCGTCAGAGAACGGATGCAATAATGTTAGGTTCAGGTGGGTCATTGCCGCCTTTAGGATGACGGGAAGATCGTTCGCGTCATTCATGTAGGCGATTAGCTCGTTGATGAGGGGTTCAAGAGCGTCTCTATCCACACCCTCATGAACCAACTCGCCAGTTTTGGTGTTGTGAACCCCAACCCATCCTGGACGGAAGTTTCCGGGATTAGAGTTCAGGTCATATTGGGAGATCATGAAATGAACGGCCAATAGCACATCTGTGCTGAATTTGAAGGTCTCGTCACGGCAGCGCTGAAGAATGTAATCCATAGCGGTGTGATAGCCTTCGACCGCCTGCCATGTTGCCTTGTCGGCGTTGGCAGGGTCTTCATTGTCAATGGCTGCTAGCGCGTCTTCCGCCGATACATTAATTCCCTCAATGCTATTTGATGCTCGCAAGGCGCGCGCGCGCGTCATCCTTGCTAAAAGGCCGGTCCACCTTCGAGGCTCCTGAACTACGTAGTATCGCAATTGGTGCCGCATTTCATTGATGCGATCAAGGACGATAACTTCGTCTGCATCTAGAGAACTATATGTGAACAACATGCATCATATCCATTTTGCAACTGACCTTACGTCAGAATATAATTGACATTATGTCAGTTGTCAACTACATATGATGCATGAACAGGTTGCCCTTAGAGAAGCGAGTCCAAATCCTCTCGATGCTTTGCGAGGGTTCGTCCATGCGGTCGATCAGCCGCGTGGTAGGGGTATCAACCAACACCGTCGATAAGCTGCTTTCGGATGCTGGCTTAGCTTGCGTCGCGTTCCATGATGAAGCGGTGCGCGACGTTGCTTCCGAGCGCGTCCAGTGCGATGAGATTTGGAGCTTTTGCTACGCCAAGGCAAAGAACCTCAAGGCCGCCAAGAAAGCACCGGAGGGTGCAGGCGATGTGTGGACCTGGACGGCAATCGATGCTGACAGCAAGCTCATTATCTCTTGGCTGGTTGGTGGGCGCGACGCGGAGTATGCGAGAGAGTTCATGCTTGATGTGGCGGACCGTCTGGCCAACCGCGTTCAACTCACAACAGATGGACACGCGGCCTATTGGGACGCGGTAGAGGATGCGTTCGGGCCCGATGTGGACTATGCGCAACTGGTCAAGATGTATGGCGTGCCGCCGGAAGCCGAGACGCGGTACAGCCCGCAAGTTTGTGTAGGCGCTCGGAAGTTGATTGTTGACGGCAAGCCGGACCGCGATCACATCAGCACCAGCTACGTCGAGAGAGCAAACCTTACAATGCGCATGAGCATGAGAAGGTTCACGAGATTGACGAACGCATTTTCAAAGCGCGTCGAGAACCATTGCCATGCGCTCGCGCTCTACTTTGTCTGGTACAACTTTGTGAGAATTCACAGTTCGCTGAGTGTCACGCCGGCGATGGCAGCGGGTGTCACTGACAGGCTTTGGGAGATGAGCGATATCGTCGCGCTGATCGACGCTCGCGAGCCAGCGCCCAAGAAGCGCGGGCCTTACAAGAAAAGAAATTCAAAGTGAGGCACTACCCCGCGGGGCGCGCTATTGACCCGCAACAAGCCAGGCTCTAGTTTGCTCAGCCCCTGGCCGGACGGGCCGGGAAAGTGGCTCGCCGGCGGCTGAATCACGCATTCGCCGATGCGGGCATGACTCGTTTCTGGAGATCGAATCGTGGCGTCGGACAAGGCTGAAAACGGATCGCGGATGAACGGATCGGAAATGATCGTTCGCTCGCTCACCGAATTGGGTGTCGAGGTGATCTTCGGCTATCCCGGCGGTGCCGTGCTGCCGATCTATGACGCGCTCTTTCAGCAGAACAATATCCGCCACATTCTGGTGCGCCACGAACAGGGCGCGCTGCACGCGGCGGAAGGCTATGCCCGCTCGACCGGGCGCGTCGGCGTCGCCCTGGTCACGTCGGGCCCGGGCGCGACCAACAGCGTCACCGGCCTCGCCGACGCGCTGATGGACAGCATCCCGCTGGTGTGCCTGACCGGGCAGGTGCCGACCCATATGATCGGCAATGATGCGTTTCAGGAAGCGGATACGGTCGGCATCACCCGGCCCTGCACCAAGCATAATTATCTGGTGAAATCGGTCGATGATTTGCCCCGCCTGATGCATGAGGCGTTCTATGTCGCTTCCGCCGGACGGCCCGGCCCGGTGGTGATCGACCTGCCCAAGGATGTGGTCATGGCGGAGGGCGATTATCCGGAAGATTCGTTCGACGATATGTCGGCACACCGCTCCTACCGCCCCAAGACCGAGCCCGACATGGCGGTGGTCGACGAGGCGGTCGCGCTCATTGCCAAGGCGGAGCGACCGATTTTTTATACCGGCGGCGGCGTCGTCAATTCGGGCCCCGAAGCCTCGCGGGCCCTGACGAATTTCGTCCGTGAAACCGGCTATCCGATCACCAATACGCTGATGGGACTCGGCTCTTACCCGGCGTCCGACAAGCAATTCCTCGGCATGCTCGGCATGCACGGCACCTATGAAGCCAATATGGCGATGGCGGAATGCGACGTGATGATTGCCCTCGGCGCACGTTTCGACGACCGGGTGACCGGACGCTTGAGCGACTTCTCCACCGGCTCGACCAAGATTCAGGTCGATATCGACCCCTCCAGCATCAACAAGAATGTCCCGGTCGATATCAGCATCGTCGGCGATGTCGGCACGGTGCTGAAGGCGATGGCGCAAAGATGGCCGGGCGGGCGCGGCAATGCCAAGGCGCTGGAATCCTGGTGGCGGAAGATCGAAGACTGGCGCGCCCGCGATTGCCTCAAATTCCGCCAGAAGGGCGAAATCATCAAGCCGCAATATGCGTTGCAGCGGCTCTATGAACTGACCAAGGACAAGGACGTCTATTTCACCACCGAAGTCGGCCAGCATCAGATGTGGGCGGCCCAGTTCCTCAAATTCGAGGAGCCCAACCGGTGGATGACCTCCGGCGGCCTCGGCACCATGGGCTACGGCTTCCCGGCCGCCATCGGCGTGCAGGTGGCGCACCCGGAAGCGCTCGTGATCGATGTCGCCGGCGAAGCCTCGCTGATGATGAACATTCAGGAGCTCTCCACCATGATGCAGCACCGCCTGCCGGTGAAGACCTTCATCCTGAACAATGAATATATGGGCATGGTGCGCCAGTGGCAGGAGTTCTTCCATGGCGGGCGCTATGCCGAGAGCTATATGGATTCGCTGCCCGATTTCGTGAAGCTCGCGGAATCCTTCGGCGCCAACGGCCTCCAGGTGAACAAGCCGGAAGAGGTCGATGACGCGATCCGCACCATGATCGAAACGCCGGGCCCGTTCATCGCCGATATCCTGGTCGAGAAGTCGGAGAATGTATATCCGATGATCCCGGGCGGCGCGGCGCACTACGAAATGAAGCTCGGGCCGGATCATGGCGAGCTCGAGGAAAAATCCGAAGACGGCATGGTGCTGGTGTGACGGCACGGCGCCCTAAAGGGGAAGTAGAGTGTCTGAACCGGTAGAGAGACACACGATATCGGTGCTGGTCGACAACGAGCCCGGCGTTCTCGCGCGGGTCATCGGTCTGTTTTCCGGCCGCGGCTACAATATCGAGAGCCTGACGGTGGCCGAAGTGGAAGCGGGCGCGGCGATCTCACGGATCAATCTGGTGACCTCGGGGCCCAGCATGATCATCGAGCAGATCAAGGCGCAGCTCGACCGCCTGGTGCCGGTGCGTAAGGTAAGCGACCTCACCGAAGAAGGCCCGCATGTCGAGCGCGAATTGGCGCTGATCAAAGTGATCGGCACCGGCGAAGCGCGCGTCGAATCTTTGCGCATCGCCGATATTTTCCGCGCCCATGTCGTCGACAGCGAGAATGATTCCTTCGTGTTCGAAATGACCGGCAAGCCGGCCAAGGTCAACGCTTTCGTCCGGCTCATGGAGCCGCTGGGACTCACCGAAGTATCGCGCACCGGCGTCGTTGCCTTGTTGCGCGGCAAAACCTCGATTTGAACTAAAGGGACAGAACAATGCGTGTCTATTACGATCGCGATGCCGATGTGAACCTCATCAAAGGCAAAAAAGTTGTCATCATCGGCTATGGCAGCCAGGGCTTCGCCCACGCCAACAATCTCAAGGACAGCGGCACCAAGGAAGTCGCGGTCGCGCTCAGGCCGGATTCGACCAGTGTCGGCAAAGCGGAATCCGCCGGTCTCAAGGTCATGGGGATCGACGAGGCGGCGCGCTGGGGCGATGTGGTGATGGTGCTCACCCCCGACGAGTTGCAGGGCGCCATGTGGCGCGATTCACTCCGCGATAATCTGCAGGAAGGCGCGGCGCTGGCATTCGCGCACGGCCTCAACATCCATTACCGCCTGATCGAACCGCGGCCCGATCTCGACGTGTTCATGGTCGCACCGAAAGGCCCCGGCCACACGGTGCGCTCCGAGTATGAGCTCGGCCGCGGCGTACCGTGTCTTCTCGCCGTCGCCCAGAACGCCTCGGGCAACGCCACCGAGATCGGCCTTTCCTATGCCGCGGCGATCGGCGGCGGACGCTCCGGCGTTATCGAGACCAGCTTCCGCGAGGAAACGGAAACCGATCTCTTCGGCGAGCAGGTCGTGCTTTGCGGCGGCCTCACCTCGCTCATCAAGAACGCCTTCGAAACCCTGATCGAAGCCGGCTACGCCCCCGAGATGGCCTATTTCGAATGCGTCCATGAAGTGAAGCTGATCGTCGACCTGATTTACGAGGGCGGCATCGCCAATATGCGCTACTCGATTTCCAACACGGCGGAATATGGCGACTATTCGCGCGGCCCCCGGGTGGTTGACGACGGCACCCGCGCGCGCATGAAAACCATCCTCGACGAGATCCAGTCGGGCCGCTTCGCCAGCGAGTGGATGCAGGAAAACGCCGCCGGACAACCGAGCTTCAAGGCCATGCGGCGGCGCGCGGCCGAGCATCCCATCGAAGAGGTCGGCGAGAAACTTCGCGAGATGATGCCTTGGATCAACGAGGCGCGGCTTGTGGATAAATCGAAGAATTGATGCGGTAGTGGGTTGATAGCCGCAATTAACCGCTTGTGGCGGTTAGAAATTTATTGCTTCTCGATGCCGAAAAGGCGTAATTATTAACCATTCCGGTTGTCAGGCCTGAATGGAAGCGTTTTTTGCGCGGATTCCGTGCCTAAACGGTCCGTTAACCAGTTTCTATTTAGGTTTGGTTACCGAGGCCGTACGGAGAGGACAAAGCGACCCTGAGGATGACGAGTTACGCTAGCATATATGCGACCGAAACGGGATTGCCGGCAGGTAATGTCGCGGCCGTATGCATGCGCGCAATTTTTGCCGCCGGCGGCTCGATTGGACTGCGACTTACATTCCCCAGGCGGTGACGCTGAACGTTCAGCGACCGTTTGGGGTGCGTATTTTTTACCCAGTCGCAAACCAAAATCAGGGGTCAAGGTCATGACCGAGAGCAGTAATCAGGTCCGAATATTCGACACAACCATGCGTGACGGCGAACAGTCGCCGGGCGCGTCCATGAATCTCGACGAAAAATTGCGCATTGCCGAAGTGCTTGAAGGCATGGGCGTCCATATCATCGAGGCCGGTTTCCCGATCGCCTCCAACGGCGATTTCGAAGCGGTCAACGAGGTCGCCAAGATCATCACCGAGAGTACCGTCTGCGGTCTCGCGCGGGCTGGGCGCAAGGATGTCGAGCGCGCGGCGGCGGCGCTCGAACCTGCCAAGCGAAGCCGCATCCATACCTTCATCGCGACGAGCCCGCTCCATATGCGGGTTAAGTTGCAGATGGAGCCGGATGAGGTGCACGCCGCGGTGATCGACAGCGTCAGCCGGGCGCGGAACTATACCGACGATGTCGAATGGTCGAGCGAGGACGGCACGCGCAGCGATCACGATTTTCTCTGCCGCTGCGTCGAATCCGCGATCAAGGCCGGCGCCGGTACGGTGAATATTCCCGACACGGTGGGCTACACCATGCCGGACGAATATGCCGCGCTCATCACCATGCTGATGAACCGCGTGCCGAATATCGACAAGGCGGTGGTGTCGGTCCATTGCCACAACGATCTCGGCCTCGCCGTGGCCAATTCCCTGGCCGCGCTCAAGGCCGGGGCGCGGCAGGTGGAGTGCACGATCAACGGTTTGGGCGAGCGCGCCGGCAATGCGGCGATGGAAGAAATCGTCATGGCGATGCGCACGCGCCACGATCTCCTGCATCTCGAATGCGGTATCCGCACCGAAAAGATCATGCCGGCCTCTCGCCTGGTGTCGCAGATTACCGGCTTCGTGGTGCAGCCCAACAAGGCCATCGTCGGCGCCAACGCCTTCGCCCATGAGGCGGGCATCCATCAGGACGGCGTGCTCAAGGATGCCCAGACTTATGAAATCATGACGCCGGAATCGGTCGGCCTCAAGAAATCGACCCTGGTGATGGGCAAGCATTCGGGCCGCCATGCCTTCCGCGAGAAATTGCGCGAACTGGGCTATGACAAGTTCGGCGACAATGCGCTGCACGAGGCGTTCACCCGCTTCAAGGATCTCGCCGATCAGAAGAAGGACGTGTTCGACGAGGACATCATCGCGCTCGTGGATGACGAGATCGGCCGCGCCAGCGATCATATCGGCTTCGTGTCGCTGGCCATCAATTGCGGCTCGGACGGGCCGCAGCAGGCGACGCTCAAGCTCTCGGTCGATGGCGAGGAGAAATCCTCGACCGCGACCGGCACCGGGCCGGTCGACGCGACCTTCAATGCGATTAAAGACATCTATCCGCACGACGCGGAACTCCAGCTCTATCAGGTTCACGCGGTGACCCAAGGCACCGACGCGCAAGCCGAGGTCACCGTGCGCCTGAAGGAAGACGGACGATTGGTCAACGGTCAGGGCGCGCATATCGACACCCTCGTGGCGTCGGCCCGCGCTTATATACATGCCCTGAACAAGCTGTTGCTCAAGCGTCAAAAATCGACGCCGGCCGCGCTCACCGCCTGATGGTGCGCGCGAGCGGCATGGTACGGATCACCCCCACCGCGCCCGAAAGCGGGTGCGGTGGGGAATTTTGGCTCCAAACGAGAGGCGGTACCCGCTGATGTTTTCGAAACTTACCGGATTTCTGTCCGCCGATATGGCGATCGACCTCGGCACCGCGAACACGCTTGTCTATGTCAAAGGCCAGGGGGTCGTGCTCAACGAACCTTCGGTCGTCGCCATCGCCAATTGGAAAGGCAAGAAGCAGGTCTTGGCCGTCGGCGAGGAAGCCAAGCTCATGCTCGGCCGCACGCCCGGCAATATCGAGGCGATTCGCCCGCTTCGCGACGGCGTCATCGCCGATTTCGAAATCGCCGAGGAAATGATCAAGCACTTTATCCGCAAGGTGCATAACCGGCGCAGCTTCGCCAGCCCGCAGGTCATCGTCTGCGTGCCGTCGGGCTCGACGGCGGTCGAACGCCGCGCCATTCAGGAATCGGCGGAGAGCGCCGGCGCCAGGCGCGTGTTCCTCATCGAGGAGCCGATGGCCGCCGCGATCGGCGCGGCGCTGCCGGTCACCGAGCCGACCGGCTCGATGGTCGTCGATGTCGGCGGCGGCACCACCGAGGTCGCCGTCCTCTCGCTTGGCGGCATCGTCTATTCGCGTTCGGTGCGCGTCGGTGGCGACAAGATGGACGAGAGCATCATCGCCTATGTCCGGCGCAATCATAATCTCCTGTTGGGTGAGTCCAGCGCCGAGCGCATCAAGCAGAATATCGGCACCGCCTGCCCGCCGGAAGACGGCAACGGCCAGTCGCTCGACATCAAGGGCCGCGATCTGATGAACGGCGTGCCCAAGGAGATCGTCGTGACGCAACGCCAGATCGCCGAAAGCCTGGCCGAGCCGGTGGGCGCGATCATCGACGCGGTCAAGGTCGCGCTCGAGAACACCGCACCCGAGCTGGCGGCGGATATCGTCGACAAGGGCATCGTGCTGACCGGCGGCGGCGCCCTCCTTGGCAATCTCGATTATGTGCTGCGCCACGCCACCGGCCTGCCGGTCTCCATCGCCGACGAGCCGCTTTCCTGCGTCGCCATGGGCACCGGGCGCTGCCTGGAGGAAATGAAGACGCTCAAGCACGTGTTGCACGAAGCCTATTGAGTTGAAACGCGAACCAGACCGTCCGGGCCGGCCAGCGGCCGGGATATATTGGAGGATCTAAGTGCGGGCCTATCGCGGACGCGCCCTGTTATTGGCCCTGCCGCTGAAAACTGTCGTTCAGCGTTTCGCCTTCGCGCTTCTCGTTGGCGCCGCTCTCACCATTATGATCCTGAGCCGGGCGGAGCCCCGCCTGGTCGATAATCTGCGCGGCGCGGTGAGCGATGCCGCCGCACCGATCCTCGAATTCTTCTCCCACCCCACTGCGTCCTTCGCCTCCCTGGTCGAGGATGTCGACGCGGTGATGGACGTGCATGAGACCAACACCCAGTTGGAGCTGCAGAATGCCGCGCTCTTGAAGTGGCAGGCGGCGGCCGAGCGGGTGGCGCAGGAAAATGAAGAGCTGCGCCGCCTGCTGAACGTCGTGCCCGACCCTGAGGCCAAATTCTCCACGGCACGGGTGATTTCCGATTCCGGCGGCCCCTTCGTGCGCACCGTCCTCATAAATGCCGGCGAAGGCGACAAGGTGCGCAAGGGCCAGGCGGTGATCGCCAGCGAGGGCCTGATCGGGCGCATCGTCTCGGCCGGCCAGCACAGCGCGCGGGTACTCCTCCTCACCGATTTGAACTCGCGCGTGCCCGTCGTCGTCGAATCGAGCCGCGAGCGGGCGGTCCTCGCCGGCGACAACACAGGCTATCCGCGCCTCGAATTTCTCGCCGTCGACGCCCGCGTTGCCGTCGGCGACCGCATCGTCACCTCGGGCCAGGGCGGCATCTTCCCGCCGGGGCTCGATGTCGGCGTGGTGTCGGTGGTCGGCGAGGAGCGCGCCCTGGTGCAGCCCTATGTCAATTGGGACCGGCTCGAGCTCGTCACCGTGCTCGACTACACCCTGCCGGGCTTCCTGCCCGAGACCAAACGCGCCGGGCGGATCGGAGATCTGCAATGAGGGTGGCGACATGGATGGAGCGCTCCGAGCTGCAATTGCGCAGCCTGACGCCCTTCGTCTTCACCTTCCTCATGGTGTTGGCGAGCGCCGTGCCCTGGCATATCCCGAGCTTCGCCCCGGTCACGCCGCTCTTCGCGGTGATGGCGATCTATTATTGGAGCATCTACCGCCCCGACAAGCTGCCCTATGCCGCGACCTTCGCCCTCGGCCTGTTGCATGATCTGCTGACCGGCACGCCGCTCGGCCTCTCGGCGCTAGTCTATCTCCTGCTGCAGAGCGTTCTCAGCTCGCAGCGCACCTTCTTCCACGGCAAGCCGTTTCTCGTCGTCTGGTGGGGCTTTTCCCTGGTCATGCCGGTCTTCGCGTTCGTAAGCTGGATCATCGCCTCGCTCTATTTCAACACTCTGCTGCCGCCCATGCCCTTCGTCATCCAGGCGGTCCTGACCATGCTGCTCTATCCGCTCTTCGCCGTGCTGCTGATCGCGCTCCATCGCCATATGGTGCGAGGCACCTGACATGCAGGGCGAGACCGGCCGCACCAAACAATTCACCCGCCGCGCCATCATCCTCGGCGGCGCGCAGACCCTGCTGCTCGCCGGCTTGGCGGGGCGGATGTATCAGCTCCAGGTCGTCGACTCCGACCGCTACAAGACGCTGGCGGACGAGAACCGCATCAATATGCAGCTCCTGCCGCCGCCGCGCGGGCGCATCTTCGACCGCTTCGGCCGGCCGCTCGCCGTCAACCAGCTCAATTACCGCCTGGTCATCGTGCCCGAGCAGGCCGGCGATCTCGAACGCTCCCTCGCCGCGATCGGCCTCCTCTTGCGGATCGAGCCCCATGAGCGCGAACGCATCCTGCGCGAAGCCCAGCGCAAGCGGAACTTCGTCCCCATCACCGTGCGCGAAAATCTCACCTGGGAAGAGGTCTCGCGCATCGAGGTCAACGCGCCCGACCTGCCCGGCACCATGATCGATGTCGGCCAGACCCGGCATTATCTCGCCGGCGCAGAAGCGGCGCACATCATCGGCTATGTCGGCGCGGTGTCGGAGAAGGAGTTGGCGGGCGATCCGGTGCTCGCCTTACCGGGCTTCCGCATCGGCAAGAACGGCGCCGAGAAGATCTTCGAGGCCAAACTGCGCGGCAAGGCGGGCTCGCGCCAGGTCGAGGTCAATGCCTATGGCCGCATCATCCGCGAGCTGCGCCGCGACGAGGGCCAGCCGGGCGACGATTATGTGCTCTCCATCGATATGGGCCTGCAGGAATACGCCAATGCACGGATCAGCCATGAGAGCGCCTCGGCCGTCGTCATCGATGTCCATTCCGGCGAGCTTCTGGCGCTGGTCTCGTCGCCGAGCTTCAATCCCAACAGCTTCACCACCGGCATCAGCCAGACCGAGTGGAACGCGCTGATGGCAAATCCGCGCTTTCCGCTGACCAACAAGGCGATCTCAGGGCAATATTCGCCCGGTTCCACCTTCAAGATGATGGTCGCCCTGGCGGCGCTCGATGGCGGCATCATGAACCCTGCCCAGGAGGTCTTCTGCCCCGGGCATATGGATCTCGGCAATCGCCGCTTCCACTGCTGGAAGCGCGGCGGGCATGGCCGGATGAACATGAATACCGGCATCTCGCGCTCCTGCGACGTTTATTTCTACGAGGTCGCGAAACGGGTCGGGGTCGACAATATCGCCGCCATGGCGCGGCGCTTCGGCATGGGCGAAAAGCTCGGCATCGAGCTGCCGTCCGAGCGCAAGGGCCTGGTGCCGACGCGCGATTGGAAACTCGCCGTGCGCGGCGAGCCGTGGCAAAAGGGCGAGACCCTCGTCATCGGCATCGGCCAGGGCTTTCTCCTCACCACGCCGTTGCAGCTCGCGGTGATGGCGGCGCGCATCGCCAATGGCGGCATCGCGGTGAAGCCCAAGCTGGTGCGCGAAACCCAGCGCGTCGGCCAGCGCCTGCCGGATGCGCGCGAGCCCTTCCCCTCCATGGGCCTCTCCGCGGCGCATCTCGCTATCGTCCAGAAGGGCATGATAGACGTCACCAACCATCCGCGCGGCACCGCCTACCGCGCGCGCATCGAAGAGCCCGGCATGGCGATGGCCGGCAAGACCGGCAGCGTGCAAGTGAAGCGCATCACCAAGGCGGAGCGCGAGCGCGGCGTGGTTAAGAACGAAGACCGCGCGTGGAAAGACCGCGACCATGCGCTCTTCGTCGGCTATGCGCCGGTGGATTCGCCGCGCTACGCCGTCTCGGTGGTGGTCGAACATGGCGGCGGCGGCTCCAAGGCGGCCGCACCCATCGCCCGCGACATCCTGCGCGAAGTGCAGCGCCGCGACCCGGCACGGCGCGGCCCGGAAGAGAATATCGTCCTCGACACCACGGCATCGGCCTGATCATGGCGGCGCACGATACATTCGACAGCGGACGCACGGGCATGAGCCTGTGGAACCGGGTGACGCAGATCAATTTGATCCTGGTCATTCTCATCTGCCTGCCCGCGCTCGTCGGCTTCGCCATGCTCTATTCCGCCGCCGGCGGCGAGATGGAGCCCTGGGCGGCGCGCCAGATCATCCGCTTCGGCTTCGGCCTCGTCATCATGTTCGCCGTCGCTCTGGTGGACATCCGCTTCTGGCTCAAATCGGCCTATTTCATCTATGGCGGCGCCTTCCTGCTGCTGATCGGCGTCGAGCTGATCGGCGATTCGGCGATGGGCGCCCAGCGCTGGGTCGATGTCGGCCCGCTGCAATTGCAGCCCTCGGAGATCATGAAGATCGCGCTCGTGATCGCGCTCGCGCGCTATTTCCATTCCGTCGCGGTCGAGGATATCAAGCGCATCCCGATCCTCATCCCGCCGCTCAT
>CAZUVO010000047.1:0-9884 GCA_964623955.1 uncultured Rhizobiaceae bacterium
GGTCCAGGAGGCTTCGTTATTGTCGCGCACGCCGAGGGCCGCGGACATAGCGAGGCCGGAGGCCCAAATCCCCTCGAATCCAGCCTCTTCGACGACTTTTGCCGAGAGGCCGTTATGCGCCTCCATGACGAAGGCGAGCTCTTCCTTGTTGAGCGCATGCTTCAGCTTTTGCGCTTTGCTGCGCGGCGCTTCGCCATCTGCCGCAGCGTCAATTTTTGTCGCCATGATCCGTTCGTCGCTCCGATTCGGCCGGTTGCGGAATCGTAGCACGCGGCGAAGCGGAATAAAAAGTCCATGCTTGGGCGGCGGGTGGCCAAAATTCGCCGTTCAAAAAATGAACAAAGTTCTTGATTTGGCGTTCATTTAGTGAACGATGGGCCCCGCGTAGGCGTTCAAATTTTGAACATTGGAGTCGAACCGGTTTTTCCGGCGCCATCGGGTGGCCGGTGCGGGACTCCTAAAAATCGGCCGACCGGGCCGCCTTAAGGCACCCGGAACGGCGGTAGCGTCTCAAAATTCATCTTTATATCAAAATGTTATACGTTGATCCTGAGATTCGCTCCAAACCGGCGCGGGCAATAATTGGTGGGCGCGGCGCATGACCCGTAAAGAGCGCGACGACGCCATAATCCGCGACATTCTGGTCCGCGTCGACGAATCGGAACATGTCAATCAGCGCACTTTGGCCAAGGAACTCGGCATCGCGCTCGGCATGACCAACTCTTATGTGAAGCGTTGCGTGCGCAAAGGGCTGATCAAAATCAGCGAAATTCCACCGAATCGCTACGCCTACTACCTGACGCCCCAGGGATTCACCGAAAAAACCCGCCTCACCGCCGAATATCTTTCCGATTCGCTGACCTTCTTCCGCCGCGCGCGGGTGCAATATGACGATATCTTCCTGCAATGCACCTCCGCCGGTTGGCGCCATCTGGCTCTGGCCGGCGATGGCGAGTTGGCCGAGATCGCCATCCTCTCGGCGCGCGAGCATGACGTCGTGCTGCAGGGCGTGATCGCGCCCGGCCAGGCCGGCGAAACCTGCCTCGGCCTGCCCGTGGTCGCCGAGTTCGGTGCGCTCGACCGGCCCGACGCGGCGGTCCTCACCGCCCTCAACGAGCCGCAAGCGACCTATGACAGTCTCGTCCGCGACTTGCCGCCGCTCCGCGTGCTGGTGCCGGCCCTGCTCGGGGTGACGCGCTCCCCGGAACCGCCTCAGGCGCCGGGAGATATCGGGTGAACGCCGCGCCCGCCACGATTTTCGTCACCGGCGGCGCCGGCTTTATCGGCTCCGCCCTGGTGCGCCAATTGGTGCGCGAAACCGACCATCTGGTGGTCAATATCGACAAGCTGACCTATGCCGGCAATCTAGAGTCACTGAGCGGTGTCATCGAGGCGGATAACTACCGTTTCGCGGAAGCCGATGTGTGCGACGCGGCCGTGATGGCGCGGCTGTTCGAATCCTTCCGGCCCGGCGCGGTAATGCATCTCGCCGCCGAATCCCATGTCGATCGTTCGATCGATGGCCCTGCGCCCTTCATCGAGACCAATATCGTCGGCAGCTACACCCTGCTCGAAGCCGCGCGCGACTATTGCGCCCGCCATGTCACCGCGCCGGAACGGGCGTTCGGCGAAGGCGGCTTCCGCTTTCTCCAGGTCTCGACCGACGAGGTCTATGGCGCGCTCACGCCCGACGCGCCGCCGTTCAGTTCGGACCATCCCTACCGTCCCAATTCGCCCTATGCCGCGAGCAAGGCGGCGGCGGATCATCTGGCCAGGGCCTGGCAGCAGACCTTCGGGCTGCCCGTGCTGACGACCAATTGCACCAATAATTACGAGCCCTGCCAGTTCCCGGAAAAGCTCATTCCGCTGTGCATCCTGAATGCGCTCGACGGCAAGCCGCTGCCGGTCTATGGCGATGGCAAGCAGGTGCGCGACTGGCTCTATGTCGACGACCATGCCCGGGCGCTGCGGCAGGTGTTGAGCGCCGGCGTGCCGGGCGAGGTCTATTGCATCGGCGGCGCGGCGGAGCGCGCCAATATCGAGGTGGTCGAGACGGTGTGCGATCTCCTCGACCGGCTCGCGCCCGGCGATGGTGCGGCGCCGCGCCGCGATCTTATCAGTTTCGTCGCGGACCGGCCGGGCCATGACCGGCGCTACGCCATGGAGATCGATTCGATCGCCAGCGCGCTCGATTGGCGCCCGGCGGAGAGCTTCGACAGTGGGCTGGAGAAAACCGTGCGCTGGTATCTCGATAACCGGGACTGGTGCGCGCGGGTGCAGGACGGCAGCTATCGCGGCGAGCGGCTCGGTCTCATTGGCGATGCAAATGCGGGAGGCGAGGCATGATTCGAAAAGGCATTATTCTCGCCGGCGGCAGTGGCACGCGCCTCGCGCCGACCACGCGGAGCGTCAGCAAGCAGTTGCTGCCGGTCTATGACAAGCCGATGATCTATTACCCGCTCAGCACCCTGATGCTGGCCGATATCGCCGAGATTCTGATCATCACCCGGCCCGAGGAGCAGCGCTTGTTCGAGGCTCTCCTCGGTGACGGTTCGCAGTGGGGCATCTCGCTCAGCTATGCGGTGCAGGAAGCGCCGCGCGGCATTGCCGAGGCCTTCCTCATCGGCGAGGAATTCATCGCCGGCGATCCGGTGGCGCTCATCCTCGGCGACAATATTTTCTACGGCGAAGGTCTCGGCCGCATGCTGCGCCAGGCCGGGCGCATGGAATACGCCACCGCCAGCGTCTTCGCCTATTACGTCAACAGGCCGGAAGAGTATGGCGTCGTCGAATTCGATGCCGAGGGCGGCGTGGTGAGCATCGAGGAAAAGCCGGCCAAGCCGCGCTCCTCCTACGCGGTGACCGGGCTTTATTATTATGACGGCCGGGTGTGCGACATGGTGCGTGGCACCAAGCCGTCGGCGCGCGGCGAGTTGGAGATCACCAGCGTCAACCAGGTCTATCTCGAAGAGGGCGGCCTGCGCGTCCATGTGCTCGGCCGCGGCGTGGCGTGGCTCGACATGGGCACCCATGAATCATTGCTCAATGCCGGCAATTTCGTCGCCACGGTGGAGAACCGCCAGGGCCTCAAGATCGCCTGCCCGGAGGAGATCGCTTTCCGCCGCGGCCTGATCGATGGCGACCAGCTCGCCCGCCTCGCCGCGGAGATGACGGGCAGCGAGTATGGCCGCTACTTAAGCGCCATCACCGATTCCGAGAGCGCCTATTTCAGCGATGATGTGCAGGCCTCGCCGCGCGACAGCGCGGGCAAGGATCGCAAGTGAGCGAACTAACGCGCATAGCCGCTGTCGCGGCGCTGCCGGCCGCCGGCGATGCGCTCGCGCCACCAGTCGATGCAATGGCCGAGGCCGTCATCGAGGGCGGTTTGCGGCTGCCAGCCGGAGAGTGCGGTAAGACGCGCCGCGTCGGCCACCAGGGCGCGCACCTCGGAATGTTCCGGGCGGATGCGGGCTTGTTCGCTGACGACGGGCTTGTTGCAGCCGGTCATGTCGCCGAGCCGCGTGACCACATCGCCGATCTCGACCTCGACGCCGGTGCCGGCATTGTAGACCGTGCCGAACTCCGCCGCCGCCGCGCCGCCAAGGGCGAGAAAGGCGCGCACCGTATCGCCGACAAACGTGAAATCGCGCGTCGTGCTGAGATCGCCGAGGCGGATCTCGGCGCAGGCCGGATCGAGCATCTGGCGGATCGCCGTCGGGATCACCGCGCGCTCGCTCTGGCGCGGGCCGAAGGTGTTGAACGGGCGCAGCGTCACCGCCGGCGTGCCGTGCGAGCGGGCGAAGGCCTCGACCATCTGGTCGGCGCCGATCTTGCTCGCGGCATAGGGCGATTGGCCGTGCAGCGCATGATCCTCGCCGATCGGCCTGGTTTGCGCCGAGCCGTAAACCTCGCTGGTCGAGGTATGGATAAAGCGCCCGACCGTGCCGGCGCGCGCCGCCTCCAGCAGATTGAGCGTGCCGTGGATATTGACGTCGACGCAGGACTGCGCCGCGACATAGGAATAGGGAATGCCGATGAGGGCGGCCAGGTGAAAGACGATATCGCTGCCTTCGGAGAGGGTGCGCATCTGCACCCCGTCGCGCACATCGCCGAGCTCGATACGCATCTGCCTGCGCGTCTCATCGGCGATTTCGTCGAGCCAGCCGCAGGTGCCGAAGGAGTTATAGAGCGCGAGCGCGGTGACCTCGGCGCCGGCGCGCACCAGGGCCTCGGCCAGATGCGAGCCGATAAAGCCGTCGGCGCCGGTGACGAATACGCGCTTGCCGCTGAAATTCTGTTCGCTGCCGGTCATGGCGGCGCTCTTATCACACCCGCTTCCAATTCGTCCACCGGCGGTGTGCGCGGATGAGCTGGCCCGAGATCAAGGCGGCCCACAAAAAACTGCAGGACGTGGGCGATGGGCCGATCGGCGGGGCCTGGCAGGAATTCTCCTCGACGGTAGAGCGGACGGCGGAATCACCGCCCTATCACCTGGCAATTCTGCTGAAGCGCATCGAGCAATATCGCGGTGCGCTTTCGCCCGGCGATATCGCCATTCTCGACCATGGCTGCGGCGGCGGTTTGAGCCTGCTCTATCTCGCGGCACGCGGTTACACGAATATATACGGCGTCGATGTCGGCGGCGATCTCATCATGCTGAACCGAATCTCGGCGGAATTGCTGCACCATGCGGAGCCGCGATTCTTCGTCTATGACGGAAAGCGGATTCCGCTTGGCGACGATTTGATCGACATCGTCTTCAGCCAGCAGGTTCTTGAGCATGTGACCGATGACGTCTTCGAGTCCTATTACGCCGAGGAGCGCCGGATCCTCAAGCCCGCCGGCTGGGCCATTCATCAGGTTCCGCATCGTCTGACGCCTTACGATTCCCATACGAGAACCTGGTTCATTCACTATCTTCCCCGGCCGCTGCACCGCGCGGCCGGGCGCCTGATCGGCGTTCAGGTTCCCGATTATCTCTATTTGCGCTGGCCGTGGCGCCACCGCCGGGCGGTGCGCCGGCAAATCGGCAGTTGCCAGGATTTGACCCTGGAGCGGTTAACCGCGGCGACCGATTTCAGCACTTATGATGGGCCAGTCAGGCTGCGCCGCCTGATCGCGGCAATCCTCTCCCTGCCACTTGTCGGCGGTATTGCTGGCGCGGCGATCCGGCAGTTCGCCATGCTGGAAACCCTCTCGGTCCGCTCCGGTAAACCGGCGGGCGCGGCCCAGACATGACGGCCGGCGGACAAATCGAGGATGCCGAGATGCGCCAGATTCTCGATTTCTGGCTGGTGCAGACCGACAGCGAAAAATGGTTTGAGCGGGACGATGCGCTCGATGCGGAAATTCGCGAGACGTTTGCGAAGTTGCACGCCCGCGCGGTGGCCGGCGAGTTGGCCCATTGGCGCGGCACGCCCGAGGGCTGCCTCGCCGAAATCATCCTGCTCGATCAATTCTCCCGCAATCTCTACCGCGACGATCCGCGCGCCTATGCGGCGGACGAATTGGCGCGCGAGGTGATGACGCTGGCGCTGGCGCGGGAATTCGATGCCGGCATGAGCCAGGACGAAAAGCGCTTTCTCTATATGCCGCTGCAACACAGCGAGGATATCGAGGATCAGGCGCGCTCGGTCGCGCTCTACCGCACCCTCGAAGATAACGACACGTTCAAATTCACTCTGCGCCATCAGGAAATCATCGAGCGTTTCGGCCGCTTTCCCCACCGCAATGCCGCCTTGGGGCGCGACAGCACGCCTGAGGAAATCGCCTTTCTCACGGAACCCGATTCTTCGTTCTAGGACGATGTCAGACGCAATCCTTCAACAGCTTTTGGAAGGCGGGCCAGGCCACGTCCGGATGATAGCTGTGCCCACCCTCCGCCGGAGCGGTGGCGATATTTTCGCCGGCGCCGAGGGCGCGATAAACGGCGCGGGCGGATTCGGCCACCGCCTCGGCGCCGGCATAGGGCCAGATGTGATCGTCTCTGCCGGCGAACAGCAAAACCGGGCGCGGCGCCGCGAGGGCGAGGATATCGTCCATTTCCAGCCAGTTGAGAATTCCCGGGATGGTGTTTTGCCCGCTGGTATCGGCGCGCCGGGCGATGGTGTCTCGGATAAAACCGACGGCGCCTCCGACCAGCGCGGCGGAGATGCGTTCATCGAACGCCACGCTGAACAGCGCCGTGGTGCCGCCCGACGAATTGCCCATAATGTGAAGGCGCGAACGATCAAGCGCGATGTCAGACGCACCGTTCTCCAGCCAGTTGATGACCGCCGAAACATCGCCGGTGCGTTCGCCAAGCAGGGTCCGGCCGAGCAACAGCGCGTGATTGGCCGCATCGATACAGGGGTCGGGAGACGGTTTGGCGAAGTTGCGCTCGCGGCGTTCGCCGAAACAGGCCTGCTCCACCGCCACCGCCACATATCCGCGCTCCGCCGCTTGCAGCGCATTGGCCGCGCCGCGCGCAATCCGCTCCACATCGGCCGGCAGGCGCACCTCGCCCCAACTGAGATGGACACCCGAATTCGTTCCCTGCAGGCAGATCATCGCCGGCAGCGGCCCGGTTCGGGACGAATCGAAGATCATATGGACGGGAATGTCGCGCGCCGGCCCAGCCTGAAGATAGACGGTCTTGCGGATCAAATTACCGGCCAGCTTATGGCTTTGCTCGTAACGCGCTTTGGGAATTTCCACGTCCCGCACATAGCCGCACAGTTCGGCCAATTTGACGCGCGCCGATTGTTGCCATTCCCGGGCGTCGCCGCCCGTCAGTCGCCACGACAATTGCAGCGGCGCCGAATCATAGTCATGGAAATGCCGCTCGCTCGGGCTCAGATGGCTGCCCTCGGGCCGGGGCGGAAAGGGATCCGCCTCGCGCCCGAAATAGCGCGCGACCTTTCGCTTGGCGGCGAGAGTTCTGGCTTGCATGCGCACCAGCATGGAACCTCCTTGCAAAGTCATACGCAACCATACCCGGCGGAACACCGACAAAGCGATTCCGCCGCGCGGTGGCAGCCATGATTCGCATCAGCAATTTCGACTATCTCCTCTGCGGGCCGGAGACGACAATTCATGACGCCCTCGCGCGGCTCAACAATGATCGCTCCCATGTATTCCAAATCGTTGTCGACGGCGAGCGCCGCGTGATCGGCGCCGTGACCGACGGCGATGTGCGCCGCGCCATGCTGCGCGGCGTGAATCTCGAAGATCGCGTGGTGGCCTGCATGAACGGCGCGCCCATCGTTGGCACCGCCAGCGACAATGCGGCCAACCGGACTAAGTTGCGCAAAGCCGGTTTTCTCCCGATCGTCGATGGTGACGGGCGATTGCAGCAAGTTTGGATTCAGGCCGTCGCTCCCTTGGCAAGCCGCGCTCTCGTCATGGCCGGCGGGTTCGGCACGCGCCTCGGCACGCGGACGCGCGATGTGCCCAAGCCGCTTTTGCCGGTGGGGGAACGGCCGATTTTGGATCGACTATTGTCCCAGCTCGAGGATGGCGGCGTGGCGGCGATCACCATTGCCGTTCATTACCGCGCCGATCAGGTGGAGGGGTTCGTGGCCGCGCGCGATAATCGCGCCGAGATCGATTTCATCCGCGAGCCGGAGCCCCTGGGGACGGCGGGCGCGCTCACCCTGATGCCCGACGCCGCAGAGGAGACGACGATCGTGGTCAATGGCGATGTCGTGTCGCAAGTGGATTTCGCGCGCTTCCGAACCTTCCACGGCGAGCATGATCATGACGGCACGATCGCCGTCTCGCGCTACAATGTTCATATTCCCTTCGGCGTCCTCCGGCTCGGCGATGACGGCATGTTTTCCGGCATCGAGGAAAAGCCGACCAATTCCTACTTTGTCGCAGCAGGGATTTACATGCTGTCGCCGGAGTTCGTTCGGTTGACGCCGCGCGGCCGGCCCGTCGACATGCCGGAACTGCTCGAGGCTGGCCGCCGCGAGGGGCTGCAGCTTGGCCTGTTTCCGCTGCATGAATATTGGCGCGATATCGGCCAGCCGGACGATTTGGCAATGGCCGAAGCGGAGAACGGCGCATGACCGCCCCCGCGCCGATCCCGGTTGCCGTTCCCGATCTGCGCGGCAATGAGGCGGCCTATCTTGCGCGCTGCGTCGAAGATAATTGGGTCTCCTCGGCGGGGCCGTTCGTGACCGAGATGGAGCACCGCGTTGCCGAGATCGCCGGCACCGCCCATGGCATCGCCACGGTCAACGGAACAGCCGGCCTTCATCTGGCGTTGTGCGCCGCCGGTGTCGGCCAGCGGGATCGCGTATTGGCGCCGGACTGGACATTCGGCGCAACGGCGAACGCCATATTTCACGCCGGCGCGGAGCCCTACTTCGCCGATATTACCGATGAGAGCTGGACGCTCGATGCGGCTGCGGTGCGGCAAATTCTGCAACAGCCTGAGAATCGCGTTCGCGCCGTCATCGCGGTTCACGCCCTTGGCCATCCGGCCGAGATGGAGCCGCTCTGCGCCGCCTGCCGCGATGCCGGCGTGGCGCTGATCGAGGATGCGGCGGGCGCTCTCGGCGCGACCTATCAGGGGCGGCCCGTCGGCGGGTTCGGCGATTTCGCCGTCTTCAGCTTCAACGGCAACAAGACGGTCACCGCCGGCGGCGGCGGCATGATCGTCACCAATGATGGCGACGCGGCGATGCGTATGCGCCAGCTCAGCGCCCAGGCGCGCCAGACCTCGGCCTACCGCCATGACGAGGTGGCGTTCAATTATCGCATGACGAATCTCAACGCCGCCGTCGGCTTGGCTCAGCTCGAACGGCTCGATGAAATGCTTGCCGCCAAACAGGCCATCGCCGCCACTTATGACGACGCGCTCGCCGGCCATCCGAGCCTCGCGCCCATGCCGCGCCGGGATTGGGCAACGAGCAGCAATTGGCTCTACGCGGTGCGCTGCCAATCTCCGGACGCGGCGGAGGCGCTCGTTGCCGATCTCGCGGCGCGCGCCATCGACTCCTCGGTCTTCTGGTTGTCGCTTTCCGAGCAGGCGCCCTATGCAGATTGCCCGCGCCAGTCCTGCGATGTGTCGCGCGATCTATCGGGCCGTGTTGTGGTGTTGCCAAGCTCAAGCTCCCTTACGCCCGAGGATCAGGCGCGGGTGATCGCGGCTCTCACGGGGTGGCGCGGATCGGCGGAGACAGATGAGCGGTCCTGAATTCTTGTTGGTCGGCGCCGGCGGCCATAGCAAGGCAATTGTCGAGGCATTGGGAAGCGCCGCGTTGGCCGCCTATGTCGACAAGACCGCCGCGCCCTGGCTCGCGGCGGAACGTATCGGCGACGACGAAATGGCGCTGCAATCGGCGCTGCCGGCGAATTTCGTGATGGGCCTGGGCGGCGACACGTTGGATGCGCTGGAGCGCCGCTATGCTTTGTTCGAGGAATATGCCGGCTCGGGCCGCGCCGCGCCGCAGCTACGCCACCCGGCGGCGCATGTCAGCCCGTCGGCGGAAATTGCGCCGGGCGCGATCATCCTCGCTGGCGCCATCGTTCAGCCAGGCGCTGTGATCGGCCGCGCCGCCATCGTCAATACCGGTGCGATCGTCGAGCATGATACCCGGCTCGGCGACGGCAGCCATCTCGCGCCGGGCGCCGTGCTGCTCGGCGGGGTGACCGTGGGCCGCTGCAGCATGGTCGGCGCCGGCGCTGTCGTTCTGCCGCAAAGCGAAATCGGCGATCGGGTATTGGTGCCCGCCAACACGCTCTATCCGCCGAAAGGCAATCCTGAATGAGCGCTCTCACAATCATTGCCGAGGCCGGCGTCAATCATGATGGCGAGTTGTCCCAGGCCCTGGCGCTCGTCGATGCCGCCGCCGAGGCGGGTGCCGACATCGTCAAGTTTCAAGCCTTTCGGAGCC
>CAZUVO010000047.1:9894-19401 GCA_964623955.1 uncultured Rhizobiaceae bacterium
GCGATCTGGTCGCCAAGGATGCGCCCTCCGCCGCCTATCAGAAGGAGACGACCGGGGCCGCCGAACAGCGGGAGTTTCTCGAGCGCCTGGAGCTTTCATCCGATGAGTTGGCGCGGATCGCGGATCATTGCCGTTCGCGCCATATCGAGTTTCTGTGCACCGCCTTCGATGCCGGCATGATCCAATTGCTTGCGGACATGGGCATGCGGCGCGTCAAGATCGCCTCCGGAGAGCTCGACAATCTTCCGGCCTTGGCGTGCTTCGGCGCGAGTGGTTTGCCGGTTTTGCTTTCCACCGGTATGGCGACGTTGGATGAGGTGCGCCTCGCCGTCGAAGCGCTTCGCGAAGCCGGCGCGCGTGACATAACGCTGCTGCACTGCACCTCGCTTTATCCCGCGCCGATGGAAAGCGTGAACCTCCGCGCCATGCAGACCCTGCGCGATAGCTTCGATCTTCCGGTCGGCTATTCCGATCACACCCTCGGCGATCATGTCGCCGTCGCCGCGGTGGCGCTCGGCGCCCGTGTGATCGAGAAACATCTGACCCTTGACCGAACGCTTCCCGGACCCGATCACGCGGCGTCGATGGAGCCGGCGGATTTCGCCGCCATGTGCAATCGCCTGCGCGCTACCGCGCTCGCCCTCGGCGATGGCGTGAAAGCGCCGGCGCCGGCGGAACTGGAAGTCGCGCGCGTCGCGCGCAAGAGCTGGCACGCGGCGACGGACCTCGCCGCCGGCGCATTGCTGGAAGTCGGCGATGTTTGTCTCAAGCGGCCGGCAACCGGCCTCTCCGCCACGCGGTCGCCGGTCGGCTGCCGTCTCAAAATTGCCCGTGCGGCGGACGAGCCGATCCGGGAAAGCGATATCACCGCGCTGGAGCGCCCGGCATGATGCGCGTCCTCAGCGTTTCCACCAGCCGCGCCGATGTCGGCATTCTGGCGCCTGTCTGGCAGGCGCTGGCCGATGATCGCGCGACGGAACTGCATGTGCTGTTGAGCGGCGCCCACGAAAGCGATGCGGATTTGGCGACGACCTCTCTGCCCGAGGCGGCCCGGGTCCATCGCGGCGGCGCCGACTTGGCGGGCCGCCCGGCGCCCGAGGCCGCGGCGGCGATGCCGGAGATCGCGGCGGCGATGGTCCGCGCGATCGACCAGGCCGCGCCCGACTGCGTGCTGGTGATCGGCGATCGGCTCGACATGCTGCCCGCCGCGATGGCCAGCTTGGCCTACAATCTGCCGCTGGTTCATCTGCATGGCGGCGAAAGCTCGGAGGGCGCGGTGGATGAACGCATCCGTCACGCCATGAGCAAGCTCGCCCATCTCCATTGCGCCGCCACCGTCGATGCCGCGATGCGCCTCGGCGGCATGGGCGAGGAGCCTTGGCGGATTCACGTCACCGGCGCACCGGGGTTGGACAGTCTGCTGGCCGCGCCACAATTGAGCGCGGCGGAACTGGCGGCGGAACTCGGTCTTTCCACCAGTGAGAATTTCGTGCTGGCAACCGTGCATCCCGAAACCAATGCCCATGAGCCTTTTGCCCCGCTGGATGCTGTCCTCACCGCGCTCGATGCCGCGCCGCGCGCGACTCTGTTCACGGCGCCGAACGCCGACCCGGGCGGTGCGCAGATGCGCGCGCGCATTGATGAGTTCGTGCAAGCCCGCCCATGGGCGGAGTTCCGCGATACCCTTGGCGCCCGGCTTTACGCAAACGCCATGCGTTTTGCCGCTGTCATGGTCGGCAATTCCTCCAGCGGCATTGTCGAGGCGGGACTGTTCGGGCTGCCGGTGATCGATGTCGGCGGCCGCCAGGAAGGGCGCACCCGCGGCGGAAATGTGCGTCATTGCGAGGCGAAGGCGGCGCCGATAATCCGTCTGCTCGAGACGCTGGACGCCTCCGCTGAATTGCCCCGCGCGCCGATGGCGAGCCTCTATGGCGACGGCCGGGCGGCGGCGCGAATTGCGGCCGTTGTCGCCGCCGCGCTCGAGGACCGGCAGCGGTTGCTTCACAAGCGATACTCCGACGAGGCGGGCACCTTTTCGGCGCCTTGGGAAGCCGTCGGCGAAATCGCACCTCTTACCAAGGATGCGGTGGCGTGATGGCGAACGGGCGATGGATAAGAAATTGATCTCCGACAAAAATATCGAGGCGAGAGTCGAATTCGAATTCGGCACGAAGGCCGAGACGCTGGATCGAATATACGGTCATCTGCAAACCGCCCAACTGTGCGATCAGTATTATTTCACCGAGGCGGCATGGAACGGTGACACGGCGCGTATTCTTGGGGTTATTGCCAAGCGATTTACCGGCCTCAAGATTGTTGTGCGCTCTTCCGCGATTCAGGAAGACGGGGTCGATCAATCCATGGCCGGAGCATTTTGGAGCGTTATCGGTGTTTCGACCGACGACCCCGATGCGGTGAAAAGTGCCGTCGAGAAAGTTTCGGACAGTTATCTGGAGAATCGGCCTCACAATCAGATTCTTATCCAGCCATTGGTGGAGAACGTTTCGCTGTCGGGGGTCGCAACGTCACGCGATGTGGCGACCGGCGCACCCTATTTCATGATTAATTACGACGACTTCAGCGGTCGGACGGACAGCGTGACCGGCGGCGCAAAAAGCAAGACGATCGCTGTCCTGCGCAGCGGCGCGCAAAGCCTTCAGTCACCGCGCATCGCTACCGTTGTGGCGGCCGTTCGCGAGCTCGAGCAGATTACCGGTTGCGATCTGCTGGATGTGGAATTTTGCATGCGCCAGGATGGTGAGCTGTACATTCTTCAAGTGCGCCGCATGTCGATGAAAAACCGGTGGGATTTGCCGGGAGTAAATGCCGTCGACGAGAAACTGGCCGAGGTTCGCGTCGACTTCGCGTCGTGCATGCCGGCCGTGGACGGACTCGCCGGGAGGAGCACCGTCTTTGGGCAAATGCCCGATTGGAACCCTGCCGAAATGATCGGATCAGCGCCCAAGCCGCTGGCCTTCTCCCTGTACGAAACATTGATTACCGACCATGCCTGGGCAGTGGCTCGGCAAAAGATGGCTTACAAGAAGATTGGCAATAGGCCGCTCATGCGTAGTTTTGCGGGCCGGCCTTTCATCGATGTACGGCTTAGCTTGAATTCCCTCTTGCCCACGGGACTTGACACCGCCGCCGAAGAAAAGTGGCTGAATTACCAGTTGGCGAAACTGTCGCAACATCGCGACTTGCACGACAAGATCGAGTTCGGAATAGCGATCACCTGCCTTGACCTTGATTTCGAAAGCAGACTTGCCGATCTTCGCGCCGCCGGTCTGACGGATACGGAAATTACACGCTTTCGCTCCCGATTACTGGCGTTGACCGATGGATTTCTCGTGAACGGACCGTCCCAATTTGCGGAACTGATCGCGATGAACCGCGCGTTGGATGAACGCCGCACTCAGTCTCAGGATGTGCTGCCGCTGAGCGATATTGGCTCGGTAATTGGCGATTGCATCACCAACGGTATTGTTCCCTTTGCCATGTTGGCACGGCATGCCTTTGTCGCCGTTTCATTCCTACGCTCAATGGTTTCGCGTGGCTTGCTGACGGATAAAGAGGCCGACGAATTTTTTGGTTCGATCCGTACGGTGGCTTTCGATTTTGTTCACGATCTGTGGCTGTTCTCCGAAGGCAGGGAGCGTGAAGAGGTCTTTATGGACCGATATGGCCATCTCCGCCCAGGCACCTACGACATCACCTCACCGCGTTACGATGAGATGCCGCGGAGTTATTTCTCCAGCAAGCATGCCGAGCCGAAACCTTTCAAGGAATTTGATCTGAGTCCGGTGGCGCGCCGAGAGATCGAGCGCAGCCTCGCGGAAGAGGGATTTTCGGTTGGAGCGGAAAGCCTTTTCGACTATATGCGCCAAGCCATTCAGTATCGGGAATTGTCGAAGTTTTTGTTTACCCGGACGGTGAGCCAAATAATCAAATCACTCGCCAGTTGGGGCGATGCGCTGGGCCTGAGCCGCGATGAGCTTGCGTTCTTGAATTTCGAAGAAATCATGTCGGGCCAACCGCCGGCCAATTTGCGGGAACGGATCGCGCAGGCGAGAAGCTCATATCTCGTGACCCAGGCAATCCGCCTGCCGCACCTGATCGTTGAGCCAAGCGATATCGATGTCATCCGAATTCCCATCGGCCAACCGACCTACACGACCAGTGCGACGGTCCTCGCGCCTTGTGCGCTGATCGAGAATCTTGGCTCCGACGTTGACGGTCATATTGTGCTGATCGAAAGCGCGGATCCCGGTTTCGACTGGATATTTTCACATGACATCGCGGGATTGATCACCAAGTTTGGCGGCGCGAATTCCCACATGGCAATTCGCTGCGCTGAATTCGGTGTTCCGGCCGCGATCGGTTGCGGAGAGCGACTCTTTTCAATGGCGCTCGGCAGCAAGACGATCGAGCTTAATTGCGCCGCCAAAACCATTCGATTTCCGAGCAAACAATGATTGTCGCCCTCACCATGCGGGTGGTGCAAGCCGCCGGCTATAGCGAACCGCGCGATGCCCTGAGTCACGATTGGATCGATTGGGCCGAGGGTCATGGCTGGACGCCTTTGCCGTTGTCAAACAAATTGGCGGATACGGCCGGCTACCTCGAAGCGATGAAGGTTGGCGCGGTTATTCTGACCGGCGGCAACGACGCGATACCGCGTAGCGCCGCCGCCTCGGACCATTGTCCGAGCAGGAATCATAGCGAGCAAAAAACGTTGGACTGGGCGATAGCTGGCCGTGTACCGGTTTTGGCGGTGTGCCGCGGACTGCATATGGTCAACCTTCATTTTGGTGGTTCGGTGGTTGCCGATATCGGGCCCCTGAAAGCGGCGCACGTGGCCCGGAACCATAAGCTCGAGATTTTGGATTCGCTCGGTGGCGTTGTCGAAGCCCCAGCATTGGAGACGAACTCGTACCACGAACAAGGCATTGAGAAGGACGGACTGGCCAGCGCGCTGAAGCCCTTTGCCAGAAGTCGGGACGGATTGATCGAAGGCGCTTTTCATACGGATTTTCCGATATTGGCGATCCAGTGGCATTTAGAGCGTAAGAATCCTGCGGCGCAATTTGACGATATCGCGGTGTCGCGCCTGTTTGACGAAGGGGCTTTTTGGCGTGCCGGCTGACACGTCCGCGGCGGTTCGGGTCATCATTGTCGCTGCCGGCCGCGGCGAGCGCATGGGACACCTAACGGACCACAATCCGAAATGCATGATCTCTTTTTGCGGCCGGCCTCTGATCGAATGGCAGCTTGGTGCACTGCACGCTGCGGGACTGAACGACATAACAATTGTTGGCGGTTATCTGGCGTCGCGCATCGAAGCGCCGGGAGTGCGGCAAGTCGCCAATCCGGAATGGGAAACCACCAATATGGTGCACAGCCTGATGTGCGCGCGCGACATCTTCCTGTCGGGAACGCCGGTGGTTGTCGCCTATGCCGATCTCCTTTACCAACCGAGGCTGCTGACGGCGCTTGTGGATAACGGCGGTCAAATCGGCACCGTTGTGGATCTGAACTGGCTCGATCTTTGGCGCATTCGTTTCAACGACCCGCTAGATGACGCGGAAACCCTCAGGCTGTCAGATCGAAATACGATTATCGATATCGGGCGCAAACCGAAACGTTTGGAAGAAATTGAAGGCCAGTATGTCGGCTTGACCTATTTTTCGCCGGAAGGCGCCACTCAATTTGCCGAGGCCCATCGATCGATCAGCCGGTGGGACAATTCAAAATCGCCGCGGGATTGCTATTTTACAGACGTTCTTCGAGCACTGGTTTCGCGCGATTTCGCGATTGAAGCGGTCGCGACCGACAGCGGCTGGCTGGAATTCGATTCGGGAGATGATCTTGCGGTCTATCAGGATCTTCTGGACCGGAACGAATTGGGCAAATATTGGTCGCAAGATGGAATTCCAAACCCGTGATTATATGGCTCATTGGCCTGTCGGGCGCAGGCAAGACCACGATCGGGCGTTGCCTGTACAAGAGGATCAAGTCCGAGAACTCAAATCTCGTATTTCTCGACGGCGATATTTTGCGCGATGTCTGGGGCGACTCCTTGGGCCACACCATTGCCGGGCGGAACGTCAACGCGCATCGAATTTCCAATCTTTGCCTGATGCTCGACAAACAGGGAATCCATGTGGTCGCTGCGGTTCTTTCGATGTTTCCGGAATGGCAGGCCTGGAATCGTCAAAGCTTTTCGCAATATTTTGAAGTGTATCTGGATGCGCCGATGGATCTTCTGCGCACGCGCGATACCAAGGGTCTCTATGCCGGCGCGGAGGCCGGCACCATCGAAAATGTTGTTGGAGTCGACCTGCCGTTTCCGCCTCCGGCGGCGCCGGATATGACTTTGGATAGTGACTCGCTGGTTCAGTCCCCAGATGAGATCAGTGACATGATCATCGAGGCGTTGCCGCCCGGCCTGGGGAAACCTCGATGAGTGGGTGGTGGATCGCCGTACCGGTCATGGCCGCGGTCGGCGCTGAATTGGCTCTTTGGGGAATGATTCGGAGTTGGCGCCCTAAATTCCAATGGCTCACGACGCGCGCCGACCTGGCCCCTTCAATTGATGATGATTTGATCGAGAAACATCGTGCCCACGGTTTCGATCCCGAACTCGGCTGGGTTCGCAAACCCGGTGCCTCCGGCGTGGACCAAACGGCAAACGGCGCAAAATCCTACACCATCGATGCGTTCGGCTGCCGACAGAATCCTGGATATGAAACGGATCGCTCGCGGGTCGCGGTGTTCGGCGATTCATATGCTTTTTGCCGGTTGGTCTCCGACGAAGAAACCTGGCCGCATTTGCTCTCTCGCAGATTGAGCACGAACGTCCGCAATTATGGCGTCGGCAACTACGGACTGGACCAAGCGCTGCTGCGGTTCGAACGGGAGCGCCCGCAACTTGAAGCGCAGATCATCGTCATGGCCGTTGTGCCCGAGACGATCGCCCGTATCCATTCATACTGGAAACATTATTTTGAGTATGGAAACACATTGGCCTTCAAACCGCGTTTCACAATCGAGGATGGCGAATTGCACCTGCATCGTTCAGCGATTGGGGATCCCGCCGACTACAAGGTTTATCGGCAACAACTGGCGGCAATTCAGCGTTTGGATCCGTTTTATCGCAGCAAATTCCTGCGCGATCTGTTGGTGTTCCCGGTGCTGCCGCGCGTTCTGGCGCGTGCCACGCGACACGGCAGAATTTTGTTGCACCTCACGGCCGGCACGCTATTTCGGCGGTGGGAGGTAGGGTGGCGAAAGGCTTTTGCCGTCGTGCTGCAGGAAAACGCGCGCTATACGGCGCGCCTTTATCGAGACCAGAAGGCATGCGACCTGCTTCAGGCGATCATTTCGCGATTCGTTCAGAGCTGCGAGGGGACAAACCGCCTGGGCGTCCTCGTGATCATCCCCCAGCCCATGGACTTGGAGCGGAAACAGACCCGAGGAAAAGATCATCAGGATTTTTTTCGCTCTCTCGGAGACGGTTTGCCGGTTGTCGACATGACGGAGACGATTAAAAAAAGCGGCGACTGGCGGAGTTTGTTTGTCGATGGCCCACTGGGCCCGCACCTCAATGCGAAGGGAAATCGTTTGGTCGCGGAGATGGTGGCGCCACAGCTCGAGCGCCTACTCGAGCAGCCAACCGCGTTGGGCTGAGCCTGCGAAATTCTTAACGGAGAAAACAGTCACAATGCGGAAGACTTATCGGGCACACAGTGGCAGCAAAGCATACTGGGCCCAGCGCTGGGAGCAAATTCCGGCCGACGATGGTGATCTGAATTTACAGCGCTATCCCGGCAAGTTCGCCGAACAAATTATGCGCCAAACGGACGGGCCCGTCTTGGAAGCCGGATGTGGCGCCGGTCGGGTACTTCTGCATTACTATCGCCAGGGCCGGCCCATCATGGGTATGGATTTCATCGAAATCGCGTTGGCGAAAATTCGTGGTATTGAGTCCGAGATTCCATTGTGTACCGCAGACACCACTAATCTGCCATTTCGGGACAGCAGTTTTTCGGCAGTTCTCGCCTTCGGTCTATATCACGGATTGGAATCTGGAATCGAAAGCGCGCTGGCCGAAACGCGGCGCGTCATCCGATCGGACGGGTGGCTTTGCGTCAGCCTGCGCGCGGACAATTTGCAAAATCGCATCATCGATTGGATGGCGGAGAGAAAAGCGTCTGAAGGGACCAAACGGCACTTTCACAAAGCGAATTACACCCGAAAGGAGTTCGTGAAACTGCTTGAAGAGGCTGGATTTAGCGTGAAGCGCGTTGAGTATGTCGAAAACATGCCGTTTCTGTACAAAATTCCCGCGCTGAGGCACCGGAGCCATCGAAAATTCAATGAACATAATGCGCGTGGCGAAGGATATCGGCTGTCACTCCTGGGGCAGGTTTTACAAGCGTCGCTGATCTCTCTATCCCCTAGATCGTTTTGCAACATCAATGTCGCCTTCGCCCAGGCCGTTTGACGGTGTAAAGCGGCAACCATCCATGACCGAAGCCACAATAAAAATTGCGCTCTCCGCACGATCCCAGTCGCGCCTGTTTATGGCCGCTCTCGCTCGCGATCTCAAACAACGTTTTGGAGCGGAAATACATCTCTATTGTTTTGGACAACAGGAACTGCAGCATTATCGAAAACTGAACGCCGACGGTTTGTTCGCCACAATCGCCGACGCCAATATCGTTTTGCGTCGCTGTTTTGAAACCGGGCTGAACGAAGAGACGGTGATCAGCCGCGCCCGGGATTTGGAACGCCGCCTTGGGATAACGATTAATCGTCTCATTGTGCCGGATCGGCATTTTGGCCGCGGTTATTCACTCGCCGGGTATTACCATCCGCGCTCGCGCTATTCCGAGTGCACTTCCTATGCGCAGGCCGTCCATGCCTATTGCGAGTCTTTGGAATTCTGGCGAGACGAATTTCAAACGAAGGGTATTGATCTTTGTCTCGACGGTTCACGTGAAGCATTCCATATGGCACGCAGCATGGGCCTTCCATACCGAGTGCTCGCCGGCTCGCGTTTTCAGAACTACCACAACTGGGCGATCAACGATCACTACGAGAATCCGAATTTTGAGAAGCGGTGGCACGAGCTAACGGATTCCGACGGACTTGAAATGGCTGAGCCCTACCTTGCCCACCAGGCAAACCGGAAACTATCGTTGAAACGGGTCAAACTGACGCAAATCGCTAAAAATATTTTACTGACCACCCTGCGATACGCTTATTGGAACCTGCGCGGATATGAGAAGGCCAAGGGCTATTACTATTGGGGAACGGTGCAATACCATATCCGAATGTGGCTGGCGCACCGGCACATGCGCCGGATGGCGGAAGTAAAATTGGCCGATCTGGCAGGCAAGCGATTCGTATACTTCCCATTGCATGTCGAGCCTGAGACCGCACTTCACGGCTTGTCGCCCGAATATTTTTACCAGCACGCATTGATCGCTGCGGTGTCTCGTG
>CAZUVO010000047.1:19411-22500 GCA_964623955.1 uncultured Rhizobiaceae bacterium
TGGCGGTGAAGGAAGCATATGGTTCGCTCGGCCGCCGGCCGGCCAATTTTTATCGTCAGGTCGCGGACCTGAAAAATGTGGTTTGGCTTGATGTGTGGGAACGCGGTTTCGACTGTGCCCGTCAGGCGGACGCAGTTGCGACCATTTGTGGCACGGCCGGACTTGAAGCGGTGACATCCGGAACGCCGGTGATCGCGTTCGGGCGGCACAATATCTATAATTTCTTGCCTTCGGTGCGCGTGGTGGAAGACGAATCGAATTTGGCGGAATATTTACGGAGCGCTCTTTTCGAGAATGATGCCGAGCGCGTATCTGCTGAAGGCAGACGATTGTTGCGGGCGATTGTCGACGTCTCCTTCGATATGGGGAAATACGATTACATTCAGCTCAATCAATTCGAGAGCGATACCGTTCGGCAGGCCGCCGACGCGCTGATGGAAAGTATCTCCAGGGCGCCGCAACAGGCGGGCAAGCAACTGACCGCATGATGCGCAGCCGTATCACCTTGGAGGGCGTCCGGGCCTCCTTTAATTCAAACATCAAGTCGCACTACTCGGTTGGGTGGTTCGGCCGGCCCCTCGCCAATTTGGTCACGCCGGCTTTTTTCAATACCGGTTTTACGGCGAACGGCGTAACGAACGGCCGGGTGCTGTTGGCTGCCGTCTGTTTGATGGCGCTTGCTATTCCTGGATGGGCGGGTGCGGCACTAGCGTGCGTGGGCTTCTATGTATGTTTTGTATTGGATTGCGTTGATGGAAACCTGGCGCGGTTGCGGGGCGAGGTAACCTATTGGGGAAAATTCATAGACGGGCTTGCGGATTTTGTTTTTATCCTGGGCGCGCCGATCGCGGCGGCGATCGGGATATATAGCGGCGGCGGCGAGGGGGTCTGGCTCCTGTTGGGTTGCCTGGTTACCGCAATATCTTCGGTCAGCCAGATGACGCGAAGCCGGTTGAGTTTTTTCCGCGAATGGATGGTTGGGCAGGGTGGCGCGCTGTCGGAGGATGTCGTGCGTCAGGCCGCCGGTCCGCGGCGGGTGCAGTCGCTGGCGTCGGGAGTCTACGTTAATGGCACGTTCTTGATGCCCTTGTTACTGCTTCTTCCGGACCATGGCCGGCTGGCCTTCGTTGCCGCGGCAATCGCCTTGCAGGCACTGCCGGAAGTCCTGTGGCTCGGCGCGACGATCGCGGAGGCGCGTATCATCCTGGCGCGCCGTCGCACAAGTATTCACAGCCCGCCGGAGCAATCGTCAAATGGCTAGCGGCCAACGGCGGGTCTCGACGAACGGCACCGGAGCGCCCCAACGCGTGATCGCCCGCATCGATATCAAGGGACCCAACGTCATCAAGGGTATTCATTTGGAGGGTCTGAGGATTGTCGGAAAACCCGATGCGATGGCGCGGCAATATTATGAGCAGGGCGCCGACGAGATAATTTATATGGATGTCGTGGCATCGCTCTATGGCCGCAACAGCATTCTCTCCGTCCTCGAGGAAGCGGCTGCCGAACTGTTCGTGCCGATGACGGTCGGCGGCGGTATTCGCACTATCGAGGATATTGTCGCCGCATTGCGTAGCGGCGCCGACAAGGTGGCGATCAACACCGCCGCCCTGCAGCGGCCCGAATTTCTCACCGAAGCCGCTGAAGCCTTTGGCCGGCAATGCATCGTGCTCTCCATTGAAGCGAAGCGGCGGGCGCCCGGCAGGTGGGAGGCGTTGACGGATAATGGCCGCGAGCGGACCGGTGTCGATGTGATCGACTGGGTAGGCGAGGCTGAGGCGCGGGGCATTGGCGAGGTGCTCGTTACTTCGGTCGATATGGAGGGCACCGAAAAAGGTTTCGATATCGAACTGGTCAAGGCGGTCAGGGATAAGGTATCGGTGCCGGTCATCGCTTGCGGCGGCGCCGGCGAGGGCGCTCACATTCTGGCGCTCTTAGAGGCGAGCCAGTGCGACGCGGTCTGTTGTGCCTCGCTGTTCCACTATGATCGCTTGCCGCTGCCGGCGCTCAAAAACGAGCTGGCGGCCGCCGGCTGGGAGGTGCGCCAGTGATCGCCGTCGTCGATTATGGCCGCGGCAATTTGTACAGCCTGTCGCACGCGCTCTCTCATATCGATGTCGAGCATGTGGTGAGCGAGCGGCCCGAGGATATCCATGCGGCGGCCGCAATCGTGCTGCCTGGCGTCGGCGCGTTCGCCGACGCGATGGATGCGTTGGCGGCGCGGGATTTGGTATTGCCGTTGCGCGATGCCGCCGCCCGCGGCGTGCCGCTGCTCGGCATCTGTCTCGGCATGCAAATTCTCGCGGCGACGAGCGAAGAATTCGGCGCGCGTAACGGGCTCGGCATTATTCCCGGCTCGGTACGCGCTCTGCCGGAGCCTGGCCGCCAGGGCGGCATACGAATTCCCAATATGGGCTGGAGAAAACTCTCCCTGTGCCGGGAAGATTCGCTGTGTCACGGTTTGTCGGAGGGGGTGATGACTTACTTCGTTCATTCCTATGGCTTTTTTTCGGAAGCTGATTCGATCGTCGCGACGAGCGATGTTAATGGCCTCGCGGTGCCGGCGATCGTGCGCCGAGGGCATGTGGTGGGGTGCCAATTTCACCCCGAAAAAAGCGGGCCCGTGGGGCTGAAGATGCTACAGAATTTTTTCGCCGAAGCTTGCCAGACGGAAGCGCAATCGTCTGACCGCCCGGCCGTTGAGGTTAAGTGAATGACAGAGCCACGTAGCGGCCTTACGGAATATATCGACGATCCCGTCGATGGCCGGTTGGAAGTCAAGTACGGCCTGCCGGGTGAGGTTATGTTTTGCAAGCGCTGCGTTATTTCCAATCAGCGGCCGTCCTCTTCCGTCGAGTTTAAACATCGCCGCGACAGCAAAAAAGCTACGATTCATTTAGATAAGGCGGGCGTGTGCGATGCCTGCCGCTATGCCGAAATCAAGGACAGGGAGGTCGACTGGGAAGAACGCGAACATGCGCTTCAGGCTCTCTGCGATAAATACCGCTCGCGCAACGGCTCGTATGATTGCCTGGTGCCCGGCTCCGGCGGCAAAGATTCGGTCTATGCCGCGCATGTCATAAAGACCA
>CAZUVO010000048.1:0-5665 GCA_964623955.1 uncultured Rhizobiaceae bacterium
TTGATGGTGTAGATCTGCGCCGCCGCGACGAGCTCCGCCGATTGGTCCCAGGTCACGCGTTTCCAGCCGGCCTTGCCGCGCGCCTGTTTGTAAATTTTCGATCTTTCTTCGTCCTCGACGATGCTGGCGTAGGCCTCGACCGGGTCCTTACCGCTTTTCAGTTCCGCGGTATAAAAATCCCACAGCACTTTGCGCACATAAGGAAATTTCGGCCTGAGCGGGCTGTAGGGATACCACGACGCGGTCACGCCCCGTTGGCAGCCGCGCGGCTCGACATTGGGGATATCCGGGTCGATCTGCGGATAGTCGGTTTTTTGCAGTTCCCAGCAAATCAGCCCGTCTTTGACGAAGACTTCCCAACTGCAGGCCATCGAGCAGTTGACGCCGTGACCCGAGCGCACGCTGTAATCATAGTTCCAGCGCTTTCTGTAGAAATCCTCCCACGAACGGGAATCCTCGCTGATGTTGAACCACTTGCTACCGTTTTTCATGACAGACCTTTTGGCTTTTCTTCGGATTTTTGATTCTTGAAGTCATCTCGCATCCACCCTTTTGCGGCCCACGCCGAGGGCGATAAAGGTGAGGACGACGAATATGGCGATGCCGATCAGGAGGGTGGGCAGGAACTGAGATGGCGTGCCGACTTCCACACTTCCCTGGTTTACGGTGCTCTTCAGATAGGCGATGACCGCCGCCACTTCCGCAGCGTCCAATTCCATATTCGGCATCTCGACATTGTCGGCCTGTTGCAAAAGCTCCATCGCAATCGGGTCGCCTTCCTCGAGCAGAATGTCGGGCTCGCTGATTTGCCGTATCAGCCAGCCTTCGTCGCGGCGTTCGGTTACGCCGGCGAGATCGGGCCCGACCAGATTTCCCTTGCCGATGGTGTGACAGGCCGCGCAATAACTTTCGAAAACGTCCAGGCCGTCTTCTTCGGCCGCAGCGTGCGCGCTCGGCCACAGCCAAATGGCAATCATCAGAACGACCAGCGCGTGAACCCACCATGTTTTTGAAAACTTGAGAATCATGTTTTTCAGCCTTTCACGCCTTCGAGCCCTTGGATTCCGCCGCGTTCAAATCGGTTGCGCCCGGGCCGGTGGCGCCGCTCACGCTCTCGAGGAACTTGTTCATTTCCGCCAAGTCTTGAAAATATGTTTCCTTTTTTCCTTGCACCTGCCGGATGTGCCCGCGCCATATCGGGCCGCCATTGGATTTGCGCTCCAACCAAATCCGGGCAATGAATGATTCCGCCTGCTGTTCGATCATCATCCCATTCTCACAATGCCAATTGACGGCGCTGCAACGTGATCACGTCCGAGTTAGTTATTACGGCTCGGTGACAGTTCGGTGACAGATCGGCGCCGGCGCTACATATTTGCGGGCCGAGCCCGGCGTATCGGCTGTAATCCGCAGTATTGGAGAGTTCGTCTTGGCGAGCCGCCTTGTCGGCGCTAGCGTTTTCCCGCCGCGATCAGATAGGCGATCACGTCAGCGCGCGCCTGTTCGCTTTCGATGGCAATGTCCATCTTGGAGCCGGGCAGAAACCCTTGCGGGTCCTTGAGCCAGCGGTCGAGCCGCTCCTCGGACCAAACGAATCCGGCATTGGCCAAGGCCGGCGAATAATCATGCTGTGCGGCCGTACCCGCCTTGCGGCCGAGGATGCGATATAGGTTGGGACCGAAGGTTCGGTATTTGCCGGCCTGCTCCGAGTGGCAATCGCGGCATTCCTCGAAAATTTTTTGGCCTTCGGAAATGTCGCCGACGAGATTTGTGTTCGGGTCATCGGCGCGGGCCGGCAGCAACTGCCCGGCCGCAAGCAGCGCGATGATGGCGAGGAGAAATAGGCCCGCGAGCGAATTCCGCAGTGGACGGCCCGGCGTCATCGGTTGCATCGCGACACCCCTCGTTTTGCGTTTCCTTTATCGCGCAGCTCGGTTTGCGATCCTCCAAAGCGGCAGGGGAAGCAGGCGCCGGGCGCTAAGCAACACAACCGTCGTCGTGTCCAGCCTATTCCCGCCGAAGCGGTATTGTATTCAGCCGAGCGCCCGGACAGGCGCGCCATTCGAGCTATCCCTATCCGGCTTGCAACTCGCCTAGCACGGCCAAGTGACGGTCCGGTGACAGGTGGACGATCGGCGCCACGCCCTAATCCCGGATATCGAACCCAATATCTCCGCGACAAAGTGACGCTGCGACAACTTATCACCTCACAAAATGCTGGTTCGGCAAGAAAAATAGGTCGCAAGTGCCATTATTTTTTCCGAGCTGGCGGATGAATTTCGATTCGGAAAAACCGGCACTCAAGTCAGGCCAAATCTGACAAGCAAGAAAAAAACCGAAGGTCGGCTTGAGGGCTTTGAGGCAGCTCGACATCGGAGGTGCATCGCATGAAGCCGCATGAGAGCGTGGACGACATGGTAAGTCTCGCCTCTAGTGCCGCCCTTGCCATTGACAAAGAGATGCGCGTTTGCGCATGGAACGATAGCGCCGAAAACCTTCTCGGCTACAGCCCGAACGAAGTGATCGGTCGGCGCTGCAGCGACGTTCTCCGCGCGATGCGATCGCACAACGTCCCGCTCTGCGTGCCGGACTGTGAGGCGGGCAAATGTTTTCGACAACGCCAACCTTTAAACGTCGGGCGCTGCTACGTACGCCACAGAGACGGCCGGCTCCTGCCCGTCCACATCAGTTCGATGATTGTCGGCACGGCCGAACGCCGGCGAGGGGAGAGTGGCGGGTTGGTGATCGTCTTTCTCATGCCGCGCTCAATAGGCGCCACATTGGAAAATCCGCTAAGCCTGCGCGTCCACACGTTCGGGCGGTTTTCGCTGGCCTATGGCGACCGCGTTCTTGCCATCGAGAAATGGCAGCGAAAACATGCTCTCGCGCTTCTCAAATGCTTGATAACCCATTGCGGCCGTCCCGCGCCGCGCGAATATCTGATTGATTGGCTATGGCCGGAGGTCGACGAAAAAACCGGCGTCGGTCGTCTCAAGGTCGTCGTCTACTATTTGCGCCAACAATTTCGCGATGCCGGCGTTCAAGGCGATGTGGTGGATACCGTGGGCAAGGGATACGCGCTCAGGGTCGAGTCGATCTGGCTCGATAAGGACGCTTTCGAAGGACATATCGCGCAAGGCTTCAGCCATGAACGGCAAGGTCGATTGCGCGAGGCGATCAAAAGCTTCGAGATGGCTTCGTCGCTCTATCGCGGCGACTATCTCGAGGAAGACCCTTACGCCGAATGGTGCATGGAGGAGCGCGAACGATTGCGCGAAGTATATCTCGAGGCGCTCGCTCGTTTGGCGGACCTCCTCTTAAACAATGGCGAGCACGATAAGGCGGTTCACGTGTGCCGCACCGCGCTCGCCCGCGAATCGTGTCGCGAGATTTTTCACCGGACGCTTATGAAAAGCCTCGGGCAGCTCGGCAGCACGGATCAAGCGGTCGCCCAATTTCACCGTTGCCGGGAGATTCTCTCCCGCGAACTCGACGTTGAGCCGACATTCGAGACCGAACGCGTTTACCGGGGCATTCTCGGTGCTGCGAACGAAAGCCTGCATTAGCCGTGCGCCGGGAAAACGGGCCGTTGGAGCCCGATACGGACAAAAATTAATTATCGCGCGACGATATGTCGCGTTAGCCAAGCCAACCACGGCGGTGGGACGGGCGCATGCGAAGCATCATCAAGGCCGTGCTTTTCATCCTTGCTATTGCCCTCGCCGCGCCACTGGCGGCGCAAGATTTCGCTGCCGGCTCCGCAGCCTATGAGCGCGGCGATTACGCTTCGGCGCTGCGCGAGCTGCGGCCGCTGGCCGAGCATGGGCTGGCCAAGGCGCAAGCCCTGCTTGGCAACATGTACGAAGCGGGAAGTGGCGTCGAACAGGATAGCGCCGAGGCGCTGAACTGGTACGTCTTGGCCGCCGAGCAGGGCGTCGCCGCGGCACAATTCAGACTGGGATATATCTACGGCACCGGCTGGAGCATGCCGACGGATTACGCCAAAGCGCTGAAATGGTGGCGCGCGGCCGCCGAGCAGGGCTATGCCGAGGCACAAAGCAACCTTGGTCTCATGTACCGGCTAGGCCATGGCGTTGCCGAGGATTTCGTCGAAGCGGCAAAGTGGTACCGGAAGGCGGCCGAGCAAGGCAACGCCTTCGGCCAGAGCCTGCTCGGCGGCATGTATCGGTTCGGTAAGGGCGTGCCGGAAGACCATGTGCTGGCGCATATGTGGCTCGATCTTGCGGCCGGTCAAGGAGATCGCGCGGCGGCCCTCAATCGCAAGCTTCTCGCCGGGATCATGACAGATGAGCAGATTGCCGAAGCCGAAAAACTTGCCCGCGAGTGGCAGCCCAAATAGCGGAGAAGGCCAATCGGCTGCCCGGCCATTCCGACAGCACCGCATCTTCGCAGATGATCACGACCTATCGGGCACGATAGTTATTTGCCGGGCTGCGGCACGATCCGGATGTAAGGCTTGGGTGACTTCCAGCCGCCCGGATATTTCTCCTTGGCTTGCGCGTCGGAAACCGTCGGAACGATGATGACATCGTCGCCTCGATGCCAGTTCACCGGCGTCGCGACTTGATGCTTGGCCGTCAGTTGGCAGGAATCGAGCAGGCGCAACACCTCATCAAAGTTGCGCCCGGAACTCATCGGGTAGGAGAGTATGGCCTTGATCTTCTTGTCCGGTCCGATGATGAACACCGAGCGCACCGTCGCATTGTCGGCCGGCGACCGGCCCTTGGATATGTCGCCCGCATCGGTCGGCAGCATGTCATAGAGCTTCGAGACCTGCAGTTCGGGATCGCCGATCAACGGGTAGGTTACGGCGTGGCCCTGTGTTTCCTCGATGTCTCTCGACCACCTCACATGATCGCTGACAAAGTCCACGCTGAGGCCGAGGATCTTGCAATTGCGTTTGTCGAATTCCGGTTTTAACCCGGCCAAATATCCCAATTCGGTGGTGCAAACCGGCGTGAAGTCCTTGGGATGCGAAAACAGAATCGCCCAGCCGTCGCCGATCCAATCATGGAAGTTGATGTCTCCTTCCGTCGTCTCGGCGGAAAAGTCGGGAGCTTCATCATCGATTCTCAGGGCCATGTTGTCGTCCTTCGATATCCTTCGCGCCGGAAATAAAGCGATGCGAACCTGGAGAGCGGACCCAAACCGGCACATGCCGTCACTATTAGATCGATATTACATTTCCGTTCCCGCCCGCACTTGATCTGGGTCAAACATATGACTGGCTTGGAGCAAACTGATCCGGCGGACCGCTAATTTTGTTCGATGCAGGTGGTTGCATGCCCAGGAATTGAACCTGCGCGAGGATGACGCAAGTGAAGAGACTTAGCCATCACACCTGAAACCCTGCCACTCCAACGCTCGGTAATGACCAAATCCCTCCCCCTGCGCCAGCCTTCGCGCTTCGAGCTTCGGCTGGCTTACGCCAGTGAGGCAGCCGGAGGGCGATTAGGGCGAAGCTGCCCGCCGAAGCCTTGGCGTAGGAGGGCTGTTCCGGCCCCAGATTTTATCCATCTATTTCAACACCTTATCCGGCAACAAAATATCCGGGCCGATGTCTTCGGTGTTTGCCAGGCCGGCGAGGGTCATTGCCAGGTCGATTTCGCGGCGGAAGATTTCGAGGGCGTGGGCGACGCCCGCC
>CAZUVO010000048.1:5690-15039 GCA_964623955.1 uncultured Rhizobiaceae bacterium
GGTGGCCCCAGAGCTGCGGCCGGCCGATCAGGCAGCAATCGGCGCCGAGTGCGAGTGCCTTCACCACATGGCTGCCGCGGCGCACGCCGCCATCGAGCAGCACCGTGGCCCGGCCATCGACCGCTTCGGCGACGCCGGGCAGGGCGTCGAGGGCCGCCGCCGCGCCATCGAGCTGCCGGCCGCCGTGATTCGAGACCAGCATGCCGTCTACCCCGTTGGCGACCGCCTCGGCGGCGTCCGCCGGATGGAGAACGCCCTTGAGCAGAAGCGGCCCCTGCCACACGCCGCGCAGCCATTCGATATCGCGCCAGGTAAAGCCGGGGTCGGGCAGGTTCAGCATGCGGGTGGCAAGCGCGGTCAAATCCTCGCCGCTTCCCGCCCGGCGGTAATTGCCGAAGGTGATCTTGGGTATCTCGCGCCACATGCGCATCAGCCAGGGCAGCTTGAACGCCATGCGGGCGACCTCGCCGGGCGAGAGGCGCGGCGGGATGGTGAAGCCGTTAATAAGATCACGCTCGCGGTTGCCGACGCGCTGGGTATCGACTGTCACCACCAGCGCGTCATAGCCGGTCGCCGCCGCACGATCAGCGATCTCGCGGGTAAGCTCGCGGTCTTTATAGATGTAGGTCTGCATCCATCGCGGCGCCGATCCGGTGGCGGCGAGTTCCTCCAAGGTGCAGACCGACGCATGGCTCACGCAATAGGCCGTGCCCGCAGCAGTGGCGGCGCGCGCCGTGGCCCGCTCGCCATCCGGCCAGATCAGGCCGGCCAGGCCGGTCGGCGCAATCATCACCGGCAGCGACAGGCGCTGGCCGAAAATAGTGACGGAGGTATCGCATTTGGCGGCGCCGCCGATCGGGCGTGGCAGCAATTGATGATCCTCGAATGCGGAGACATTGCGCCGGAGCGTCACTTCGTCATCCGCGCCGCCGTCGACGAAATCGAAGATCGCGCGCGGCAGCGCGCGGCGCGCCTCGTTGCGCAGGGCCTCGATATTGATCGCGCGGCGGCGCCATGCGGGCTCCCGCCCACTCACCGCCCGTGTACCGGGTGCGGCATTATCCAAAACCGCCGATGCCGTCATGGCTACAAATCCATCCTATTACCGCCAAGCGCGGGACTTTAGCATGCGTCTTTGAACGGCGCGAGAATGGCCGGAACATTGACAGCCCGGCCCAATTTGCAGGACAGTTTTGTCCGCACTTTTCGATTGGTGGCATATGTCGCCGGAGGTACGCATGGCTGATATGGCGGAAGGGACACGGGTTCCGGGGGGCGACTGGCATCCTCGCGTGCGCCCCGATGCGCCACCCATTTGGAAATGGCCGCCGCACCCGGTGCATATCTTCAAATTCTTCTTCGGCAATCCAGGATATCTCTTCCCCTGGAACGTGATATTCGCCGGCATCGCCATCGTCACCTGGCTCTATACCCAGCCGGAACTGTCACGCATGGCCGAGTGGGAGATCGGCTGGATCGCCCATATCTTCATCCGAAATCTCGTGCTGCTGATTCTGTTTTATGGCGGGCTGCATCTCTGGCTCTACACTTTCAAGGGCCAGGGCGAGGACCATAAATTTCACCCCAAATGGTGGGGCGAGAAAAAGCCGCGCTTTCTTTTCGGCTCGCAGATTCTCGACAATTTGATCTACAGCATCGTCAGCGGCTGTCTCATCTGGTCGGCCTATGAAGTCTTCATGATGTGGTCCTACGCCAACGGCTATCTGACGATGGTTACCTGGGAGGCTCAGCCGCTTCACTTTGCGCTGCTGCTGTTCGTGCTGGTGTTTTGGCAAACCATTCATTTCTATTTCATTCACCGCGCACTGCATTGGAAGCCGCTCTACCAGAGCGCCCACTATGTGCATCACAAGAACGTCAATATCGGCCCGTGGACCGGGTTGGCGATGCACCCGATCGAACATGTCATCTTCTTCTCGGTTGTGCTGCTGTACTGGGTCGTGCCGTCGCACCCGATCCACGCCATGTTCACCCTGCAGGTTGCCGCGCTGATGTCCGGCGTCGGCCATATCGGCTTCGACAAGATCAAGGTAAAAGGCGGCGTGCAATTCCCGAGCGATTTCTTCCACTATCTGCACCATCGCCATTTTGAGTGCAATTACGGCAATACGCTGTTCCCGGCGGACAAATGGTTCGGCACCTTCCATGACGGCAGCGAGGAAGCCCAGGCGCGCATGGTGGAGAAAATCCGCAAGCGTCAGGTGGCGAACCTACAAAACCCCGAAGATTAGACGCGGCGAACCGGCCCGCGCGAGATCACCGAAAGGAAATAGTCATGCATTGGGCCCTATTGGTGGCCGCCATCATTCTTGAGGTGGCGGGCACGACGAACATGAAGCTCGCCGAGGGCTTCACCAGGCCGCTGCCGAGCGTTCTCATCTTCGTGTTCTACGGTCTTAGCTTCACCGCCTTCACCTTTGCCCTCAAGAAACTCGACCTCAGTATGAGCTACGCCATCTGGGCCGGGGCGGGCACGGCGCTGATCTTCGCCATCGGCGTCATCTGGTTCAAGGAGCCGGTCACCACGCTCAAGGTCGGTTCGGTCGTCCTCATCGTGGTCGGCATTGTCGGGCTCAATATGAGCATGCGCGTCACAGCGCATTGAGCGGCCCGCCGGGCGCGGTTTCGGTTAGATCAGTTTGTGCATATCTTCCGGGCGGGTCGAGCCGATCTCGGCGATGATGCCGCGGCGCAATTTCCGCATGCCGCCGAGCCAGCGTTCATAATTTGCCGCCTTGTTCTGCCGGTACTGCTCGACGACCGGGTGGGGCAGAATGAGAAACCGCTCCTCCGAGATCCCTTCCACCACGCTCTCCGCCACCTGGCGCGGCGACATCACGCCGGGCGACAGGTCCGGGTCGGCATTGTCGTCATAGCCCAGCATAGGGGTCGCGACATATTGCGGGCAGAGGACGGAAACCTTGATGCCGTCATCGCCATGGGTGATCGCCAGCGCCTCGGCAAAACCGAGCGCGGCATGCTTGGTCGTCGAATAGGCGGCATCGCCGATTTGGTTCAGCAGGCCCGCGGCGGAAGCGGTCTGAAGAAAATAGCCGCCGCCGCGCTCGATCATGCCGGGCAGCGCGGCGCGCGCGGCATAGACATGGGCCATGACATGAACGTCCCAACTGGTCTGCCACTCGGCATTGCTCGCCGAGGTGACCAGGTCCGGCTCGCCGAAGCCGATTCCGGCATTTGAGCAAAAAAGATCGAGCGGGCCGAGCTCGCGCTCGGTGCGCGCGACCAGGTTTTGAATATCGGCCTCCTTGGTCACATCGCAGGCGAGCGCGAGACCGCCGATCTCCGCCGCAACCTTCTCCGCCTTGTCGATGGCCAAATCGGCAAGAGCGATTTTCGCGCCCTCTTCGGCAAAGCGTTCCGCCAGCGCCCGGCCGATACCGCTGGCGCCACCGGTCACGATGATCGTCTTGTCATTAAGTTTCATAATCCTTGCCTCGCCTGCGGCGTTTTTTCATCCATGCTAATAATGACCACCATGCCCGACACAAAGCCAGAAACTTCCGCCGCCAAGCCGGCCGACACGGAGGCACGCTTTCAGATTCAAATCTCGCGCGGCCTCTTGATCGGGTTCGGCGGGCTGGTGCTGCTCGCCGTCGTCGCGGTGCTCGCCGTCGGGCTGTGGGCGGCCAGGCAAAACACCTTCGATTTGTTGCGCGACAAGTCGGAATCGACGGTCGAATTGACCCTCGCGCGCATCGACCAATATCTCAAACCCGCCGAAGACGCGCTGCTGCATCTCGGACGGCAGATGGAGGCCGGCACGATCGACGCCGCCAACGAGGCCGATGTCGGAAAATATCTGTCCGGCGCGCTGGCGGCGACGCCGCAGGTGCGTTCGGTCGTCCTCATTCGCGAGGACGCGCGCATGATCTTCGCGCTACGTCAGGAGAGCGGGGTGACGCTGACGGTTGTCGATATCGCCAAAATGCCCGTGCTGATGTCGGCGCTGGAGGCCGAGCGTTCAGGTAGCGGCCTCCATTGGGCCGACGTGGTGCGCCCGGAAACCGCTGACGTGACGCTCCTCAACGTGCGTTATCCGGTGCACCGGGATGGTGCGTTTCTCGGCCTGTTGGCGGCGACGGTGCGGGTCGATACGCTTTCCGTGCTGCTCGAGGCGACCGCCGAGACCCTGGGCGGCAGCGCCTTCATCGTTTACGACGGGCAGTTCGTTCTTGCTCACCCCAGGCTGGCGGACGGCATGGCCGGCCTCGACGCTCAGCACCCGCTGCCGACGCTCGGCGAAGTGGGAGATCCCCTGCTCGTCCATGCCGCCGACGGCGGTGATCCCGCGGACGAGACCACACTCGAGCAACGCACCGGCATTCGTATCGTCGATGTCGGCGGTGAGGATATCGCGTTTCTGTCGCGCACCATCGAGCGCTACGGCGACAAGCCGTGGCTGGTGGCGGTTCATTTCCCCGGCGCGACATTGACCGACGAGCTGACGCGCTTGCGCTGGGCGGCGATTGCCGGCGGTGTGGTGCTGCTGGTGTCGCTCGCCGTGGCCTACATGTTTGCGCGCTATCTCAGCGCGCCGCTCGGCCGCCTCGCGTTCGCCGCGCAGCAAGTGCGCAGCCTGACGCTCGACGGCGTGCCGCAATTGCCCGGTAGCTTGTTCAAGGAGATCACGTCCGCAGATCAGGCGTTCAACGCGATGGTCGTGGGCTTGCGCTGGTTCGAAACCTATGTGCCCAAAAACCTCGTGCACCGGCTGGTGCAGCAGGGCGACGACGCTGCCGCGGAATCGGTAACCCGCTCGGCGACGGTAATGTTCACCGATATCGTCGGCTTCACCGGTCAATCCGAGACCATGAGCGCCAATGAGACGGCAAATTTTCTCAACCAGCATTTCGCGGTATTGAGCCGCTGTGTCGAGGACGAAGGCGGCACCATCGACAAATTCATCGGCGATGCGGTGATGGCGTTTTGGGGCGCGCCCGAGGCATTGCCGGATCATGCCGCGCGCGCCTGCCGGGCGGCACTGGCTATTCGCCAAGCGGTCGCCGCCGACAATGTCCGGCGCCAAAGCGACGGCGCGCCTCCCGTTCGCGTGCGCATTGGTCTCCACACCGGCGAAGTCATTGTCGGCAATATCGGCGCGCCGGGGCGCATCAACTACACCATTGTCGGCGACGCGGTGAACACCGCCAATCGGCTTGAACAGTTGGGCAAGGAGGTGGGCGACGGCGATGCCGAAGTAACCATCGTGCTCAGCGCGGCGACCGCCGACGACGCCGGCGAGGCGGTGACGCCGATCGCCGTCGGCACCCATCGCATCCGCGGCCGCGAAGAGGAAATTACTGTCTACCGCCTATAGAGAGCGCCCTCATTCCGGTGCGGCAAGCGCCATCTCCAATTCCAGAATGTTGCGGCCGTCGGCGCGGCGATAAACGGCGGTATCGGTCAACTGACGGACGAGATGCACGCCAAGCCCGCCCACCGCGCGCTTCTCGGCACCGCCTTCGAGGCCGGGCTCGGGCGCATCGAGCGGATTGAACGGGGCGCCGTCGTCTCGATAGCGGATATGCACCGTCGCACTGTCGCGGCGCAACGTGATATCAGCGCCATCCTTACCGCCGCCATGGTTCAGAAGGTTGGCGAAAAGCTCCTCCAACACCAGGGTGATCTGATGGCCGGTATCCCCCGGAAGCCCGGCACGCTCGGAAAAATCCATGACCTCCGTTCGCACACCGGCGAACTCCGAAGCTTGCGCGGCCACGGATATGGTCGCCTTCACGATGGGTTTGTTATTTTCTGAAGCCAGCTTTGTCATGCGCGCTTTCCACACCGTTCCGGCGCGGACGCCATAGTTCTCATGGACAGGCCGGCCGGACCGGTCATAAGATTAATTCTATGGGTTAGGGAAGGTCTCGTCCAAGGGGGATTTCATGGCACGGAAATGGATTCAATTTGCCGCCTGCATCATGGCTGTCGCGCTGATCAGCGCCGGCGCCAAGGCGGCGGACGGAGAAATCGGGCAGGTTAAGACGGTCTCCGGAGAAGTTTATTTAATTCATGACGGCGCGCGCGCCGATGCCGAGCCGGGCGCCGCCGTATTCGAAAACGACGTGGTGGAGACCGGCGCGGACGGCTCCGTCGGAATCACCTTCAGCGACAACACGGTGATATCGGCCGGGCCCAACACCGAACTCGCGCTCGACGAATACAGCTACAATCCGAGCACCCTGGAAGGCACCATGCTCGCCGATCTCCTGTCCGGCACGGTGGCGATCGATTCCGGCGATATGGTGCGCGGCTCGTCCGAGGCCATGCGAGTGAAGACGCCGTCGGCGATCCTCGGCGTCCGCGGCACCAAGTTTCTCGTGCGCGTCGGCGGGGGGGCTGGACAATGAGATATCTCGCAAAATCTAAATTCTCCGCCCTCGCCGTCTGCCTCGCGCTCGTCATTGCCGTCGCCGCCTGCACCCAACCGGAGCCGCCCCGCCTCGGCGAGACGCTCTTCGTCGTGGTGCCGGATGCTGACGGCAAGGTGGGCCAGATCACGGTCAATGACGGCACCTCGGAAATCGTCCTGGATCAGGCCTATGAAGCGGCCCATGTGACCCAGGAAGGCACCGTCGAGAAAGCGGATTTCCGCGAAAGCGATGTCGACGAGATTTTCGCCGCAGCGCTCGCCGCCAAGCCGACGCCGCCGAGAAGCTTCATCCTCTATTTCGAATTCGGCACGGATACTTTCACCAATGATTCGGTTTACGAGTTCGAGAAGGTGTTCGCCGATATCTGGAGCCGCCAGCATTTCGCGGTCGACGTCATCGGCCATACCGATACCAAGGGCAAGAAAGCCTATAATGCCGGCCTCTCGCTCGAACGGGCGGAGGCGGTGCGCGAACGGCTGGTCGAACGCGGCATAGACGGCGACACGGTCTCAGCGATCGGCCGCGGCGAGCTGGATCTTCTCGTCGACACGGCGGACGCGACGCCGGAGCCGCGCAACCGGCGGGTCGAAATTACCGTCCGCTAATCCTAGCCGGACCCGCCTGGTCCGGCATAGCGGATGGCCATGATGGTGGTGTCGTCGAACTGCTCGGCGCCGCCCTCGAAGCTGTGAATATCGTCGATCAGGGTGCTGACGATAGCGTCCGAATCCGCGTTTTCGGGCAGCTCGGATAATATCCGCGCCAGCCGCTCATTGCCGTAAAGCTCCTGCGCGTGGTTCTGCGCTTCGGTCACGCCGTCGGATATGATCACCAACCCGTCGCCCGGCACCAGTTGAAAGCTGTCGAGGGGATATTCGAAGTCGTCGAGGGCGCAGAGCGGCGGCCCACCCTCGCCTTCGATCAGCTGCGGCGCCTGGCCGGGGCGCAGCAAATAGGGCGCGTCATGACCGGCATTGCAGAGTTGCAGCGCGCCGGTCCTGAGGTCGAGCAGCCCGGCCAGCATGGTGACGAATAGCATCGCCGGGTTCTCGCGGGCAATCTCACCATTGGCGCGGTTGATGATCGTGTCGATCGTCTCCGGCCCGCGCAGCGCGTTGCTTTTGCAGAGCGCTTTGGTGATCGCCATAAAGAGTGATGCCGGCACGCCCTTGCCGGACACGTCACCGACCGCGAAGAACAGGTGATGATCGTCGACCAAATCGAAATCATAAAGATCGCCGCCGACCGCGCGGGCCGGCTCGAGATAGGCGTGGATGGAAAATTCGCCGCGCTCGGGAAAGGCCGGAAAGTCGCGCGGCAATATGCCCATCTGGATATCGCGCGCCGCCGATAGCTCGCCCTCATGCCGGGCGACGGCCTCGCGTTCGACCTCGAGCTCTTTCGCGAGGCGCTTGCGCGCCTGTTCGACCGCCGCCCGCGTCGCCGTCAGCATGACCGAATAGACCAGCCCGGTGGCGACGATGGGATAGCTCGCATCGAGCAGCAATTGAAAATGGGCGAACGCAATCCACCCGCCGCCCAAAAGCGCGAGCAACATGGTGCCATAGGCGAGCGGGCTGAAGGCCGGGCGCATCGCCGGCACCACGGCGATCACCACACCGGCGGCGAACAGCATCAGCGCGATCTCGATCCAAAAGGTGAAACTGGGGCGCGCCAGCATGCCGCCTTTGAGATAGGCTTCAAGCAGCTGCGCGTGCACCTCGACGCCGGGCATGTTGGATTCGACCGGCGTGGTAACGAAATCGGCGATGCCGAGGCCGGTCGGGCCGATTAGCACGAGATGCTTAGCGAGGCGCTGGGGCGGCACGGCGCCGGTGAGAACGTCGGCGGCGGAGACATAGCGCCCGGGTTCGTGTGGGGTGAAATGCAGCCACACCCGGCCATCCGCCGTGGTCGGCATCATCAGCGGGCCGGCGCCGACCGCCTGCACGCCGCCCGGCCCGGCCTCCACGGTAAAAAGTTTCTGCCCTACCGCGAGGCGCAGCATCTCCACCGTCAGCGCCGGCGCGGGCCGGCCATCCAGGGAAAACGCCAAGGGGAGGCGGCGCACCACGCCGTCATGTTCGGGTATGGCGCTGATCACGCCATGGCCCTTCGCCGCCTTGGCGATCTCGTCGATGGAATGGATGACTTTCGAATAATTGTGCAGATGCGCCACCGGGTCGTCGCCCACCATGCGTACCGGCGTGCGGGTGAAATCGGGCGCCTGCACGCCGCCCTCGCCGGGCCGGAGCGCCGCCATGCCGAGCACCACGAAGGCGTGCGAGAAGCTTTTGGCCAGGCGGGCATCGTTGGACGGCAGCGCCTCCACGCGGGCGCGGGTTGTGTCGTCCAGTTCGGGAAAATTGTCCACGAAATGGCTCGGCGACAGGCGATCCGCCTCGGGAAACAGAACATCGAAGGCGATGATCGGCGCACCGGCCGCCGCGATCTTCTCTACCAATTCGCCGATCAGATTACGCGGCCAGGGCCATTGGCCGAACTGCGTCAGGCTTTCCTCGTCCACATCGACGATAACCACGGGTGCCGCGGGCCGCTCGCGCGGCTGAACCTGTTGGAACATGTCGAAGACGCGAAGGCGCATGACCTCGATCGGCGAGGGATCGAACGCGCGCAATATAATGAAGATGATGATCAGTCCGAGCGCGATGGGCACGCCCTGCCAACGACCGAGCGCCGAGAGGCGAAACCGCGCAAGCGTGCTCAGCATGCCACCGGCTGGCGGTGCCGCTTAGAGCTGGATTTCCATGCCGTCATAAGCGGTGGAAATCTTCAGCACATGGCCGGCCGCGCCCTCCTCCATGATTTCCTCATAGCGGATCGTCTCGGCCAGGATATTGCTGATTGTCGCATCGTCATAGATCGGCTCGTGATGAAACATGCAGTAATGCTTCACGCCCGCGCGCTGG
>CAZUVO010000048.1:15049-22432 GCA_964623955.1 uncultured Rhizobiaceae bacterium
AGAGCTCAACGCCGACGACATTGCTCGAATGGCCCCAATCCTCCTTGAGCGAAACCGCATCGGCGAGCGCGTACATGGCGTCGAATATGACGAGATCGGCGTCCTTGAAAAAATTGGTGAACATTTCGGTCTCTTCGTCGGAATCGAGCTTGTGCTCCGAATCGGTCGAATAGACCACCGACTTGCCGCCCGCCTCGAAACGGTAGCCGTAGGAATCGCCGTGATGGATTTGCTTGAGCGCTTCCACCGACATGCCGGCAATATCGTAGGTCTTACCGGGCTCGAGAACGACAAATTCCACGTCGGCGCCGAGCAGGGAAAAATCGACCGGAAATCCCGGTGGCGCCTGTTGTCCGCGAATGGCTTCCTCGAGCACCTCGTGGCAGCCATGAATGCGAACCGTATGGCCCGGAATATAGGCCGGCACAAAAAACGGGAATCCCATTAAGTGGTCCCAGTGGACGTGCGAGATGAAGACATTGAAGACTTTCTTCTTGTCGGGATGGGGCGCGCCGAGAAAATTATTGCCGAATTCCCGCACCCCGCTACCGAGATCGCAAATGACATATTCATCGCCGCCGGGATCGATTTCGACGCAGGACGTGTTGCCGCCATAGGTGCCGGCGATATCGAAATCGAGCTCACCGTCGATAAAGGCGTCGATCTTCTCGGCGGTGGCGAGGTCGTGGCCTTGCGCGGCGCTGAGCGCGCCATGAATTTTTCTGCGCACCGCGGCATGGTTGAGCGGTGCCGGCAGAGAACCTCGCGTTCCCCAAAATCGAACCAACATGACGCCCCCTAGCCTTCGCGAATCCAGGCCGTCGCATCGTCCACCGTGTCGAAGGTTTGAATCACCTTGTCGAAGCGGCTGATCTGAAAGACTTCCTGAACCACCGGGCAGAGCTCCGCGACGGCGAGCTTGCCACCGCTCGCCTTGCTTTCCTTGGCGCCGATCATCAGCGCGCGCAAGCCGACGCTGGAGATATATTCGATGCCGCCGAAATCGACGATCACCGAGGCCGCGCCGCTAATTTCCCCGGAGAGCGCCTCCTGAAAGGCGGCGCTGGTATCCTGGTCGATGCGCCCCGAAGGCGCGAGAATGATGATATCCCCATCCTGAGAGCGGTTGATTTCCACGATTTCCTCCCCGAAGTCCCGCAACGCCGACGCCTCAGATGCCGCAATGATAACGTAATGTGAGCGGTCATCACAATTTCTTGCAATATGGCGCTCGCCGCTTGGCTATTTCGATGCCCCGCGTTATGGAACGCAGGTGGCTGCATCACCATCAATGCGGAGGACAATTTTGCGAAACTTGGTAGCGGTATCGGTGCTGTTGTCGGCACTGTTTTTCACGGCGCAGGCCCTGGCGGGCGGCATTGAGGTCGAGGGTGCCTGGGCGCGGGCCTCGATCGGAACCGAGCGGCCCGGCGTGGCCTATCTGACGATCGTGAACAGAGGCGGCGAAAGCGACAGATTATTGGCGGCGTCGACCCCGGTCGCCAAACGCGCGGAAGCCCATGAATCGGTCATGCAGGACGGCGTGATGAAAATGCGCGCCGCCGAATACATTGTCATCCCACCGGGTGAAGCCGTTGCACTGGAGCCCGGCGGTTTGCACCTGATGCTGATGTCCCTGCAAAAGAAGCTGGTCGAGGGCGAGAGTTTCCCCCTGACCCTCAGCTTCACCCATGCCGGGGAGGTGACGGTCGATGTCGCCATCGCCGGATTCGGCGCCAAGCAGGCGCCGGGCGAGCATCGAGACCACAGCGACCAACAACATCATCACGATTGACCCGATATGAACATCACCCGCTTTATCGCCGCACTCGCCTTGACGATTCTTCTCGTCGCACCGCTCTCCTCGCGGGCGGCGGATATCGGCGGGCCGTTTTCGCTGACCGATCATCACGGCAACCGGGTCACGCATGAATCCTATGATGGTAAATATCTGCTCGTCTTTTTCGGCTACACCTTCTGCCCCGATGTCTGCCCGACCGAATTGCTGGTGATGGGCCAAGCGCTGGACGAACTCGGCGATGAGGCGGCGCGGGTTCAGGCGCTTTTCATCACCGTCGATCCGGAGCGCGATACGCCGGAGACGCTGGCGGAATATGTGCCGAATTTTCATCCCGACCTGATCGGCTTAACCGGTACGCCGGAAGAGACTGCGGAAGCCGCGAAGGTTTATCGGGTCTATTACCGCAAAGGCGAGACGGAAGCAGGTGAGACGCACTATCTGATGGAGCATTCCTCCATCGTCTATTTCATGAATCCGAACAGCGAATATGTCACCCATTTCGTTCCCGGCCAGGGTGCCGAGACGATCGCCGAACGGATCGAGGAGATCCTCGACGAGGACTAGCCGGGGAAGCCGGCCTTCTCCAGGCCCTCGGCATAAAGCGTCCGGTCTTCCTCGCGCTGCAGCGCGATGTCGGCCATATATCGCGATATGGTGAAATCGGGATATTGCTCAAGATAGCGCTTGGCCTGGGATTGGGCTTTTTTCGTCTCGCCGAGCTGCGCATAGCTCATCGCCAGGAGGCGCTGCGCAAAGGCCAGGCCGTCGACCCCCTCCAGCATTTTGGCCGCTTCTTCATAGCGTTTACCGACATAGAACGCCCGGCCGTGAACCGCCTTGTGCCAATTGGTGGTGCGGGTGCTGAGCTCGCGTCCGCGCTCGATCAGTTCCAGGCTTTCATCGAGTTCACCCTGGTTGATCTTGACGTCGGCGAGAAAGATGTAGCTGTCGACATCGTTGGGATTGAGCGCGATGGCGCGGTTCATCGAATCGGCGGAGCGGTTCATGTCGCCGCGCGCGCGCTGCACATTGCCCTGGATAAGCCAGGCCGAGTGCGAGGCCGGGTTCACCTTCACCGCCTGGGAGGCATATTCCTGAGCCTTGTCCAGCGATTCTTCCGGCGTGTCGCTCCAATTTTCGTATTTCTCGATCAGATAGGTCCAGGCGAGGCCGGAATAGGCGCGGGCGTAATCCGGATCGAGTTCGATGGCCCGTAGGTAGAGCTTGCGCGCCTCGAGATTGTCTTCTTGGTTGAACTTGGCCCATTTCTCGCGCGCGCACAGCACCGCGTCATAGGCCTGATGGTTACCGCAGCGGTCGGAATTGCGCACCCGCTTCCGTTCGCTCGCTTCCACCGTCGGCGCGATGGTGGCGACGATGCGCTGGGTCACCTCGTCCTGAACGGCAAAGAGATCGTCCATGTCGCGGTCGAAACGCTCGGCCCAAAGATGCTTATCGCTGGCGGCCTCGATCAACTGCGCCGTGATGCGCACCCGGTTGCCCGCCTTGCGCACGCTGCCCTCGAGCACATAGCGCACACCGAGTTCCTCGCCGAGGACGCGCACATTGGTCGCCTTGCCCTTATAGGTGAAGCTCGAATTGCGCGCGACGACGCGGAGCTCCTGAAAACGCGCCAGCTCGGTAATCAAATCCTCGGCCAGGCCATCGGCGAAATAATCCTGCTCCGGATCGCCGCCCATATTCTCGAACGGCAACACCGCGATGGAGGGAAGCTCGGTGGCGACGCGCTCGACCGACACCGCCTGTTGGCTGGGCGCCGGCTGGAGCGCGTTGGTAACGAGGGTGAAGACCGGCACCGGCTTGGCGATATTCTTGACCGATTTCTCGCCTTCGAAACGGAACTCGCCTGGCAGTTTCCCCTCGACCTGCTCATGGACGGCGGCGGAAAGGGTGATGCCGCCTGGCTCGGCGAGGCCTTCGAGCCGAGCCGCGACATTGATGCCGTCGCCGAGCAAATTGTCGCCATCGACCAGAACATCGCCAAGATGGATGCCGATGCGGAACTGCATGCGGCGCGGCGCCGGCACCTCGGAATTACGCGCGCCGATCTCGGCCTGAATCTCGACGGCGCTGCGCATCGCCTCCACCGGGCTGGAAAATTCGGCGACGATACTGTCGCCCGCCGTGTTGAAGATGCGCCCGTCATGGTCGCCGACATACTGGTCGAACACGCCGCGGCAAATGGCGAGCGCATCGGCGGTCGCCTCCTCGTCCTCGCCCATGAGGCGGCTATATTCGGCGACATCCGCGGCCAGAATGGTCGCCAATTTGCGCTTTATGTTCGTTTGCTGATCCACGCGGCTTTAGCCCTTCCAGATGCGGCTATCTACCATATGGGCGCGAACCGCCGGCATAAAAGATGTAAGGCGCCGCGCGCACGAAATGGTGAGAGGTGACGGGAATGCTATGCCGCTATTTCCCGCGCCCTGTCGCACAGCTTGAACAGCGCCGCATCCTCGATTCCGATGGTGGCAAATTGCTCGGCCAAATTTTCGAGATAGGCCAGGCTCGAGCCGAAGACACCGGCACCCGTCGCCATATAATGGGCGGTCTCCTCCAGGCTGAGGCCAGGTAGATAACTCTTGGCGCTATGATCGACGACGAAGGCAAGCGCCTCGATGCCGCCTTCACCCGTCTCCAGGGCGACGAATTCCGGCGCATAGGCATGGAGCAGCATTTCACGCCGCCATATGATGCGGGTTTCCTCGTCGATCACCTCCCGGCCGATCCGGAAAGCGAGCCCATGACAATCGCCGCCTTGGTCGAGGCCGGCCATCAGGCCGGGCTTTTCCGGTGTGCCCCGGCCAAGGGTGGAGCGCACGCAAAAACTCCGCCCATAGCCCTTCAGCAAGGCCGTTCGGACCTCATTGAAGCGAAAGGCCGGGTCCCACATGAGGGAGCCATAAGCGAACAGCCATAAATCGCCCTCCAGACGCCCCTCAAGGGTGGTGCGGCGCGATTTCTCGCGATGGCCGTCGCTGTGGCGCCAGGTCGCCGGAGCGCCGGCCGCCACCATCTTCTCGTCGAGAAGGGCGAGATCCATGGTGCGATAGGCCGATTCCAGCGGATCGACGATTTCACCCCTTAATTCGGGATGATGCCGGAACGGATCGCTATCGCCTGTCACGCCATCCTCCGAATTCGTCAAATATGCGGGAAAAATGGCGCGCCCGGGAAGATTCGAACTCCCGACCCCCAGATTCGTAGTCTGGTGCTCTATCCAGCTGAGCTACGGGCGCTTAAAAGCGGGCGGACAGTACTCAAATCGCGAAAGCCCTGCAAGAGGCGACGGAAGGATGCGCGCTGAAGGACGCAATTTCCCCCTATCGGCGCCTCTCCCAGCCCCTTAAATGGCTGAGCGGTTGGGCGGAAGCCATTGGCATAAGTGGGAAATCCTGCTTGTGAGCGGCCCGTCATGCGGTTACTATCCCCCATCTTTTTGAGGCGGGATGCCACAATAAGATCTTGCAGCAGGATGGGATTCCATAAGACCGCCTGTTTTGGGCGGGGTATATAAGTAGGATTAGCCGGCAGGATCGAGCGGCCGTATCGTGCATTTCGCGAGAATTAAGAGCGGGTGGTTTCAGGTGATAGCACCGTTTAGGGGATTTATCCTTATCTCGGCAGCGGCATTTCTCTTCACGGCGTGTTCGTTCACGGAAGATGCCTTATGGCCGTCGCTGACCGGAGAGGAGCCTTCGGGCTCCGGTGAGCAGGTCGTCATTCCGGCCTCGGAAGCGGAAATGCGCGATGAAGCGATATATGCCGATTCGCCCGCGCCGGTCCGCGCTCAACCGGTCACGCAAGTCTCCTACGAGCCCGACAGCGCGCTCATGGCGAGCTCGCCGACCGGCACCTTCGTTGGCGCCAAGGTCGCGCAGCAGCGCGCCGAGCTGGAGAATCTCAAAGCCTCCGTCAACAATCGGCGCATCCAGTTCGAGCAGGTGCGCAACACCGCGCGGCAGAATTCGCAAAGCTATTTCGCCACCATCGCCGCCGTCACGGCACGCCTCCGCATCGGCACCACGCCGGGCAATCCGGTGCTGGTGAGCCAGTGGAACGCGGCGCAGAGCGAGCTTGATCGTATCCTCACAGATATCGCCGCGCTCAATACTCTCGGCAATCAGGTCGCCGCCGATTCGGCGATGTCGAGCTATCTCCTCGAATCCGTGCGCGCCACCTACGGGCTGCAGGGCGCGGTCGACGAAGATCACCGCCAGCTCTCGCTGATCGAGGACGAGGTCAACCGCAATGTGGTGCTGATCGACCGTCTCTTGGGCGGGCTGCGCGAGACGATCGGCCGCTACACCAATTATGTGAATGCCGAGCGGCGCAATCTGGGCGCGCTCGCCCTGGCCATCAAGAATGGCGAATATCTCGGCCCGAGTCTCGGCAACCGCAATGACGACTATACAAGCGGCCAGGTCCGCACGGCGGCGGTGGAGCCGCAAAATCTCGTCGATGAGCGCCGCCCCCTGGTGGTGATCCGCTTCGACCGCGCCGATGTCCAGTTCAAACAGGCGCTCTATACCGCCATTTCGACGGCGCTTGAGCGCCGCCCGCAGAGCACCTTCGACCTCGTCGCCGTGGCGCCCAATATGGGCAGTCCGGCGGATGTCGCACTCGCCTCCAACGCCGCCAAGCGCCATGCCGAGACCGTTCTCCAGGCGCTCGGCGAAATGGGCCTGCCGAGCAACCGGGTGACGCTCTCCTCGACCACCAGCCCCGGCGTGCAAACCAACGAAGTCCACATCTACGTCCGTTAAGAGAGGGTGATGTCGGCACGCCGCACGCGCTGGCGCCGCCGTGCCGCTATATTCGGCGCCTTTCTTAGCCTCCTCGTCACGTCCGCGATTCTCGCGCCTGTCGGCATAACCGCCAGCGCCGCCGAGACGGCGCCCCCGGCCCGCGCCAAGACGGCGATGATCGCCGCGGCCAATCCCCATGCCGCCCGCGCCGGGCAGGATATTCTCGCCGCCGGCGGCTCGGCCATCGACGCCGCGATCGCGGCGCAGATGGTGCTCGGGCTTGTCGAGCCGCAATCTTCCGGCATCGGCGGCGGCGGCTTCCTGCTGCATTTCAACGCCACCACGGGCGCCATCGAAAGCTTCGACGGGCGCGAAACCGCGCCTGCCGCGGCGACCGGCGACCTCTTTCGCAAACCAGATGGTGAACTTATGAGCTGGCCCGAGGCGGCCTCGGGCGGGCTCTCGGTCGGCGTGCCGGGCCTGTTGCGCATGCTGGAGCTGGTGCACCGCAGACATGGCCGGCTGCCTTGGGCGCGCCTGTTCGAGCCGGCGATCCAGCTCGCCGAGGCGGGGTTCACCGTCTCGCCGCGCATGGCAAAATCGATTGCCGGCAATGAAGACCTCGCGGACTTTCCCGCCGCCCGCGCCTATTTCTATACCGGCGGCGAGCCGCTCGCCGCGGGAACGCATCTTGCCAATCCGGACTATGCCGCGACGCTCCGCACCGTCGCCGCCGGCGGTGCCGATGCCTTCTATTACGGCGATATCGCAGCCGACATCGCAGCCGCCGTGCAATCCGCAGCGCGCAATCCG
>CAZUVO010000049.1:0-17732 GCA_964623955.1 uncultured Rhizobiaceae bacterium
GCCCGCCCAACGCCTGGCGCAGGCCCGCACCGCGCTCGCCCATGATATTGCCGGCGGGGATGCGGCAGTCCTCGAACACCAGCTCGCGATTGTCCATGCCGTGCCACGCCATCTTCTTGAACGACTGGCCGAGGGTGAAGCCGTCGGCATCCTGCGGGATGATGAAGGTGGAGATTTCCTTCTTGCCGTCGTCGCGCGTGCCGGTGACCGCCATCAGCACCGTGCCGTCGCTGATATCGGTGCCGGCATTGCTGATGAAGATCTTGTTTCCGTTGATCGTCCACTGATTGCCTTCGAGCTCGGCCTTGGTGGTCATGCCGTAGGAATCGGAGCCCGCGCCCGCCTCGGTGAGAGCGAAGGCGGCGAGATTCTCGCCCTTGGCGTAGATCGGCAGCCAGTAGTCTTTCTGCTCCTCGCTGGCAAATTTGCGGAACATCTCGCTCACCAGCACATGGACCTGCCAGATGAGGGCAAACGTGTTGCTCTCGGTGGCGACTTCCTCGAGGGCGAGGATATAGGTCAGCGGATCGATGCCGCTGCCGCCATATTTCTCCGGGATCAGCATCCCCGCCATGCCGAGCTCGGACCATTTGCGCCACAGCTCATAGGGAAAATCGTGATCTTCGTCCATCTGCAGCTGGGCCGGCGCGATCTCGCCCTGGGTGAAATCCCGCGCCAGATTTTGAATTTCCTTTTGCTCCGCAGTCAGGGAAAAATCCATAGTGCTTCAACCATTTGCCAAGTGAACATTTGTTTGAATTAATATAGCGTGCGAAAGTTCGGCGCAAGCGACGCACCGCGCAGGTCTCGCACAAGTTTGAACTGCAAACGCATTTCTAGTAGGAAATTGAACCCGTTCCGAGAACCTAACGAACCGACCCAGCCATGCGCCTGATCGACTATTTCGAACGCGGTCTCCGCTACCATCCGGACCGCGCCTGCGTGATCGATGCGAGCGGGGAATATTCCTATCGCGAGGTCGCCGAACGCAGCCACCAGACCGCCAATGCGCTCCTCGCCGGCGGCCTTCAGGTCGAGGATACGGTGGCGATTCTCAGCCCCAACGCGGCACCCGCCTTCGAGGCCTGGATCGGCGCGGCGCGCGCCGGCGGCGCCTGGGTCGGCCTCGCCGCCCTCGCCTCGGTCGACGAAAATATCTATGTCATCAACAACCGCGAAACCGAATGGCTGTTCTACCATTCGAGCTTCGAGGATGAGATCGCGCGCATCAAGGCGGAATGCCCCAAGCTGAAGCATGTCATCTGCCTCGATCAGCCGGGCATGAGCCATCCCTATTTCAAGGAGTTCATCGCCGAATACGACACGGTGGCGCCGGAGCTGCCGGATTACCGCGACAAGGTGATCAGCCATTTCACCTCCGGCGGCACCACGGGCCAGCCCAAGGGCGCGATGTGGTCCAACCTGATCTGGGAGGCGTGGTGCGCCAATGTCTACGCCCACCTGCCGGTCAAGAAACCGCCGGTGCATTTGGTCGCCACGGCGATGTCGCACGGCGCCGGCGTTTTCGCTTGGCCGGCGCTCGCCTATGGCGGAACCATCGTCTGCATCCCGCGTGCCGAGCCGCTCTTGGTACTGGAAGCGATGCATAAATACCGCGTCACCCACAGCTTCCTGCCGCCGACCGTGATCTACATGATGCTGGCCCATCCCAAGGCGAAGGAGTTCGACTTCTCGGCGCTCGATTATCTCGTTTATGGCGGCGCGCCGATGTCGGCGGACAAGGTGAAGCAGGCGATCGAACTGTTCGGCCCGGCCATGGCGCAGATCTACGGACAGGCCGAGTGCCCATGCACCATCGGTATTCTCTCGCCGGACGATCACCTCGAAGCGCTCAGCGATCCGGCGAAGGAGAAGCGCCTCAATAGCTGCGGCCGCCCGCCGGTCTTTACTCTGGTCGAGATGATGGATGATGACGGCAACCTGGTGCCGCAAGGCGAATGGGGCGAGATCGTCGTGCGCGGCAGCCTGGTATCGCTCGGCTATTACGGCGATCCGCAAGCCACCGCGGCGGTCAGCGAGCATGGCTGGCACCATACCGGCGACATTGGCTACAAGGACGAAGACGGCTTCATCTATATCGTCGACCGCAAAAAGGATATGATCATCTCGGGTGGGATGAATGTCTTCCCGATCGAGATCGAGCGCCTGATCTGGAGCCATTCGGCGGTGCAGGATTGCGCCGTAATCGGCGTGCCGCACGAAAAATGGGGCGAGGCGGTCAAAGCGGTGGTCGAGTTGAAGGACGGCGAAAGCGCCACGGAAGCCGAGATTATCGCGCTCTGCAAGTCCAAGCTCTCCGGCTACAAGGTGCCGAAAACCGTCGAATTTTTGGACGAATTGCCGCGCAGCGGCGTCGGCAAGGTGCTCAAGCGGAAAGTCCGCGAGAAATATTGGGTCGGACACGAACGCAAGATATGAATACGGAGGCTCGGCATGCGTAAAGCAATGATCGGCGGAACCGGCATTACCCCGTTCGGCAAATTTATCGAAAGCGGCGTGCGCCCGCTCGCCGAGCGCGCCGTCGCGGACGCGGTGAACGATGCGGCGGTCGAGAGCGGCGATGTCGACATGGTGTTTTTCGGCAATGCCGCCGGCGGCCTCCTGACCGGCCAGGAATGCGTGCGCGGCCAGGTCGCGCTCCGTCATTCGGGGCTTCTCGGCAAGCCCATCGTCAATGTCGAGAATGCCTGCGCTTCCTCCTCCACCGCCTTCCAGCTCGCCCATATGGCGGTCGCCTCGGGGGCAGCAGAGATCGTGCTCGCCATCGGCGCCGAGAAGATGAGCAATGACGACCGCTCGAAGCCGATCAAGGCGCTCGAATCGGCGGCGGACCTGGACGAACTCGCGGAATTGCAGCAGCGCATCGCGCCCGACGGCGCCGGCACCGGCTCGGTGTTCATGGATCTCTATGCCAGCGTCGCGCGCGGCTATATGGAAAAGAGCGGCGCGACGGCGGAGGATTTCGCCCGCGTGTCGGTCAAGCAGCGCCATGCCGGCGCGCTCAATCCGATTGCCCAGTTCCGCGCCGATGTCGATGTCGAGGAAGTGCTGACAAGCCGCATGATCGCCGACCCGATCACCCTAATGATGTGCTCCTCGATCGGCGACGGCGCCGCCGCTTTGGTGGTGATGAGCGCGGATGCCGCCCAAAAGCGCGATATCCAGCCGGTGGAAATCCTCGCCTGCGAAATTCGCTCAGGCCAAGGCGACGATCCGGAGGCGCCGCCGGTAGCCACCGCCGCGTCGCGCGCGGCGTTTGAGACAGCCGGGCTCGGGCCGGAGGATTTAAGCGTCGTCGAGTTGCATGATGCGGCGGCGCCGGCCGAATTCATTCTTTCCGAACAACTTGGTCTCTGCCGCCCCGGCGAGGCGGTCGCGCTGCTGCGTTCCGGGCGCACCGCGCTCGGCGGCGAGATGCCGGTCAATCCGAGCGGCGGCCTCATCAGCAAGGGCCACCCCATCGGCGCCACGGGTGCGGCGCAACTGGTGGAGCTTGCCGATCAATTGCGCGGCCGCGCCGGGCCGCGGCAAGCCGAGGGCGCGCGCATCGCCATGGCCGAAAATGGCGGTGGCTGGATCGGCAATGACGCCGCCACCGCAACCGTCACCATCCTCGCCGCCACGGCGCGGCACTAAAGGACGCTTCCATGCTCAAACTCAGCGATTTCGCCGGCCGCCTGTTGCGCACCGACGATGCCGAGACCCTCGGCAAACCGAGCCATCAGCTCGCCGAGGAAGCGATCGACGCCGGACGCCTCGACGAGGCCAAGCAGCTCACCCGCACGGCGCACGAGGAATTCAAATCGCTGCATGATCTCTATTGCGACTGGATGTGGGACCTGCTGAGCAAGATCGCCGCGCGTTTCGGCGAGGCCGAAGTCGGCGTCATGCTGCGCGAGACCCAGGAGAAGTGGATGATGCGCCGCACCTGGAAGGCGTTCCGCAACATGCCGGTCAAGACCCAAGTCGATCTCACCGCCGAGATGATGCGCGCCCACCGCTCCGGCCCCGGCCAGGAGGGCGAGCTATCGATCAGCGAAGACGAGGAGAAATACACCATCGTGATGGACCCCTGCGGCAGCGGAGGGCGCATGCGGCGCGGCGACCCGAAGGACGGCACGCCGTCACGCCTCGGCCCGCCCTACGAATTCGGCGCAACCAAAGAGGCGTATCCCTGGTCCTGGGGGCAGAAGGGGGTGCCCTATTACTGCACCCATTGCGCAATGAACGAGATTCTCCCCATCGAATGGGGCGGTTATCCGCTGTGGGTCACGGATTACGATGCGGATGCGAGCAAGCCTTGCCGCTGGCAGTTTTACAAAAAGCCTGAATTGGTGCCTGAGGAATATTGGACGCGCGTCGGCGCCACGAAGCCGGACAGTTTCGACTAACTAAGATTAGATATCGTTGAAGCGTCCGGCCTGAACGTAATTGTACCAACTCTGTTCGAGCTGGCGCAGCATGGTGTGGGCGTTGTCGAGATCGCGCCGGGAATTCTCATTGCAGAAGATTTTTTCCGCCTGGGCGCGCTCGCGGTCGCGCAGGGTGACGCAGAGGGCATCGCCCTTATTGGTGCGCCGGACGCGGACCGAGCGCCGGTCATGGCTCGAGCGCTCCTGCTCGATATAGCCGCATTCGTCGAGCTTTTTGAGATTGTAGGAAATGCTCGAGCCGAGATGATAGGCGCGCCGGGTCAGATCGCGCACGCTGATTTCCTCGCTGATATCGGTCAAGAGCAGCATCTGGACCGGATTGATATCGGTGATACCGAGATCCATCAGCTCGACCTTGACGACGTCGAGGAACCGGCGGTGCAGACGCTCCACCAGGCGGGTGAGACCGATATAGCTGTCGAGCTCGGACGTCACGCTAAGATTATCAATCGTTTGGCTATTCGCGGCCACGGGCCTACCCTTTCGCAATGCAATCAAGCGGATTGAAGCAAATAAGTTTTAACCATTGGTGAAGCAATTGGAGCCGCCCGGCGCCGGTTTGGGCGCGGCCTTTACGTTCGGGTAAGGGGTAGCCCTTAATATCCTGCCGTTATGGCAGAATTTACCAAGTTCCGGCCGGTGCGCACCGTTCGCGCCGCCGCCATGGCCGCCCTGCTGGCGCTGAGCGTGGCCGGCTGCGCCGAGCTCGGCTTGCCCGGGACCGAGCGCCCCGCGCCGGAGGCCGCTGAAGCCTCGTTGCCCTCGATGCTGCGTATTGCCGATATCACCCTGGAGACCGGCGATGCGGTGAGCGCCGCCAACCTCTACCGCCGCGCCCATGAGCGTTATCCCAACGCCGCCCGGCCGCTCACCGGCCTCGGCCAGGCGCTGAGCCAATTGGGCCATTCCGAAGACGCGATGATCGCGTTCCGCCAGGCGCTGCAGCGCGACCCGGAAGAGACAACCGCCCTCAGGAGCCTCGGCGCCCAGTCGCTCGGGCTCGGCGAAGGCGAACGGGCGCTCGGCTTTTACGCCGCCCTGCTCGCCGCCGATCCGGCGGATTACCGCGCGCTCAACGGCAAGGGCGTCGCGCTCGATATGCTCGGGCGGCACAGCGATGCCTGGCAGGTCTACCGCCAGGGCCTGGATATCGCGCCGGACAATATCGCGCTCAACAATAATTACGGTCTCTCGCTGGCCATGGGCGGACAGGCGGAAGAAGGCATCCGCCTCCTGAGCGCTCTCGCCCGCGCGCCCGACGCAACCCCGCGTACGCGGCAGAACCTGGCGCTGGCTCTCGGCCTCTCCGGCGACCTGGCGGCGGCCAAACAGATCGCCGCCCTCGATCTCGACCCGGAGCAGGTCGCGGAGAACGCCGCCTTCTACGAATATATCCGCACCCTCCAGCCCGACCTCGGCGCCGAATTCGCGCCGGACGACACGGTCCAGTAAGCGCCCGCCAATCATCGCTATTGCATGATGAAGGAATCGGCGATGCTGATGATCGCCGGGCCCATGACGACGACGAAGAGCGCCGGCAGGATGAATATGATCAGCGGGATGGTCATGATCGCCGGCAGGCGCGCCGCTTTTTCTTCCGCTTTCAGCATGCGCTCGTCCCTGAGTTCCGCCGCCAGCACACGTAGGGCCTGGGCGAGCGGCGTGCCGAATTTTTCGGTCTGCGCGAGGGTGCTGCAAAGCGCCTGAACCTGCGGCAACGGCACCCGGTTGCGAAGATTGTTAAGCGCCTGTTCGCGGTCGGCGAGAAAGCTCAGCTCCGACGAGACCAGCTTGAGCTCTTCCGCCATGGTCTTCGAGCTTGCCGCGATCTCGCCGGCGACGCGCTTGAAGGTGGCGTCCATGCTGAGCCCGGCCTCGGTGCAGATCACCATCAGGTCGAGCGCATCGGGCAGCGCCTTGCGAATCGCCGCGAGGCGCTTGTCGATGGCGTTCTTGATATAGATGCCCGGCGCGAAGTAACCGCCGATTCCGCCGCCAACGACCGCGAGAATGCGCAGCATCGGCGACAATTGGAACGCCTCCATGCCGTAGAACAGCACCGCGCTGAAGCCCGCTCCGGCGGCAGGCAGCAGGAGGCGGAAGAACAGGTAAACCACCACCGCGTCCTTGGAGCGCCACCCGGCACGCGCCAAGCGAAGGGTGATCGCCTTGCGGCTCCGGCTCGGCGTGCCGGCAGCACGGCCGACGACGCCGCGCATCAGGCGGAGCGCCCGCTCCTTGCCTGGCTGCGCGTCCGTGTCCGTGTCCGCCGCCCGCATACGCCGTGCGCCACGCTCCTGGCCGGCGACCGTCTTGATGCGCGCCGCCACGCGGCGGTCGCGTGTGAGCCCGAGCACCAACGCCAAGGTGGCAAGAAACGCGCCCGCGCCGGCGGCGATGACCAGCATGTCTTCCATTGCAAATGCCATAACTCTCCCCTCCTCCGCGTCAGATTTCGAAGCGCGACATGGTGCGCATGATCATCACGCCGGTGAACTGGCTGATCAGCCCGCCGGCGATCAGCACCAGCCCGCGCGGCTCGGCGAACAGCGGATTGATGTAGGTCGGATTGACCACCAGGAGGAGGGCCAGCATGGCAAACGGCAGCAGGCCGACGATCCAGGCGCTGGCCCGCGCTTCCGACGACAGCGCCTTGACCTTCAGCTTCATCGTCTGGCGGCGACGCAACATGGTCGAGAGATTGCTCAGCGTCTCGGCGATGTTGCCGCCGGTCTCGCGCTGCAAGGAGAGACTGATGACGAGAAAATCGAATTCCGGGATTTCGAGGCGCCGCGCGCTTTCGCCGAGCGCTTCTTCGAGCGAGCGGCCCATGCGCATATTGTCGGAGACGCGGCGGAACTCTTCGCCCGCCGGCGCCGGCATGTCGCGGCCGGCGAGCGAGATCGCCTCGGCCACCGGCAGGCCGGACTTGACCGTGCGCACCATCAAATCCACCGCCTCGGGAAGAAGCAGGAGAAACTTCGCCGTGCGCCGCTTGGCAAGCCAGCCGACCACCATATGCGGCAGACCAAAGCCGAAAATGACGCCGACGATCAGGCCGAGGACCAAGGTGAGGCCGAGCAATTGGTACATCGCGACGGTTGCGATGAGCCCGACGATCAGGCAGAACGCCAGATAGGCCCAGATCGGCATCGTCAGACCGGCGCGCTCCAGCCGGGAAGAGAGCGCGTCCGGGCGCGGCAGGATTCGCCGTGCGAATTGCTCGAGGCCCGCACCTCGGCCTTCGCCGCCGCCTGCCGCGCCCGTTTTGCGCACATTCACCGCCGGCGCTTCGGCCGCCGCCCGCTCGTGCGGCGCGCGAATGCGCGCGAGCCGGCGTTTCAATTGCGCTTCGCCGCCACCGCCGCGGGCAAATATCAGCGCGAGACCGATGCCGAGCGCGGCGACGAAAACCGCGATCGTCAGTATGTCGAGGCTCAGGAAATCTGGCATGCCAGCGCCTCCAGCAAGGGTTTGTCGAGGCCGTAATATTCGGCGCGCGGCACGAAATAGGGCCTGAGCTGGCTCGATTCGAAGCGGCCGAGCGGCTCGCCCTCGCCGGTCGCCTTGCCGGTCTCGAACCAGAACAGGTCCTGCATGGTGATGACGTCTTCCTCCATGCCGACGATCTCGACGATGCGCACCACCCGGCGCACGCCGTCGCGCATGCGGCTGATCTGCACCACGAGATTGATCGCCGCCGCGGTCTGCGACCGCACCGCGTGGCTCGACAGCTTCACCCCCGACATGGCGACCATGTTCTCGAGCCGGGTCAACGCCTCGCGCGGCGAATTGGCGTGGACCGTGCACATCGAGCCGTCATGGCCGGTGTTCATCGCCTGCAGCATGTCGAGCACCTCGCCGCCGCGCACCTCGCCGAGGATGATGCGGTCGGGGCGCATGCGGAGCGCGTTTTTCACCAGATCGCGCATGGTGATCTCGCCGCGCGATTCGATATTGGCGGTGCGCGTCTCGAGACGCACCACATGGGGCTGCTGCAATTGCAGCTCCGCCGCATCCTCGATGGTGATCACCCGCTCGCCATGGTCGATCTGCTGCGAGAGCGCGTTCAAGAGCGTCGTCTTGCCCGAGCCGGTGCCGCCGGAAATCAGAATGTTGAGGCGGCAGCGCGCCGCGACCTGCAGGATCACGGCCATTTCGGGCGCGATATTCTGCTGCCGCACCATGGTCTCGAGGGTGATCTTTTTTTCCGAGAATTTACGGATCGAGATCGTCGGCCCGTCGATCGCGAGTGGCGGCACGATGACATTGACCCGGCTGCCATCGGCGAGGCGGGCATCCACCAGCGGCGTGGTCTCGTCGATGCGCCGGCCGACACGGGTGACGATACGCGTCGCGATATTGAGCACATGGGCATCGTCGCGAAAACGCACATCGGTCAGCTCGAGCTTGCCGGAGCGCTCGATATAGACCTGATTGGGGCCGTTCACGAGAATATCGTTGACGCTTTTGTCGAGCAGCAGCGGCTCGAGCGGGCCGAGGCCCAGCATATCGTCGAGCAGCATCGCGACGAGCGCGTGTTGCTCCTTGCGGTTCAGTTGCAGTTTGCACTCGACCAGGATCTCCGCCACGAGATCGTAGAGTTGCGCTTCGAGTTGACCGCGCTCAAGCTGAGAAGCGGCCGAGACGTCGATCCGCTCAAGCAGCAGCGGCTGGACTTTTTGCTTAACTCCGGCGAGATCCACCTCGCCCGGAACGGACGTGCCGGACGCGGCTTGTTTGGTTTGCTTCTTGGCGAGAATTTCGTTGACCAATTCGGTCACCAGATCGCGCTGGGCGAGGAGATCGAGGTCGGACCCCTCTTCCGCCAGCATCTGCGAAACCGTATCGCCGACATGGCGCGCCAGTTCGCGGCGCGCGCCGGCCCGGAGATGGCGCTCGCCGACGCTCTCTTCAAGCCGCGCCGCGATTTGCGCCTTGATCCGCGCAAGCTCACTGGCGTGTCTCGTTTCCGTCGGCGTGGCCGGCGCTTCAGGCGCGTTCGCGCTACCTTCCGTCACTTCCGGTGGCCTATTGTCCAATGTCATGGCGCCCACGCCTCCCGTTTTTCGCGCTCAGCGACGAGGTCGCGCGTCAGCCGGCGGATCGCCGCACTCGCCTTGCAGCGCTTGGCGCCGCGCGCCATGGGCTGGCCGGTATTGGCGCTCCGCCCGGCGGATTTTTCGTCGAGCGGAATGCGCGCCGCGAGGCGGCACCCCAAGCTGCGCTCGAACTCGCTGATCGCGAGCTGGCCGGGGCGCCCGTTGCGCACCATATTAGCGACGAGCTTTACCTCGGTTTCCGGCACGGTCTCCGCGATCAGGCTCTTCAGACGGTTGGCGTCGCGCAGGCCGATAAGAGAAAGGTCCGTCGCGACGACCACATCCCAGGCGCCGCTCAGGATGCTTCTGTGATGGGCCAGCATGGCGCGCGGCATGTCGATCACCACATGATCGAAGCGGCTGCGCAAATGCTCGAGCAGCGAGACCAGGCCTTCCTGTTCGATCTCGGGCGAGGTGTCGAGCGGCTCCTCGGCGGCGAGCAGAAAGAGCTGCTCGCTCTCGCGCACCATCGCCCGGTCGATAAAGACTTCATCGACCCGATCCGGGCTGTGCAGGGCTTCATAAAGGCCGTGCCCCGGCTCGGCGTCGAGCGCCAGGGCCTGAGTGCCGAAATGGAGATCGAGATCGACCAGGGCGACGCGGCGCTTGAGCTCATGGGCCATGATCCAGCTTGCATTGAGCGCCAGCGTGCTGGCGCCGATGCCGCCGCGCGCGCCGGTAAAGACGCTGATTGCGCCCGGCGCCTGGCCATCCGATTCCTCCGCCGGCTCGATGCGGCGCAGCGCCTGGCACAGGCGAGAGGGGTCGATCGGCTTCAACATATAGTCCGAGGCCCCCGCCGAAATCAGGCTGTGCAGCAAATTCACATCGTTCTTGCTGCCGATGGTGATGATGCGGGTGTTGCCGCCGACGACATGGATAAGATCGGCGATCTCGGTTGCCGGATCGATCGAATCGGTGACATCGACCACCAGGGTCTGCGGCGCCCCGATGACGCCGAGCGAACGCACGCATTCGCCGATGCCGCCGCTCTCCACGGCGCTCGCCGGCCAGCCCATTTCGGCCGCCACGCGGACCAGGGTCTGGCGCGTGAAATCATCCTCGACGAAGGCCGAGAACGGCTCGCGCGCCTGTTCCGCGTCGCCGCCATTCTGATTGGCGGCATTGTCGAGCAGCGAAAATACCATCAGCTTCCGCCCGAGCCGGCCTGCGGTATGGCGACGAAGGAGCTGCTCGAGCTTTCGTCGGGAAGTGCCGGCAGCACGCCGGAGCGGTATTTGCGCACGGTGCTGGCAGCACGCACGCCGTCGGACGGGCCGGCCTCCCGGCCACGCACCAGATCCTCGGGATCGGCGACCATCAAGGCGAGATTATGGGCACTGGCGCAGCCGAAATTGCTCGATGCGGTATTGGAATATTCGTCGAGTTCCGGCTTGCGCCAATCGGGGCAGCCACTGACATGAACATCGAACCGCCCGGCCAGAATGACCGCCTTGTCGGCGCCGGAGGGGCGCGGCGACAGCAGCAGGCCGGGCTCGGCCGGCGGCGGGTCGCTCTGCACCGCGATGCCGTAGCGCCCCAGAATCTCGCGCGCCGCCGCGCTGCGCCGCGCCGTCAACTGAGTGCTCTCGCCGCGCGCGCCGGCACCGACAAAGACATGGGCCGGCCGGCGTAAATCGATCTCGCCGAGAAATTCGCCGAGCCGCGCGGCCTCACCTGCCGCCAGGCGCTCTGTACCGGGCACAAAGCGGACTTCGTGCCGGCTGACCGTCCACACCACGTCGCTCTGGCGGCTGGCGGAATTGCCCGGGGTCCAGTTGTCCGCGCCGGGGGCGCACGCGCCGGCCCAGAGCAGGATGAAGATCGCGCCGAGAAGTCTCATCGCGGGCATCCTTCTGCCTTCTTGCTGATTCACAGTCATGCTTTCCTCATCATTCGACGATGAACCCCGCCGGTCCGATCAAATGAACATCGTTGCCGCCCGCCGAATCCGCGCCGGTGGCATCGCCGTAATTGCTGCCTTTCAGGATGCGCTCGATATCGTTCGCCGGGGTCAGCCCCTCGCCAGGCGTCGCCAGGCGCTTGTTCGAAACCGGACGCACGAGATAGGGCGTAATCAGGATCACCAGCTCGGTCTCGTCGCGCTGGAAGCGGTCCGAGCGAAAGAGCTGCCCCAAGAGCGGCAAATCGCCGAGGCCGGGAAATTTCGAAATATCGTGATTGAGATTGTTCTGCAGCAGGCCGGCGATGGCGAAGCTTTGGCCACTGCCCAGTTCGACCGTGGTGCGCGCCTGACGCGTTGTCAGCGCGGGAATGACGAAACTGTCGAGATTGACCGCACCGGTCGCGCTGAGCTGACTGACCTCGGGCGCCACTTCCAGGCTGATCCGCCCGGAGTCGAGAATCACCGGCGTAAAGGCGAGACGCACGCCGAATTTCTTGAAGGTGATGGTGACCGAATCATTGGCGCCGGGCACCGGGATGGGAAACTCGCCGCCGGCCAGGAAGCTCGCGCTTTCGCCGGAGAGCGCGGTCAGATTGGGCTCGGCGAGGACATTGAGCAGTCCCTCGTCGGCCAGCGCATCGACCAGCACATTGAGATCGAGATTGGAGCCGAGTGTGCCGCTGGCGGTGAGATTGTTGACGCCGTTCTGGCGCGTGAGAAAGGTCCCGCCGGCGACGACCGGATTTCCCGTCGCCAGGCCAAACAGAAAGCCGCCGCCGGTCAGCACCGCTTCCCAATTGATGCCGAACTGCTTGACCACGCTGCGCGACACCTCGGCCACCCGGACTCGGAGATTGACCTGCGGTTGATGAGCGAGCCCTCGGCGGCGAAGCGCGCCGCGAGCTGGCGGATATTTTCCGCCTGGACCGGCGATTTCACCACCCCGTCGAGCACCAGATTGCGATCGGCGGAAAACACCTTCACATCGGAATCCGGGTCGAGCGCGGCGATCGCCGAACGCAGGCCGGCCAGATTATGCGTCACCTGAATGGTGAAATTGGCGAGAACATTTTCATCATCGCCGACGGCGAAGAGCGTGGTTTCGCCGACCGATGTGCCGAACACATAGACGAGGCGCGGCGATTTGACCTGCACGTCGGCAATCTCCGGATTGGCGACGAAGATCGCGCTGGCCGGCCGGTCGAGGCGGACCAGCATGCCCTTGTGGACTTCGATGCTGAGCGCGCTTTTGCCCGGCGCGATGAAATCGACATTGGGGGCGCTCGGCGTTTCGCGGCCCTCGGCGCCGGGCGCCAAAAGGGTGAGAGCGAAGGCGGCCGCGGCCAGGGCGGCGATCCGCCGGATGGAGAAAAGACGCATGGAACTACTCCTCGCTCTTGGCTTTTGCGGTCGGGACCGGCCGGCCTTGGGCGGTAAAGGTCAGGGCTTGGGTGTTGGCGCCGCGCACCACGCTGACGCGTTGCACCGGCGGCGGCATGACGACGACCGCTTTCTTGGTGCTCGTGCGCCGCCGTGCGGGCGGCTCCAACAGCACGCTCACCTGGGTATCCAAGGTGTAGCTCGGCCCACCGGCCGGGCGTGTCGGCGCTTCGCCGGAGCCGTCGCCGCCGTTCCGCCCCAGACTGCGCAGGCTGAGCGACAGACGACCCATATCGACCAGCATGGTGATTGCCTCGGCCTGGCGCGGCGTGACTTCGAGGGTGGCGTTCTTGGCCACCGCCGGCTGATTGGTCTGGTCGTCGGTCTGCTGATCGACCGCCAGCATGCGGACATTGTGCAGTACGGTTTCGCTGGCGCGCCGGCGGCCCTCGCCTTTCGCGCCGCGGCGGCCGATCTCGTGCGTGAGAATGATGTCCACCCGGTCGCCCGGGAAGAGCAGCCCGGCAACGCCGGAGGTCGCGTTTACCGGCACCGAAATGGCGCGCATGCCGGGGGTGAGGATTGCGGCCAGGAAGCCTTGCTCGCCCTGGCGCACGACGCGGCCATTGGTGACCGGCTCGCCTAGGGCAATGCCCCGGCGCACCACGGCGGCGACGAATTCCTGCTCCGCCTCTTCATTCGACCCTTCTTGCTTGACCACATAGCTGTCGGCCAAGCCGTCCTCGGGCCAGGCCTGCCAGTGGAAATCTCCGTCACGCAGAATCGTCCCAGCGGGGAGGTCGCGCGCCGCGACCAGAATCTGCGCCGACGGCGCCTGCTGGACGACGACGACAGGTTCCGCGGCGATGACGGGTTGGCGCTGCGCATCGCTCCAGCTCCGCACCATAAGCGCGGTGCCGCCGGCTACGGCGAAGGCGAGCGCGATCGATAAAATACGTTGTAACGACATGGCGGTGCATCTCCACTGGCGCTAGCCGATGGCCAGGAGCGCGGACACGGTCACGCCGCCGGTCGCTATCGCAACACCATAGGGCATTTGCCCGCGATGTGCTTTCGCGCCCCCGCGAAACCGGCGTACGCGACCGCGCCGCGTCCTGGCGATCATCAGCCCGGCCGCCAACAGGCCGCCGGATAGCGCCATGATCAAAACGAGTGGGATTAAGAATTGTGTGCCCGCCCATAGGCCCGCCGCGGCGAGCAGCTTGACGTCGCCGCCGCCCATCGCGCCCAGCGCATGAAACAGAAAGCCGAAGCCGAACAGACCGAGGGCGACGACAACGCCCGCGACCCAATCGATCGGCTGGGGATGGAGATAGACATAAAGCGGATAAAGCGCCGCCACCGCCATAACGATCCAGTTCGGGATCTGGTAGCGGCGGACATCGCCGACCGCGGCCGTTACCAAAAGGAGGGCCAGGGCGGCGAGGGGAATTAATTCGTAAGGCTCATGTGCGGGCATGTGAGGCCTTTGGCTGGGTTGTTGTGCGGCGGTCCTTTCTCCGGGCTCGGGGGCGGCTCCCGGGCGCGGCTTGGGCTCCGAAGAGCCGTTCGCCGCGCCCAGGTCCGCCGCCGCCCGCCGGAGAATTACGGAGTCGGTTCAGTCGGGGTCTCGGTCGGAGTCTCGGTCGTCGGCGACGCCGCGCCAAGCGTGGTGTTGACGTCGGTGAACATGGAGTTCAGGCCGCCGCCCAGCAGGGTGACGCCGCCGATGATCGCAACGCCCACCAGGGCGGCGATGAGGCCGCATTCGATGGCCGTGACGCCAGACTTATCTTTGAGAAATTTGATGAATTTTTTGGACATTTTTACTTCCTCGCTCGGTTGTTGTGTGGGTTATTATGGGGTTGGGCCGTTAAAAAACACTTAATTTCCAAGTTTATTTCTGAAAAAAGAGATTTTTATATTTGAAGTTTACTTGAAATTTGTTCGAAATATTATTTATTATATTTCTTTTGGCTGATTTTTACTACTCGGAACTCTGATACCCGCCCGCCAGTGCGGTGGTCGAGAAAGCCGGCAAGAGGAGATCGCCGCTCATTCCCGGCACTAGGGAATCGAGCACCGCATAGCTGTGCGCGACGCCGCTCAGCCTGACTTGGACGAGCGGCAGGATGCCGCCCGGTGTGCTGGCGTCGCCGAGGCCGCTTTGCGAATAGACGATCTCGATATTTTCGTCGCCGATGGCAGGCAGCATGGCGTTCATGCTCGCCGCGACCGCATCGAAGGTTCCCACGGTTTCCAGGGCCGCGCCGTCGCACACCGGCACATCCGCCGTCGTGCTGCAGATCACTTCAGTGCCCGGCTGCAATTGCGAGAGGTTCGCCACCGGCGGCAGGATGGTCGCGAGCCGCGCGCCGCGCCGGGTCGCTTCGCCGGCGCGGTGATAATCGAGGCCGACGCTGGCAAATTCCAAAATCGCCACGCTGACGACAATGAGCACCGGCACGAAGATGGCGAAGGACACGGTCATCGAGCCCGTCTCGTCGCGCCACAGGCCGCGCAGCATATTCTTACGTACCAACATAAGCCTGCTCGTGGCTGAGGCGGATGGTGTAGGAGTCGAACCCGAAGCTCGCGGCAAGACTTGACAGCAGCGGCACGAAGGGTACTTCCGCCGCGATGCGCACCACCGGCACGGTCTCATCGCCAAGGGTGAAGCTGTCCAGGGTGATATCGAGCACCGAGGCATTGTTTTCCCAGCCCGGCGCAAGATAGGGCGAGCCGCCGCCCAGCCGGCCGCTGCGCACGAGATCGGATGCCACGGTCTGCGCCGCGGCCGAAGCCGGATCGCTCGCCCGCGCCAGGTAAAGCGTGCCGGCACGGAGACCCTTCTCGACGGCGCCCGCCTGCTCATAGGCGCGCGCCACTTCGACCAGGCCGCTGAACAGCAGCAGCAGGACCGGCAGCACGACCGCCATTTCGACCGCCGCGACACCGCACCGGTCGCCGGCCAGGAATGCGACCTGGCGCAGCAGCTTACTGAACCAGACGAACATTGGCGTGGAAATCCGGATCGTTGGAGGGTGTCAGGCCACGTACGACTTCGCCGAAAATTGCCGCCTCGGGCGGATCAGCGACGGTCTCGGTGATGAAAAATTCGACATATTTGCCTTCGGTCGGATAGCTCGCATGGCCGTGAATATTTTCCGCCAGGCAGCTCAGCAGCGGCACTTCGACGAGACGCCGCGCCGGGCCGTTGGCGGCAACTTCGCTGCTCGGAACGCCGTCGAACTCCGGATTGTCGGCATTGAGCGGATCCTCGGCGACCGGCAGATCGGGGCCGATCGGCGTGACCAGCGTAAAGCCGGCCGGCACGGTCTCGCCCGTCGGATAAATCGTCTGCCGGCCATTGCGCGCGAATTCGAGCCCGAGTTCATAGAGATAGACCTGATAGCGCGAGGCGTCGGTCAGCTCGACCGGCAGCGCCACGCCATGCTTGTCCTGCCAATAGGTGTCGATATCCCAGATGCCGTTGCCGAGCTTCAACTCGGTGTCGGTCACCAGATCCTCGTCGCGCGGGAAGCTGATCACATTCGGCGCCGGGAAGGGCCAGCCGGTTGCCACATCGAAGCGGGCATTCATGCCGTTGGCGACCTTTTCCGTCTTCGAGCCGGTCGCGGTGGTAACGTCGAGGGAATAGCAATCATCCGGCTCGACCGCGGCCAGGGCGCCCTCGATGGCGCTGGCGCCGGTGCTGCCGTCGGGCAGGGAGAGCAGGCCGAAATTTCCCGGCGCGAGCGGTGCGCCGGCATTCTGCGCTTCCTTGAGCCGCACCTGGCGCCCGGCATTTGCCGGCAGGGTAAGGTCCCATGCCGCATCGAGCTCGCTGAGATCGCACATCATCAGCGGCGGCGCGTGGCAGATAAAGGGGTCGATCTGGGCGATCGCCTGGGCGTCGAGGCTCTGGGTGGTCGAGGACACGCTGCCGGTCAGCGAGTTCAACATCGGCTGGAACAGCATGTTGATCTCTTTCGGCGCCAGCGCGACTTGGATAAAGGTCGCATCCGCATCGCCCGTCGCGGCGATAAAATCGGGGTCGACGCTGCTAAAGAAATTGACGGTCACGACATCGAGATCGCCATTTCCGGTCGGCAGGGCGCTCCATTCCGTCGCGGCGTTAACCGCCATATCGGTCGCCCGCGCCTGGGCGCCGGCCCGGCCGTCGAGCTGCACCGCGCCGGCGAGAGCCGCGGAATCCGCGCGGTTCTGCATTTCGCTGCGCAGGACCGTGAGACGCCCGACATCGACCGCAACCGTGCCCGCGGACACGCCTGCCGCGAGAAAAAGCGCCGTATAGATGGTGATACTGCCGCGTCGGTCGCGTAACATTTTATTCGGTACCTGCATCCACATTGTTCAGTAATGCGGATTTAATCCCGAATAGTTTTCCTTCTACTTAAGAAGCGCGGCAACTTTACTTTTAAATACTAATGTATTTCTTGGAAAATTAGATGAAATTTTGAGTAAAATTCGAGAAGTCAGTATCGCGGCGCATCGCCCTGGGAGCCCATGCTCCAGACCGCCTTGGTATGGGCGGGACGCCAGCCGGTGCGCCGCCCGGCGCGCCGGCGCACCGGCGGGCTCGGCGCCTCGCCGGAAAGGGTAAAGCTGCAAATTTGTTCGTTCTCGCCGGACTCGACCCAGACGCGGCCGCCAGTGCGCCGCGCCGCCTCGTTGGCGCGCGCAAGCACGTCGCCGGAAAGCGGCACCGCGACGCGTTCCGCCGCTTCCGTTTCGCCCCTGAGGGCGATAAAGCGGATTTCGCCGGCATCCTCATAGGCCATGACGGCGAGCGAGGGCGGCGCCGCCCCGTTACTCTGCTCCGCCGCCAAGGTGGCGCGCAACACATCTTCGAGCACGATGCCGAGC
>CAZUVO010000049.1:17818-22323 GCA_964623955.1 uncultured Rhizobiaceae bacterium
GTCGAGCTCGAGGCGGGTGGCGGCGCCGTCGGCGACGATGCGCCGCGCGACGCTGTCGAACAGCCAGCGAATATCGAAAAATCCCACATCTGCGGCGATATCGCCGAGGGAGCGTTTGCGCTTTTTGCGCTTTTGCCGTTTCTTCTTGGCCGCTTCCTGAGGCGTTGCCGCCGCAGCGTCTTCCGCCACCGCTTCGGACGCCGCCTGGGACAATTCGAGAGCGTCAAAGAGCGATGCCTCGACGATCACCTGCGACCAATCCGCCAGGGCGCCCGGTAAGATTAGGTGGCGAACCCGCACTTCCCGATCTTCGCCTTCCATGCCGCGCCATTCGTTCAGCGCCTCGCGCCGGGCGAAGGCGGCGAGGGCCTTGCCGAAGGCGGCACTGCCGCGCAGCTCGGAGAGGCCGCCGCGCGCGGGCCGGCGTATCAGCGCCCGGGCATCGTCGAGCCAGTCGGGATTGCTTTCGATTTGGTTGCGCAGGGAAAGCCGTTCCGCCTCGCTCATGCTGTCGACCAGGCGTTTCAACTGGGACCAGTCCTCCGGCCAGCGCGAATAGACCAGCTCCTCGCCCCAATCGCGCTCCGCTTCCCGCTCAACGCCACCCGTGCCGCGCGCCCGGCGCAGCGGCCAGAGCGCGAGGCACAACAGGGCCGCGGCGGCGATTGCGGCGATCGCGTGCCATTGGCCGACCGCCCCATCGCCGGCAAAACGCCCATAGATCAAATATCCGCTCCACCCGGCCGAAGCAAAACTGAGGACCATGATCGCCCTTAGCGACGGTCTGCCGCCACGCCGGAAGCGGCTCGCAAACACGGCGGCAACGACAGATAATCCCGCCGCCAGCGCGATGGCGAAATCGTGCCAGGACATCGTGCTCTTGCCGCCGCGGCCGCGCTCGGCCACAGGCTGGGGCGGGCTGAGCGGCACCCGCGCGGCGGCGGCGAAATTTCCCGGCGCGCCGATGCGCCCGCTCGTGCTGTAATCGACGAATACGATCTCGCCGTCCGAGCGGCGCACGAACAAATGCCCCTTGCCGTCAACCGCGCCGGATTCGAGGGCTTCGCCGGGCGCGACCTCGCGGCGCGAAACGATATGTGCCTCGGGCTCGGGCTGAATTTGCGCGATCTCGTTTGCGCCGATGACAATCAGCTCGCCGGTCTCAGGGTCGTCGGCGACATCGGCGGCCGCGGGCAAGCCGTCGAGCAACCGCGTGGTGACATTCGAATTGAGATCGATCTCGCCGAAGGTGCCGCCATCCTCGGCATCGGCGGCGAGATAATAGGCGCTGCCATCCGGTTCGACGGCGACATGGCTGAGCGCGATATCGTCGCCCATCAGGGTACCGCCGATCTCCGGCATGTCCGGCGCGCTCGGCACTTCGACCGCCTCGTCCCAGCCCTCCATTTTGATGTGGAGAACCGGCTCGGCAGCGCGCTTCGGCAGGCTGATTTCGCCGTCGGCATTGGTCGTCACACGCCGGATGCGCCGCCGCGACGCACTCTCTTCCTGGCCTCTCAAGCTGTCCAGCAACGCATTGATGTCGCCTGCCCCCTTGAGATCATGGGTCCGTTGCGGGCTTGCGACGTTGAATTGCCGGCCGTCATATTTGAATTCGACCCGCTCGATGCGCTCGGAATCGCGCGAGCCCACCATGTAAAGCTCGCCCTCGCCCCCCTCGTCCGCCTGCCCGACGGCCAAGGACGGCACCAGCGCCCAGGCCGCCAGCAGGGCGAACACCAAGGCGCGGGAGATGCGGATCGCAAGCCCCCCGCGACGTGGCAGTTTGGTGGTGCGCGTCGAACATGATCAGACAGCCAAATTTGCCCATTCCGCCGCACCGGCGACGGAATATATTCCTGCCTCCCGGACTATGCACAGGGTGTGCTAAGGAAGCTTAAATATGCTGAAATGCGGGAAAAATCGGAGACGGCTATGAAATTGGCGGGCAAAACCGCGATTGTGACCGGCGGCGCGATGGGGATCGGCCGGGCGCTGGCCGAGGGGCTTTCCGTCGAGGGCGCCAATATCGTCATTGCCGACCGCGACGGGGCGGAAGCGGCGGCGACCGAAATGGCCAAAGCCGGGCGGCAAGCGCTCGGCATCACCTGTGACGTCTCCTCGGAAACGGACACAGCGGAAATGGCGGCACGGACAGTTAAGACGTTCGGCGCCATCGACGTGCTCATCAACAATGCCGGCATCTATTCGAGCCTCGAGCCGCAGCCCTTCGAGCAACAAACAGCGGAAGAATGGCGCAAGCTGCTGGACGTCAACGTCGTCGGCGCCTTTCTCAGCTGCAAAGCGGTGGTCGCCCAGATGCGCGCGCAAGGCGGCGGTCGGATCATCAACCTCTCTTCCGGCACGCCGTTCAAGGGGGTGCCCTATCTCCTCCACTATGTCGCCAGCAAGGGCGCGATCAACGCCATCACCAAGGCGCTCGCCAAGGAACTCGGCGGCGACGGCATTCTGGTCAACGGCATCGCGCCGGGCTTTACCCTCTCGGACGGCGTGATGGCGAATCCGGTACAGCTCGAAAAGCTGCGGGAGATATCGCTTCAAGCCCGCACGCTCAGGCGCGATCAGGTCCCGAAGGATCTCGTCGGCGCGGCGGTCTATTTCGCCAGCGCAGATTCGGCTTTCGTCACCGGGCAGACCCTCGTCGTCGATGGCGGCGCTTACTTTCACTGAAGGCCGCAAAGAAGATGGCGGGAAATTACCGACTCAGCCTATTTCACGACAAACCCGGTCCGGATGGGACGTTCGACGCACCGGCGGCGCTTAACCGGGTGATCTATGTCGCCCACGGCAGCGCCCGAATCGCCGGCGATGCCTACGATACGGATACGGCCTGGTTCGGCGCCGGGCCTGCATCGGCGGAGGCCGGGCCGGACGGCGCGGAGCTTTGGCGTTGAGAACTCGCCACCGGCGCGGACGGTGCCGATGGCGCCCTGCTGTCGGAACCGATCACGACCCTGGAGCCCGGCGATGGCTGGCTGATGCGCTGCGACAGCGTGGCGCTGCCGCCCGAGGGCTGCGCCTATCGCCATGTCCATCAGGGGCCCGGCATCCGCTGCCTGCTGGAAGGCGCGATCCGGGTCGAGACCGGCGGCGGCGCTCATGACTATGTCCCCGGCGAGCCCTGGTTCGAGGATGGCGTCACCCCGGTCTTCGCCCAGGCCGGGCCGGAAGCGGCGATGCGTTTTATCCGGGTGATGATTTTGCCGCGCGACTTGAAAGGGGAGCGCTCCATCCGTTATGTCGATGACGCCGACCGCGACAAGCCGAAGCGGCAGACCTATAAGATTTATGTCGACCAATTCGTCGACCTATGACGCAACGACAATAAGGGAGAGCGCCCAATGATCGTCCTGCCGAGCATGCCGCTCCGAAACCCCCATGTAAGTCTGGTTTATCACGGCATCCATTTCAGCCCCGAAGAGTGCGATGCGATCGTCGCCTCGGCGATCGACAGCGAATGGCGCGAAGGCGGCGTCGGCGGTTATGGCGATGACAAATCGCAGCCAAGCGTCGTCGGCAAGGCGCGCAGTTGCCTCGAGCAGCGCCTGCCGGTCGATCAGCGCTCGGGCGCGCCGCTCAACAAGATTTCGCTCGAAATCAGCGCGGTGAACGCCAATGGCTGGCGCTTCGATCTCATGGGCTTCGTCGCCGACGACATGCCCTACATCATGCGCTACCCCCATACCATGCAAGGCCACAATGATTGGCATGTCGATATGGGCCGCGCCTATGCCGCGTCGCGCAAGCTGGGCTTTTCCATCCAGCTCACGGATTCGGACGAATATGAGGGCGGCGATCTCGAATTCCACAATGTCGAGATCGATCCCCAATCGCTCCGCAAGAAAGGCACATTGGGAATTTTTCCGACCTATTGGCTGCATCGCGTGAGCCCGGTGACCAAGGGCACGCGCGACGTGATCGTCGGCTGGGTGCATGGCCCGAGCTTCCGCTAGAAAAGACAGGTAAGGGAGAGAGAGATGGCGACAACGAGCTGGCGCAACCGCAAGACACTGATTCTCAGCCGCAGCGATATGATGGGCCTCCTGACCCCGGCGGAATATGTCGATTGCGTCGAGATGGCTTTCCGCCGCCATGGCGAGGGGCGCATCTATCTCGAACCCAAGGGCCATATCGTGCTCGATAAATATCCCGGCGAGTGGGAGGTGATGCCGTCCTATATCGAGGCGCCGCTGGAAGGCGTGGCGGAGGCGGCGGCGTGCAAATGGGTCTCGATCCGCGAGAACAACCGCGCCAAGTTCGACCTGCCGACCGTTTTCTCGATCCTGATCTATACCGAGCCGGAGACCGGCTTCCCGCTCGCCATCGTCGATGGCAGCTACCACACCATGATGCGTACCGGCGCCTCGGCCGCTGTCTCGCTGCGCTGGATGGCGCGCAAGAATTCCAAGACCCTCGCCCTGGTCGGCGCCGGCGATGTCGGCATCGGCGCGCTCCGCACCTGCGCCACCGTGTTCGATTGGGAC
>CAZUVO010000050.1:0-21948 GCA_964623955.1 uncultured Rhizobiaceae bacterium
AGGAGGCGGCCAATTCGCTCGATCTCTACGCCATGTATATGAACAGCTGCACCTCGACCTTTACCGAACGCGTGCGCCTGCCGGTGGTGCTCGCCGACGAGCGCGAGGTGATCCGCGCCGCCGTGGCGACAAGCTGGCGCCTCGACGGCGGCCAGGCCCGGCTCTGCATCATCCGCTCGACCCTCCAGCTCGACCATGTGCTGATTTCGCCGGCGCTGGCGGCGGAGCTTGGTGAGAAGGGGGAGGTGACCGACGAACCCAGGCCGCTTGAGTTCGATGGCGACGGGCGGCTAGTTACGCGGTGCCCTGGGTAGAATTCATGGTGCCCGAACCAGTTAAGTTACCGGAATGCTCTTCGCATTCCGGCAAGCGCGACCGCGCGCCCGAGCATGCGCGAGGTAGCCAAGGGAGCGGAGGCGACCGCCCGGCGTTTGAGGGCCAAACGAAAAGAGATTTTAGTGGGGGTGGAAACAAAGCGCACAGCGCGCGCTCACTCCGCCGCTAGGGGTTTAGCCCGCTGCCGCGCGCTTGGCTCTCCCCTTCCACCCAACCCTCCTTCCCCGCTGGGGAAGAAGGGCCTGAACCGACGAAGAGGAGGCATCTATGGGTGAACAAATCGGATGGATCGGCCTCGGCAAAATGGGCGTGCCGATGGCGAAGAACCTGCTCGCCGCCGGCTTCGCGCTCACCGTCCACAACCGTAGCGCCGGGCCCGAGGCGGCGTTGGCCGAGGCCGGCGCGGAGGTGGCGGCGAGTCCGGCCGAAGCGGCGAAAGGTTCGGACATCGTCGTTTCGATGATTTCCGACGATGCGGCGCTCGCCGAGGTCGCGGTGGGCCGGGCGGGGGTGCTTGGCGCCGTCGCGTCCGGTGTGGCCGAGGGCGCGCTCTATATCGATATGAGCACCGTGTCGCCGGAGATGTCGGATTTGGTCGCCGGGCGGGCGCGGGAGATGGGCGTCGGCTATCTCGCGGCGCCGGTCTCGGGCGGGGTGGCGCTCGCCGAAAGCGCCATGCTGACCGTGCTCGCCTCCGGCGCGGCGGCGGATTTCGCGCGCGCCGAGCCGCTCTTTGCCGCCATGGCGAAGAAAAGCTTCCATGTCGGCGAGGCGGGCGAGGCGCGCTATATCAAGCTCGCGCTCAATATGATGGTCGGCATGACGGCGGCGATGATGGGCGAGGCGCTGGTCTTCGCCGAGCGTGGCGGGGCCGCGCGGGATGTGGTGCTCGACGTGATGGGCGAAAGCGCGATCGCCTCGCCGCTCATCGGCTATAAGCTCGACGCCCTGCGCCGGCGCGACTTCACGCCGACCTTCAGCACGCGCCAGATGGCCAAGGATTTCGACCTGCTGCTCGCCGCCGCGCGCGGCACCGACACGCCGCTCCCCTTGTCGGCCTTCGTCCGCCAGGTCTGGTCGTCGATGATCGCGTCCGGCGCCGGCGAGGAGGATTTCCTCGCCTACGTCAAAACCATGGAGGCCTTGAGCGGCATGGATCGCGAGTAATATATTATTTTTACACTACTATAACTAGAATCATCCGTTTGCTACTTTATCGCTACTTTAGCAAACGTCATGCACCGGGATCTCTTGCATCGAACAGCCGCTTCTTGGTGTGCTGTTCGTAGCCCCGCCCCGCCGGGTAGCTCACCAATTCGAACTGCGCCCCCCACGGGCTCAAAAAGTAGCACCAATATTCCCCCGCCTCGGCCCCGGCATTGAGCGACGGCGCGCCGAGGATCTTCACCCCCTGGCTCTTCAGATAGTCGACCGCTTCGAAGATATCATCGACATAGAAACAGAAATGATGCCCGCCATTGTCGGAATTCTTCGGCAGCTCCCGGCGCTTGTCCGGCGATTCATATTCGAACAGTTCGAGATTGCTGCCGCTGCCGAGGCGGATCATGCGCATGTTGGTGATCTCGGCGCGCGGATGGACATTGATATGCTCGGTCATCCAGTCGCCTTCCTCGATCTTGAAGGTGCCGAGCTTGTAGACCTCCTCGCAGCCCAGCACGTCGCAGAAGAAATCCACCGCCTGCTCCATATCCGGCACCGTCAGGCCGAAGTGATCCAGCCCGCGCATGCCCGGCATGCCCGGCCCGCGCTGGTTCGTCATATAGCTGCTTTTCATGCCTTCGCTGCTCATGATGTTTCTCCCTCGACGGTCTGCAATACTTCGAAGCCTTCGAAATTGGGCGGCCCGAGATACATGCCTTCCTTCGGCTTCGCCCCTTGATGCGCCTTGCGGAAGGCGTCCGACTGGGTCCAGGCCTCGAAAGCCACCTTCGACGCCCAGACCGAATGGGACGAATAGAGCCGGTGGTCCTCGCCCTCCGGCCCCTTGAGGAGGTGGAACTCCTGAAAGCCCGGCACGTCCTTTAGATGGGTGTCGCGGCTCAGCCACATCTCCTCGAAATCGCCCTCCCGGCCGGGGGCCACCTTGAACCGGTTCATCGCAATAAACATCGGCGTTACGTTCCTTTCGTTCCCTTTTTCCAGTCCCGGCTGTCCATCCAAATCGTGACCGGGCCGTCATTGACCAAGCTTACCGCCATCTCCGCGCCGAATTCACCGGTCGCGACGGCGATGCCCTCATCGGCGAGGAGGGCGCAGAAGCGTTCATAGAGCGCCCGCCCCTCATCCGGCGCGGCGGCGCGCGAGAAGCCGGGCCGGTTGCCCCGGCTGAGATCGGCGGCGAGGGTGAACTGGCTCACCACCAGCGCTTCGCCGCCGACATCGGTGATCGAGCGGTTCATCTTGCCTTGATCGTCCCTGAGGATGCGCAGATTGGCAATCTTGCGCGCCAGCAGTTCGGCCTCGGCCTCCGTATCGCCCTCGACGGCGCAGATCAGAACGAGAAGGCCATAGCCGATCTCGCCGATCACCCGCCCGCTCACCTCGACCTCGGCCGAAGACACCCGTTGCAACAGCGCTCTCATGCCTGGTTCTCCTCGAACCAGCGCCCATCGGCGAGCACCACCGAGGTTTCGATCTGGCGCTCGGGGATCGTCCAATAGGTGCGCAGCAGACGCTCCTTCTCCGCCGGGCCGGTGACGCGGAAGCCGTGCTTTTCGTAGAAGCGGATCGCCCAATCGGCGGCGGCCCAGGTGCCGATGAGGAGCGGCCGCTCGGCAAGCTCCCGGCAATTCGCCAGCAAGGCCGCGCCGATGCCGCGCCGTTGCGCCGTGGGGTCGACATAGGCATGGCGGATCAGCGTCACGTCCTTCACCTCCTGTACACCCATCACGCCGATGGGCGCGCTCGCCTCCTCATAGACCTGAAACCGGACCCCCGCGGCGATTTCATCCGTCAGCTCCGCCGCTGGCATATAGGGCTCCTTCCAGCGGTCGGGCGGGATGATGCCGCGATAGGCTTCGGCGGCGGCGTTGATGAGCGTCACCATCGCTTTGAGGTCGCCCTCACCGGCGGCGCGGATCACCGGTCATGCTCCTATCCGCCGTAGAAGACGTTGTCGCCGAGCTCCTTCATCTCGAGGATCGCTTCGTCGGGCCGGCCGTCGGGCGATTTGTGGACCACCGCAGCGACGACTTCGCCGACGACGATATGGTGATCGCCCTGCTCCACGACTTCGACCAGCTTGCATTCCACCGCGGCCTGGGCGTTTTCCAGGATCGGCGCGCCGGTTTCGCCGGCGGTGAAGGGCTCGCCGCTCAGCTTGTTGCCGTCGAGCTCCGCCGGGCGGAAAAAGGCGAAGGCGATGGCCTGCTGGCCCTTGCCCAGCATGTTGAGTGCGAAGCTGCCGGACTTCTTGATCACGTCATAGGTCGCCGAATCCGTCTTTACCCCGATCGCCACGAGCGGCGGGTCGAACGCGGTCTGCGTCACCCAATTGACGGTCGCCGCACCGGCTTCGCCGTCATCGGTCGTCGTCGTGAGTACGTAAATGCCATAAGGAATCATTCTAAGCGCTGTTTTTTTGGCCGCGTCGTCCATTGCTTGTCTCCCTGCTTGAAAAGGCGAAGGGCAGATATAGCGCAGCCCCGCCGACAAGAAAATAGCGCTCGGAGAGGGCTCTGGCGGTGCGCCGCCGCGCCGCCTATATTTTCTGACCGAAGGATAAGGAAAGGCGGGTGGGCCGTGAGCGATTTGACAGGAAAAGTGGTGTGGGCCATCGGCTCGGGCTCAGGAATAGGCGCGGCCGGTGCGGAGGCGCTTGGCGCCGCCGGTGCGCGGGTGATTCTTTCGGGCCGCCGCCGCGAGCCACTGGAAGAGGTGGCCGGAACGATTCGCGATGCCGGCGGCGAGGCCCATGCCGAGCCGCTCGATATTGCCGATGGGCCGGCGGTGCTCGCGCTTGGCAAGGTCATCGCAGAGCGATTTGGCCGCCTCGACATCATGCTCAACAGCGCCGCCATCAACGTACCCAACCGCAATTGGGCAGGTTACGAGGCGGAGAGCTGGAACAATCTCATCGATGTCGACATCAAGGGTGCGCTCCATTGCATCGGCGCCGTGCTGCCGCAGATGCGTCGCCAGCGCGACGGGCTGATCATCAATATCTCGTCCTGGGCGGGACGCTATGATTCGGCGATCGGCGGCGTCGCCTACACGGCATCCAAGCGTGCGATGATGGCGATGACTACCAACGTCAATATGGAGGACGGCCGCAACGGCATTCGCGCCTGCGCCATTTGCCCGGCCGAGGTGGCGACGCCGCTCGTCGACAAGCGCGCCGATCCGCCGCCGGCCTGGCTCAAGGCGCTCATGCTCCAGCCCAAGGATCTGGGCGAGGCCATTCTCTTCGTCGCCCGCATGCCGGCGAGCGTTTGCGTCAACGAAATCCTCCTCAGCCCGACCTGGAATCGCGCCTATGTCGGCAACGACCAGCCGGAACCCTCCGCAGATGTCTGATTGTGGCTCTCCTTTCTAATATCGGCACTCGGGTGTTGCGCTGCCTGCCGCCGGAGACGGCGCATGGCGTGGCGCTTGGGCTGCTGCGCCGCGGCCTCGTGCCGGGTACGAACTCACCACCGACGCCTTCCCTGAATGTCAAAGTTTGCGGCCTGAATTTTTCCTCGCCGCTCGGCATCGCGGCGGGCTTCGACAAGGATGCGGCAGCGCTCCCGGGCCTCTTTCGCCTCGGTTTCGCGTTCGTCGAGGCGGGCACGGTGACGCCTCGGCCGCAAGCGGGCAATCCGCGACCGCGCCTCTTCCGCTTGACCGCTGATCGCGCACTAATCAATAGAATGGGATTCAACGGCGCCGGTCTCGATCTGTTTGTGCAGAATGTGGTGCGCGCCCGGGAGCGCGGCCTCGCCGGGCCGCTCGGCATCAATATCGGCGCCAACCGCGACAGCGAGGATTTCTCCGCTGATTACGTCACCTGTTTGCAACGGGTGGCGCCGCTTGCGGATTATGTCGCGCTCAACCTGTCCTCGCCCAACACGCCGGGCCTCAGAAGCTTGCAGGAAGGCGAGGCTTTGCGCCGCCTGCTGGGGCGCATGGCCGAGACCGTGGCGGGGTTGGAGAAACCGGTGCCGCTGCTGCTCAAGCTTGCGCCTGAATTGGAAGGCGCGGCGCTGGCGGAGAGCGTGAAGGCCGCGCGCGAGTTCGGTATGGCGGGGTTGATCCTCTGCAACACGACGACAGCGCGCCCCGCCGATCTACGCTCGCCGGCGCGGGGCGAGCAGGGGGGCTTGAGCGGCGCGCCGCTTCGCGCGCCAGCCTTGGCCATGATGCGCGAGGTATATGGGTTGAGCGAAGGCCGACTTCCGCTGATCGGTGTCGGCGGAATCGCTTCGGCGGAAGACGCCTATGCGCGCATACGCGCCGGTGCCTCGCTGCTGCAGGTCTATACCGGCTTCATCTATCGCGGCCCACGTCTCATCGGCGACATTCATGCAAGCCTTGCCGAACGGTTGAAAGCCGATGGGCTCGATAGCATCGCGCAAGTCGTGGGCCGGGACGCATGAAACTGCGCTTGACGGCTTTGGCCGAACGCCTTTGCGTCGTCCGCCTCGATGCGGATGCGCCGTTGCCGGCTTGGTTTTCGCTCGACGCCCCACTGGCGGCGGTCTGCCGCACGGCGGACGAGCTTTCCCTGCTCTGCGCGGAACAATCCGTGCCGGCCGAGGTGGCGGGCGAGCGGGGCCTCCGCGCCTTCAAAGTGGCCGGGCCGCTCGCCTTCGGCGAAACCGGTATTCTCGCCTCCATCGCCCAGCCGCTGGCCGAAGCGGAAATTCCGATATTCGCGCTTTCCACCTTCGAGACCGATTACATTTTGGTACCCGACGCTCGTTTCGTGGATGCCGAGCGGGTTCTTGCCGCGCGCTTCGACCTCTCGGCTTAGGCGGAATCGACTTCCTTGCGGATCGCCGCCGCCGCTTGAGCCGGGTCCGGCGCTTCGGTAATTGGGCGGCCGATGACAAGCGCGCTGGCGCCGGCGTGCACTGCCTCGCCCGGCGTCATCACGCGCTTTTGGTCCTGCGTGTCATCACCGCCGGGGCGGATGCCGGGCACGACGATATCGAAACCCTCGCCGCAGGCGGCGCGGATCGCCTGGATCTCGCGCGGGCTGGAGACAATGCCGTCGATTCCGGCGCGGCGTGCTAATTCGGCGAGGCGCACTACCTGTTCGCCCGTCGTGCCGACGATACCTTGCGCGGCGAGATCGCCTTCATCCAAGCTGGTCAACACAGTTACTGCGAGAAGGCGGGGCGGCGCTAGCGCCAGGCGGGCGGCCTCTTCATGTGCCGCGTCGCGCGCGGCGCGCAGCATCTCCTCACCGCCGCCGGCATGGAGCGTCAGATAATAGGGCGCGAGCGGCGCCAGACTGCGGATAGCGCCGGCCACCGTGTTGGGGATGTCGTGCAGCTTCACGTCGAGAAAGATCGGCAGGCCGAGGCTGGCGATATCGCGGATGCCGTCCGGGCCTTGGGCGGTGAAGAATTCGAGGCCCAGCTTGAGCCCGTCCACCGCGCCCGCAATCGATTGCGCGAGGGTGCGCACGGCGTCGAGGTCGGGATTGTCGAGGGCGCAGAAGACCCGCGTCCTTTTGTCCGTTGCGTCGTTCATGCGGCTAGACTATTCAGTGAAGTCATGAGCGACAATGCTTCTCAAATCACTGCGCGCGCGCTGCTTGATGCCGGCGCCTTTCTGATCCGCCCGCAAGCGCCCTTCCGTCTCACCTCTGGTTTGCTCGCGCCGATCTATGTCAATTGCCGGCTCATCCTCGGCCATGCCGAGGCCCGGACGCAGATCGCCGACGCGCTTGCGGCAGACGTGGCCAAACGACGTGCTGAGATGATCGCCGGTGGCGTCACGGCTGGCGTGCCCTTCGCCACTCTGGTGGCGGACCGACTTGCCCTTCCGCTGGTCTATGTCCGCCCGCAGCCCAAGAGCCACGGCACCGGCGGACAGATCGAAGGCGGTGAGGTCGCGGGCCGCAAGATTGTGCTGGTCGAGGACTTGATCACTTCCGCGACCAGTATCGTGCTCTTCACCAACGCCTTGCGTGTGGCGGGCGCTACGGTCGCGCACACTTCGCTCGTGTTCGCGCGCATGACCGACGCCGCCCAGCCGGCGCTCGACGAGCTCGGCATGAGCATCAGCGTGCTGTGCGATATGGAGACCCTGCTCGCCATGGCGGCGGAAGAGGGCGTGGCCGATGCCGCGGCGATCGCAGAAGTGCGCGCCTATCTCGCCGATGCGGAAGGTTGGTCGGCGGCGCGCCAGTAACGCTATTCGCCGGCGACGATCTCGCGGCCCGGATCGGCGCTCCATGCGGCCATCGAGCCGTCATAGAGCCGCGCCTGTTTGTTGCCGAGAAGTTCATAAGCGACGAACCAGCCGAGTGCCGCCATGTGGCCGGTATTGCAGAAACAGGTGACGGGCCCGTCCGCCGCCACCTCCGCGCCGGAGAACAGCTCGGCGAGTGCAGCCGGGGTCTTGAATGTACCGTCCCTGGTCAGACGGTCGAGCGGCAGGTTGCGCGCGCCCCGGATCGTGCCCGTGCGGGGAAGAATACGGGGCCCGGTGGCGCCGGAATATTGCGATTCCGGTCTTAGGTCTAGAAGCGTCTCGCCTTTGACCTGGCTCTCGGCTACGTCTTCGGTACTGGCGATGAGTTCCGGACGAAACGAGGCGTTGAACGCGCGCGGCTCGGGCATGGCGGGGCCGCTTTCCTGTGGCGGCGCAGGCAACGCCCGATAGGCCGTCATGCCGCCGTCGAGGATCGATACCGCATCATGGCCGAGCACCTTGAAGGTCCAGTAAACGCGTGCGGCGCTGGCCATTTCGACGGCGCTCAAGCCGCGCGCGACGATGATGACATGGCTGCGGTTGGAAATGCCGAGCCCGCCGATGAGGCGTTCGAGATCGGCCACCGGCGGCAGCATGCCGGGCGTACCATCGGCGCTGGTGACGCGCCAGCCGGCGCGGAAATAGTCGCTGAATACGGCGCCCGGGATATGTCCGGCGCGGAACTCCCCGGCCCCGCCGCCACGGATATCGAGGAAGCGAACATTCTCGCGGCCGGTATGGGAGGCCGCCCAGGCGGCATCTACCAATGGTTCGGCGGGCTCTATGGATTGCGCCGGCGTCGCGATAAATGCGGCAATCAGCAGGGCGGCGAGCCAACGCACGCGCCATAATTTTCTGGCAAATTTCAACATTGCTCAATTTAACCTGATATCCTCGCAGGTGAAAAACGCATAAGGATTTGGGAGATAAAAATGCCGCGCCGCGTCATTGCCAACAGCTTCATATCCGCCACAGCGCTCGCCGTTGCTTTAGGCGTTGCCGCGCCGCCGGCCGCCGAGGCGTCGAAGATGTTCGAGCCGGTCGCGCCCCAGCCGGCGATTATCGGACTGCAATTTGCCCAGGACGATGGCGAGGCGGCGCTCGCGCCGCAGGTCGATGATGCGGCCGCGGCGGTCGATGCCGCCGTCGACGCGGCAGTGGATGCGGCCAGCGATGCGGATGGCGCGGCGGAAGCCGCCGGCAGCGCGGAAGATCAAGCCACCGACACTGCCACGGAAGCCGCTTCCGATACGGTGGACGATGCTGTGGAAGATGCCGCGGACGCAGCGGTGGAGAGCGATGAGCCCGCCCTGGCGCCGCAAAAGGACCAGTCCAATCCGAGCGATCAAATCAAGGAGGCGGTGAAATCCGCAACCGAATCGCGGAGCGAGGACAAGGGAGAGGGCCCCAACCCGTCCGAAGAGATCAAAAAGGCCGTCGATGCGGCGACCGGAAAGTCGGCGAGCGCCACGGCTGACGATGACGACGACGATGATGATGGTGAGGACGAGGACGAACACGAGGACGAGAACGAAGAGGACGAGAAAGACGACGACGACGAAGAGGATGACGACGACGAGGCGGAAGAGAAGGATAAGAAAAAGAAGAAAGACAAGAAAAAGAAGAAGAAAAAAGGCAAAAAGAAAAAGGATAAAAAGAAGGATTAGCCGGCCCGCAGCGAGGAAAATTCACGAAACTGATGCAAAAAAAATCCGGCTCACTAGGAGCCGGAGAGGGGGGTCGCAGGGCGGACCTTAGAGCCGGTCCGCCCTCATGAAGTCGGGCTCATCGAGCCCGCCGCGGCAAAGTCAGGGGTGCCTTACGCCGCCTTCACGTTCACTTGGTATCTCCCATGTTCTTATGTCTCCCATTTGTCGCCTGACGTCGCCGCGCCGGTTCACGCGGCCTCGGAGGATTGCTCGGTGTCGTGGAACTGGCCTGTCTCGGTCGACCCGGCCATCGCAGTGGTCGACGACGCGCCGCCGCTGATCGCCATGCTGACCGCATCGAAATAGCTCGTGCCCGCCTCGCGCTGGTGGCGCGTCGCGGTGTAGCCTTCGCTCTCGGAATCGAATTCCGCCTGCTGCAGTTCCGAATAGGCCGCCATGCCGCGATCGCGATAATCGCTGGCGAGTTCGAACATGCCGTGATTGAGGCTGTGGAAGCCGGCCAGAGTGACGAACTGGAACTTGTAGCCCATGGCGCCGATCTCGCGCTGGAAGCGGGCGATATCCGCTTCGTCGAGATTGGCGCGCCAGTTGAAGCTCGGCGAGCAATTGTAGGAAAGCAGCTTATCCGGATAGACCTTGTGAATCGCCTCGGCGAAGGTTTTCGCCTGCTCGAGGTTAGGCCGCGAGGTCTCCATCCAGATGAGGTCGGCATGCGGCGCATAGGCGAGGCTGCGCGCGACGCAGCGCGCCATGCCCTCATCGTCGCGCAGGCGATAGAAGCCCTCGGCCGTGCGCTCGCCGCTGATGAAGGGACGATCGCGCTCGTCGACGTCGCTGGTCAGCAATTGCGCGCTGTCGGCGTCGGTACGGCAGACGATCAGGGTCGTGACGCCGCTGACATCGGCAGCGAGACGCGCCGCGTTCAGATTGCGGATATGCGCCGCGGTGGGGATGAGCACCTTGCCGCCCATATGGCCGCATTTCTTCTCGGAGGCGAGCTGGTCCTCGAAATGCACACCGCCGACGCCGGCTTCGATATAGCCCTTCATGATCTCGAAGGCGTTGAGCGGGCCGCCGAAGCCGGCTTCCGCATCGGCGACGATCGGCGCGAGCCAGTTGATATCGTCCTCCGCGCCGTCCGTGCGTTCCATATGCTGGACCTGATCGGCACGCAGCAGGGCCTTGTTGATGCGGCTCGCCAGCGCCGGGCCGCTATCCGCCGGATAGAGGCTCTGGTCGGGATAGGTCTGGCCGGAGCCGTTGGCGTCCGCCGCGACCTGCCAGCCGGAGAGATAAATCGCCTTCAGCCCGGCGCGCACCATTTGCACCGCCTGGCCGCCGGTCATGGCGCCGAGCGCCGCGACATGGGGTTCGGTGTTGACCAGTTCCCACAGCCGGCTGGCGGCATGCTCAGCCAGCGAATGCCTGATGTCGATGGAGCCGCGCAGGCGGCTGACGTCGGCAGCGCTATAGTTGCGCTCGATGCCGTCGAAGCGGCCTGCGGGGGCGTTCGGTATCAGGGTCTCGAATGTGGGCGTGGTCATTGTTCTTCTCCGTGGATTCAGCCGGCGCGGGCCTCGTCTTGAGTGAGGAGGCCGTATGCCGGCAAGGTCAAAAATTCTTCGAATGCATCTGCGGTGGAGAGCTCCGCGAACAGCTTGATGGCGTCCTCGAAGCGTCCGCCGGCGAAGCGTTCTTCGCCAAGTTCTTGTTTGAGATTGGCGACTTCCTCTTCGAGGAGCTGATCGAACAAAGCGCGGTCGATCACCCGACCGTCCTCGAAGCGGGCGCCATGTTTCAGCCATTGCCATACCTGGGCGCGGCTTATCTCGGCGGTCGCGGCGTCTTCCATGAGATTGTAGAGCGGCACGCAGCCCTGCCCGCGCAGCCAGGATTCGATATATTGAATGCCGACGCTGATATTGCCGCGCAGACCCGCCTCGGTGATCTTGCCTTCCGGCAGTTGCAACAGATCGCCTTCGGTGACGACCAGATTGTCGAGCGTGCGGCCGACCTGGTTGGCGTCGGGCATCAGCCGGTCGAACACTTCCATCGCCACCGGCACCTGGCCGGGATGAGCAACCCAGGTGCCGTCATGGCCGTCGCCGGCTTCGCGCTCTTTGTCGCCGCGCACTTTGGCAGTGGCTGCGTCGTTGGCCTGCGCATCGCCCTTGATCGGAATTTGCGCCGCCATGCCGCCCATCGCGTGCGCCCCGCGGCGGTGACAGGTCTGGATCAGGAGCCGGCTATAGGCGCGCATCAGCGGCTGGGTCATGCCGACATCGCCGCGGTCCGGCAGAACCAATTCCGGGCGATTGCGGAACTTCTTGATGACGCTGAAGATATAGTCCCAGCGGCCGCAATTGAGGCCGGCGATGTGATCGCGCAGCTCGTAGAGAATTTCGTCCATCTCGAAGGCGGCGGTGATCGTCTCGATGAGAACCGTCGCCTTGATGGTGCCCCTGGGCAGGCCAAGCGCCTCTTGGGCATGAACGAATACGTCGTTCCACAAACGCGCTTCGAGATGGTTTTCCATTTTCGGCAGATAGAAATAGGGGCCGGTGCCGCGCGCCAACTGCTGCTTGGCGTTGTGAAAGAAGAAGAGGCCGAAATCGACCAGCGATGCCGAGGCGGGCGCGCCGTCGACGAGGATATGCGCTTCTTCGAGGTGCCAGCCGCGCGGGCGGACGATCAAAGTGGCGACATTCTCACCTAGGGCATAATCCTTGCCGCTGTTCGGGTCGGTGAATGCGATCTCGCGGCGTGCCGCATCGCGCAGATTGATCTGGCCGTTGATCATCAGATCCCAGGTCGGCGCGGCGGAATCCTCGAAATCGGCCATGAACATGCGGGCGCCGGAATTGAGCGCGTTGATGACCATCTTGCGGTCCACCGGGCCGGTGATCTCGACGCGCCGGTCCTGTAAATCCGCCGGCACGCGGGCCACTTTCCAGTTGCCGTTGCGGACATCCTCCGTCTCCGGCAGGAATCGCGGATTTTCGCCGGCATCGAGGCGCGCTTGAAATTCGGCGCGGGCGGCAATCAGGCGCTTGCGCTCTGCGCCATAGCGGCGCTCAAGCCCGGCGACGAAATGCACCGCCTCGGCGCTGAGGATTTCCTCAAACCCCGGCGCCATCTCGCCTGTGATCTCTATGCCTGCGGTCAGTTCCATTGGCTCTTTGTCCGTTCCTTGGCTTTGCGGCATCGTTTGCTTCCTTTCTCATGCCGCGCTGCAACTTGTTGTGATTCTCTGCCGTTGCAGCGCTTTTGTCCATAAGTCGTTGAAATTAAAAATGTTATTCTGTAAGGGTTAGTAGATTATCAAAAGTCAATTTGTAAATCTTGTAAATTTTTGTGCGCTGCGGAATAATGCTGTAAATCGCCACTTGGCGGTGGACAACGGTTTGGAGCATCTCCCATGGCGGAACGCAAAGTCATGGTCGGGCCGCGTCTCAGGCGGATGCGCCTTGAGCGCGGTCTGACGCAAAGCCAGATGGCCGAGCAATTGGCCATTTCGACCAGCTATCTCAATCTTATCGAGCGCAATCAGCGCCCGGTGACCGTGCAATTGCTGCTCAAGCTCGGGCAAACCTACGATATCGATCTGCAGCGCTTCGCCGTCGATGACGAGGCGCGGGTCGCGGCGCAGCTCAAGGAAGCCTTCGGTGATCCGCTGTTCGCCAAGAGCGGTGTGACCCACCAGGATATCCAGGATTTGGCGGCGGCGAGCCCGGTCGGCGGCGAGGCGGTGTTTGCCCTCTTCCGTGCCTATCGCGAGCTGGTCGACAATGCGCTCAATCTGGCGGAAGGCCTGGAGGGGACGGAAAAGGTCGAGAGCGTCGCGGCGCTTCGACTGGCGGGCGAGGATGTGCAGGATTTCATCCAAGCGCGTGACAATTATTTCCCCGACCTCGAAGAAGCCGCAGAACAGCTCTGGAGCGATGCCAAGCTCGACAAGGAGGCGCTCTACGAAAGCTTGCGCGCCTATCTGCTCGGCACCCATGGCATCAAGGTGCGGGTGCTGCCGTTCGATGTGATGGAGGATACGCTCAGGCGCTATGACCGCCATGGCCGGCGGGTGATGCTGTCGGAAATTCTCTCGCCGGAAAGCCGCTGCCACCAACTTGCCTATCAGATTGCGCTGCTGGATCGGACGGAACTGTTCGACGAAATCGTCGATAATTCCGGGCTCGAAGGCGGCGAGACCAAGCGGCTTCTGCGCATCGCGCTTGCCAATTACATGGCCGGCGCGGTGATGATGCCCTATGCCCGCTTCCACGAGGCGGTGAAGGCGCTACGCTACGATATCGATCTTCTGGCGCGGCGCTTCGGCGCCGATTACGAACAGGTGTGCAACCGCCTCACCAGCCTGCAGCGCCCCGGCGATAAGGGGGTGCCGCTCTTTTTCGTCCGCATGGATTGCGCCGGCAACGTCTCGCGCCGGCTCAGCGCCAACGGCTTCCACTTTGCCCGCTTCGGCGGCCTTTGCCCGCGCTGGGGGGTGCACCGCGCCTTCCGCACGCCCGGCGAAACCCGCACCGAGTTCGTGCAGATGCCCGACGGCTCGACCTTTTTCACCGTCTCCCGTCTGGTTGCGCGGCCGGGCGGCGGCTACCGCGTGCCGGCGCAGCAATTCGTCGTTGCCATCGGCTGCGAGGCGGGCCATGCGGGGCAGATGGTCTATGCCGACGGCAAGCTGCCGGCAGATCCGGATTCGGCGCTTAAGATCGGCGTCAATTGCCGCCTCTGCGACCGTTTGGAGTGCAACCGCCGTGCCTTCCCGCCGCTCAACCGCCGTCTGGTGATCGACGAAAATCATCTCGGCCTCGCGCCTTATTTTTTCACGTGAAACTTCACCTCGGCGCGGCGCCCGGCTTATGATGGCGTTAAGCGGCGAAGCCGCACGAACGCAACGGGGAGAAAATCATGGCTCAGGAACTGCTACCGCCTCAGCTCGTCACCAAGGCACGCATGCTCTATTTCTGCTGGGTGCCGGCCGATCCGGCGGCTGCGGCCGCTTTGCTGCCCGCCGGCCTCACGCCGGCCCAGGACAAGGCCATCTATATCAACCAATATGTCGTCGACACCGACGCCCAAACCTCCCATTTCGGCGCCTATTCGCTGACCTATATGGGGCTCGACCTTGACGGCTTGAACGTGGATGGCGACACGCCGGGGCGCTTCTGGACCCATTATTACAATTCCAATTCCGGCATGCGGGCCTATGCCGCGGAGCGCGGTATCCCCGCCGAAGCCGGCAAGACCGAGCTTTCCATCGCCGACGGCGTGCTGACAGCCAACACCTGGGACGGCGACGGTACCCATCTGTTCCGTACCCGGGCCCGGGTCTCCGAGGCGCTCGGTGAGCCGGCGCGCGGCCATCTGCGCTATATCATCCAGCCCGGCGGCGTGCTGGAGAGCGGTCGCTACGCCTATGTCGGGGATACCGTCGAGGATTTCGAGATACTCTCTTTCGAATTTCTCGCCCCCGATCACCCAGTCAACACGCTGCGCCCGGCCGACCCGCTCGAAATCACCTTCGGCTTCTATTCGCCGGCCTCTTCCTTCTGCTACCCCGGCGGTGTCGAGCCGCTTTAGAGCAAATCCCGAGCAGGTGGATTCACCTGCGACGACGCATTTGCTTGAACGGACAAGAGCAAATCCCGAGCAGGTGGATTCACCTGCGACGACGCATTTGCTTGAATTAAAAAAGCTAGAGCAGTGCGCGTGAACGCAAGTGAACGTGAAATGCTCTAGCGGAGAGATCCTGCGATCGCGGGGCAGATGATACGCGTCTCGCGCTCGCATTCGCCGGTAAGTTCGAACTGGCGCTGCTGATAGGTCCAGGCGCGCACCGCTTCATAGGTGCTGTCGGTGTGCTCCAGCATGAAGTCCACCGCTTCGATCACCTGCTCGCGGCGCACCACACCCTCGCTGGCATAGAGAGCGAGACGGGTGGTTGAATTCAGGAACCAACTGCGCGGGTCGAGGAGACCGTCGATGCCCAAGCCGACGGCATCGCGCGCCGTTGTCGGGCCGAAGAAGGGCAGCACCAGATAGACGCCGTCGCCGACGCCCATGGCGTGCAGCGTCTGCCCGAAATCGGCTTCGTGCCGCTTTAGGCCAAGCTCGGCGGCAACGTCGAACAAGCCCAACACGCCGACCGTGCTGTTGATGACGAAGCGCGAGAAGGTCGTCGCGGCACGGTGGAAGCGCAATTGCAGCAAATCATTGGCGAATATGATCGGTGACGAGAGATTGTCGAAGGCGCGGCCGAGGGCATCGCGGGCCACCTCGGGCGTCACGTAGCGGTAGGTCCGTGCGAGCGGCTCGAAAATGAGAAAGTCCAGCGCGCCGTTGGCGTAGAAGAAAACCTTGTTCAGGCCTTCGAGCGGGTCGATATCGGCATAGCCGTCGATGCCGCCCTCTTTCGGCAGGATCGGCCAATTGTGCGGGCGTTCGTCGGGTGGCGGCACGCCGGGAATGACCTGCGCCCGCGCGTCGATGACCGGGCGGGCGCGCGGCGCTTCCCGCGCGGCTTGGCGCGGTTGGGGAGTTTCGGAAGGGCCGGGCAGAGCGCCGGCGAAGCCGGGAAACATCCCCGATATGGTGGCATCGAGGCTGACGCGGGATTCTGGCGCCTGACGGTGCGCCTCGCGCATGATTTCAGCGAACAATCCCGGGCTCTGACTGATCGCGGCGACCACCGCCGTTTCCAACTGCCGGTTGGCGGTCCGCCGGCGGTCGTCGATGATGTCGCCGAGCGACGCCTCGTGAAGCCGGCCCTGTTCCGCCGCCTGGGCAATGCTCTCGGCCAGATGCGGCGGCAGGGATTGCGCCGAGGCGGCGAAGGCCGGCACGAGGCACAGCAGGGCCAAGGCGATCACTGCCGCGATGGGCCTACCAAGCATTCTCGTTCTCCTCCAGCGCCTGGCGGAAGATTTGCGGATCGACATTGCCGCCGGAAGCGACGACGATAACGGTCTTGCCCTTGGTCTCCAGGGCGCCGCTCAGCACCGCCGCGAGCGCCGCCGCGCCGCCTGGCTCGACCACCAGCTTGAGGTGATGAAAGGCGGCCGCCATGGCGCTGAGGACGGCATCGTCATCCGCCGTCACGCCGCCCATGACGCGCCGGGAATTGATTGCGAAGGTCCGCTCGCCGGGCTGTTCGGGAAGCAGCGCGTCGCACAGTGTGGCGGCGCTCATATCTTCCACCGATACTCTTTCGCCGGCCGCGAAGGAGCGCGCATGATCGTCATAGGCTTTGGGCTCGGCGGTGTAGAGCGCCGCCGCCGGCAGCTCGGCGCTGAGCGCCAGCGCGCAGCCCGCCATCAGACCGCCGCCGCCGGCCGGCACCACGACGACATTGGGATCGATCCCGCGCACCCGGCACTCGGCGGCGATTTCCAACCCCACCGTGCCTTGGCCCGCAATGACGAAATGGTCCTCATAGGGACGTATCAGCGCCCAGCCCTTTTCCGCCGCGAGGTCTTCGGCGATCGCCGCACGATCCTCCGTTGCCCGGTCATAGCTGATGATGTCGGCGCCCTCTTGCCGGGTACCGGCAAGTTTCACCGCCGGCGCATCCTGGGGCATGACGATCGTGGCCGGCGCGTCCAGCATGCGGGCGGCAGCAGCCACGGCACGTGCATGATTGCCCGAGGAATAAGCGATCACGCCTTTGGCGCGTTGCTCGGCGGTGAGTTGGCTGATGCAGTTATAGGCGCCGCGGAATTTGAACGCGCCGGTGCGCTGCAGTGGCTCTGCCTTGACCAGCAGACGCCCGCCGATGCGTTCGCTGAGCCAGGGCGATTCGAGGAGCGGCGTGCGCACTGCGATGCCGGCGAGCCGCTCCGCCGCGGCGCGCACATCGCCATAGTTCGGCAACGCCAGGCCATCGCCATCGGCGTGGCGGCTAGACAATTGCGGCGAAGTTGCCATTCGCGGCACCTCTCATCGCAGTTACGCCTTCGGCAAGCGCGCGGGAACGACTGCACGGCGGCTTCAATTCAGCCTCCGAATTATTCCGATTCCTGAAGTTCCAGCTGGTCCCCGACCACCAAGATCCGCACCTTGACGGTAATATCGTCGCCCTCGCCATTCTCGCCGGTATAGGTGAAATCGAAAGTTTGGGATGGCGCCATGGGCATAAGAAGCTGGCCTTCCTGCTTCAACACGCCGCCCGGCTCGACGACATAATCGACCGGCGCGGAGATGCACCCGCCGCTGCTATAGCAAACCCGGCCATGGCGCAATTTGGCACCATGCCCGTCAAGGTCGTGAAATTCCCGCGTGTAGGTAAATTGACCGTGGCGGCCCGCTTCCTCGAACTCGACGTCCGAGACGTGGATCGTCACACCCTCTTCTTGTGCATCGTCCGCGGCAGCCGGAATGGCGTCGAACGGGATCAAGAAAACCGAAGCCAGCCAAAAAAACGGCAAGCAATCGCGGCAATTGTCGTTTCGTACGCATGGTCATCACACCTTCACTTGCGCCCGCAATGCGACTCCAACTCCCCGTTGCAAATAATCTACACCTCCGCCGGCAAAGCGCCAAGCGCCGCGCCGGCCCGGTGTGGCGCGCCCGGCTCAGCAATGCGCCGCCAAATCCGCCACCGCGATCGCGATATTGGCATCCGGTGCGGTGCACCGGCTGGCGAGCACCCGAGCCGATACGCCGCGCGCCAAATCCCGTTCGAGACTGACCGCAACGACTTCGGCGCCCAATTGCCAACGATAGACCTGCAGCCCCTCCAAGACCCGCTGAACGTAATTTCGCGTTTCCGGAATTGTGATCAGTTCGATCCAGTCGACCAGATCGACACCGGGATCGTGGCGCGGATCGCCATTGTCGCGCAGCCAGCGGCGTACATTGCTCGGGCCCGCATTGTAGGCGGCGAGGGCAAGAATGTAGGAGCCGTCATATTTGTCGATCATCTCGGCGAGATAGGTGCTGCCGAGCTTCACATTATAGGTGGCCTGAGTGAGCTTGTATTTGGCGTAGGGCAGGCGAACCCAGCGCGAGACGGTGCGCGCCGTGGCCGGCATGAGCTGCATCAGTCCGCGCGCGCCGGCATGGCTGGACGCGTCCTTGTCGAACAGGCTTTCCTGGCGCGTCAGCGCAAGCACAAGGGCGTGTTCGAGTTCGTCGTTGGGATAGGCGAAGGGGATCTCGACGACGGGAAAAATCCTCTCGTTCGAAACGTAGCCGTCGCGTGTCGCCTGTTTCGCCGAGCGAATGGCGAGATCGTGGCGGCCGAGGGAATGGGCGAATTTGGCGATCAGGGCGTAATCGGCCGGGCCCTTGGATATCTCCACCAGGCGGCTGGAAAAGACGCCGGCGAGCCTGTCCTTGCCGAGATAATCCAGCAGCCGGATGACCGCGAACATCTCATGCTCGGCGATGACCGGCGGGCGGCTTCCCGCCGTGCCGCGCCGCTCTCTGGCGAACAGCAGTGCGTGATCGCCGCTGATTCGCGCTGCGGCAAGCTGGCCGTAATAGGCGCCGGGATATTGCGCCGCCAGGGCGAACCACAGCGCGGCGCCCTCCGGGTCTTCCATCGCCTCGGCGGCGCGGCCGGCCCAATAGGCGGCGCGAGCGCGGCTAATGGGCATGAACACCGCATCATAGAGGCGGGTGAAATGGCCGAACGCGGCCTCGTTTTCGCCGAGAAATCTGAGCGCGATCCAGCCGGCCAGCCATTCGGCTTCGGCGAAGCTCGAGCTGTCGATCTGTCCATGTTGGCTGGCGAGGCGGTAGGCGTCGGTCACCAGACCCCGATTGAGCGTCTTGCGGGCCTGGATGACGCGCTCGCGCCACCATAATTTCGGCCGGCCCAGATCTTCCGGCGCCGCGAACAATATCTCCCGCGCATCCTCGTCGCGCCCTTTGCGCCGCCGCCAGCGCAGACGCTCATACATAAGTCCCGCCGTTTCGACCAGCTCATCCGGCACCCGGGCGATGGCGCCATCGACGCCGCCGGCGAAGGAGCGAAGCGCCATGCGCGCCTGGGCGAGGGCCTGCTGGCCTTTGTCAACATAGCGGAACATGCGCCGCGCATCGCGCTGGCGATTGTCCCACACCAGCCGGTCGAGGCGCGCGATATGGTCTTCCTGGCGGAGGAACTTCTTGTAGCGGCGGTGGATAAGCTTCAGGTCTTTGCCGGAAAAATTATTTTCCACCCAGGCCAGACGAATGAATTTCGCCGCGCGCACTTTGTCGCCGGCGTCGATTAGCGCATCGGCAAAGCGCAGGCGCCCGTCTCGGCTGATCGGGTCGCGCCAGCGGAACCAGGCCCGCACATGGTCATTGTCGGAAACCGACAGCATCGAGGTTTCGGCGCCTGATTCGAGTTGACGCTGGCGCGGCCAATCCGAATTGGCGGCGATGAACCCGGAAATATCGTCGAACGCGGCATAATTATGCGGTCTTGAATAGTCCATCCAGCGCAATATCTTGGCGCCGAGCGGGTCATTCGCCCGGGCGGCGATGCGGTGGGCGGCGGACCAGCGGCCGCGCTCCGCCTCTTTGAAGGCGGTGGCGAGCAATTTCGTGTCCTTACCGGAAACCGGCGGCGGCAGCAGGATTTCCGCTTGCGCCATGGGCAGGAACGCGCCGGCCCATAACACCGCGCTCGCCAGGATCAGGGGAAGAAATTTGCGCACAAATGCCCTTCCGATTGGGTCAGCTGTCTTCGGTTTCCGGCAGGCCGCGATCTTAGGCTGAGCCCATATTCCGCCGCAAGCCGGTTGGCGTCGGCCTTGTGATCAGGATAACGTCAAATTATGCTTGCTAAATTGTTAACGAAATGCGTGCGGAGAAGGTGATGTTGGAAGGATATGTCACGGCTTTGATTACGCCGATGCGTGACGGCGGGGTCGATGAAGAGGCGTTTCGCGCCTTTGTCGAGTGGCAAATCGCCGAGGGCGTCAACGGATTGCTGCCCTGCGGCACCACCGGTGAATCGCCGACCCTCAGCCATGAAGAGCATATGCGGGTTACCGAGATCTGCATTGAAGTGGCGAAAGGACGGGTGCCGGTGCTTGCCGGCACGGGTTCGAACAGCACCGAGGAAGCCATCGCCTTGACCCGCCATGCCAAGGAAGCGGGTGCCGACGCGGCGCTGCTGGTCATGCCCTATTACAACAAGCCGACCCAGGAGGGCATGTATCAGCATTTCAAGGCGGTGCAGGATGCGGTCGCGATTCCGCAGTATATTTACAATATTCCCGGGCGCAGCGTGGTGAACATGACCACCGAAACCATGGCCCGCCTGGCGGAATTGCCCAATATCGCCGGCGTCAAGGATGCCACCGCCGATCTCACCCGACCGACCTTGACCCGCATGGCGATTCCCGGCGATTTCAATCAGATGTCGGGGGAAGATGGCACCGTGCTGGCTTTCCTCGCCCAGGGCGGACATGGCTGCATATCGGTCACGGCCAATATCGCGCCGCGCGCCTGTGCCGAGTTTTATGCCGCGTGGAAAGCCGGTGACGCTGCGCAAGCGTTGGAACTGCATACCCGCTTGATGCCGTTGCATGATGTTCTGTTTTGCGAGTCCAGCCCGATACCGGCCAAATATGCCGCCTATCTGCTGGGCAAATGCAGCTCCGAGATGCGCTTGCCCTTGTGTCAGCCGGCCGCCGCCAGCAAGCAGCGGATCGAAACGACGCTCCGCGCACTCGATTTGTTGAAGGATGCGGCGGCGTAAACCGCGCTCATACATAAGATGGCGGCAGAGAAAAACGATGGCCGCAAGATCGTCGCTCAGAACCGCAAGGCGTGGCACAATTATCATATTGCCGAGAGGTTCGAGGCCGGTATTGCGCTGACCGGAACCGAGGTGAAGTCCCTGCGTCAGGGCCGCGCCAGCATGGGCGAGGCCTATGCGGTGGAGCGCGGCGGCGAGATCTATCTGATCAACGCCCATATCGCCGAATATGACGCTGGCGGGCGCTTCAACCATGCGCCGACCCGTGCCCGCAAGCTGCTGCTCAAGAAACGCGAAATCCGCAAGCTGATCGGCAGTCTCAGGCGCGGCGGCATGACCCTGGTGCCGCTCAGCCTCTATTTCAACGAACGCGGCCGCGCCAAGGTCGAAATCGCCCTGGCGAGCGGCAAACGCAAATATGACAAGCGGCAGGCGGAGAAGGAGCGCGACTGGAAGCGCAACAAGCAGCGCTTGATGCGCGCCGAAAATTAGCGCCTAGCGCGCCGCGTCGAGGCGCGCGCGAATATCGTCGAACACTTGGTGGAACATGGCCTCGGTCAGGCGGCCCGTATTGGTGTTGAGGCGCGAGCAGTGATAGCTGTCGATCATGATGAGGCCGTCCGAAAGCTCGTGCTCGGCGCGGTGGGCGAATTTATGGGCCGCCGCCTTGCGGCCGAGGGTGCGCAGCACCGACTGGTGGGCGATGCCACCCAGCGCGAGAATGACGCGGAGCTTCGTCATCGCGGCGATTTCACTCTCCAGAAACGGCCGACAGGCGGCGATCTCGGCGGTCGTCGGTTTGTT